>NZ_CAMLJP010000091.1 GCF_946480385.1 uncultured Azospirillum sp.
TCGAAATAGCCGCCCTTCCAGCCCCAATAGGTCCAGGTGCCGGCCAGGCGGTCGAACACCTGCTTGGCCGAATGCTCGCCGACGAAACGCTTTTCCTTCGGCAGCGCGGCCAGCTTTTCCTGGTCGGCTTCCTTGCGCCACAGCCAGGACGGGACGGTGTTCTCTTCCACGGCGCGCAGGGCAGCGGGGACGCCGGCCTTGCGGAAATACTTCTGCGCCAGGATGTCGCTGGCGACCTGGGAGAAGTTGTCCGGCACCTCGATGCCGGTCTGCTGGAAGACGATCGTTCCATCCGGGTTGCGGATCTCGCTGGTCGCCTGGCGGAAACCGAGGCTGGCGTAGGCGTCCTGACCTTCGTGCGTGAAACGACGCTCGATCCGCATGATGACACTGTCCCCTGCTTGGAGCGCGCCGCGGCACGCTCGAATGGAAATGTGGTGCGACCCGTCCCGATCAAAGCGGCCAGCGGTCTCTGCCGCCGTCCGGCCCGGCAACGCAGATGGCGCCGTACAAACAGGGGCCTCTTGCCCAACTGTCCGCCGTCGCCGCTGTGCTGCCGGGACCGGGGCCGCCGCTTGAGGCCGGCCGGGTCACGTGGGCCGCATCCTAGCCAGCGCGACGGGACCAAGCAAGCCCCACTCTGCTAGATATTGTGGTTGACATGACCGAACCCCTCAAAACCTTGATCTTGTGGTGTTCAACCCGTTACCTGGGATCCTGTTCCCGCCCGCCAAGAAAATTTTTTAAGGAGGCGGCGGCTGGGCCGCATCGTGGCCGGAAGGCACCAACTGTGGGCACTCACATGGCCGCCGGTGCTGAACATGACCGCGGCACCCCCGATTAGAGCGCAAAACGCGCCCGACCGCCAGAGCTTCCTTGCGGTGAAAATCAACATGTTGTTGCTAATATGCCGTTGCACCCACCACCGATTCGCCATGGTGCGACTCGGACCAAGATGGCGGAAGCCAAGGGGCGACTCGAAAAGGCCTGCATTCCCCGCCCCCGAGTCGCCGCCAACTTGCTCCAGGATCAACACGGAAGAGGGGTGGAGACAGCGCCCCCGCAACTATTTCATGCGTCCCCGGTTGAGGCGCATGGAGCCAAGGTGGATCCCACGCGATCCTGGGGGAGGAGAGGCGCCTATGCTGAAGATCACCCACAAGATGTGGTTTGCTTTGCCCGCGCTGACACTGCTGGTCGGCATGGCGACTCCGCCGGCGGCCACTGCCCAGACCGTCATCATCGACGGCTCGACTCCGGCCGTCGGCGCGACGGTGGAGCGCAAGACCGGCCCGAGTGTCGACCAGCTGATGAACCGCAGCGTCGTCGGCGCCGATGGATCGAAGATCGGCACCGTGACCGACGTGATCCTCGACGACAAAGGCGAGGCCCAATACATCGTCATCCATTCCGGCGGCATTCTCGGCTTCGGCGGCAAGGACATCGCGGCCGACCTGACCCTGGCCGACCTGCGCACCAGCAGCGAAGCGATCCGCCTGCGCGAGGTGACCGCCGCCAGCGTCCGCGACATGCCGGAATTCCGCTACGACGACAGCATCACCTCGCTGACCCGCAGCCCGGAGCCGCGTCGGTAACTACCGAACGGAGCAACGAAAAAGGCCGCGCCCCAACAGGGACGCGGCCTTTTTCTTACCCTTCCGGGAGATCGCTAGCCCCCCCTCACCGACGTTGCCGCCGGAGAGGATGGCCTCAGACGATCACTCGTCGTTCTGCTGCTTGCGCTTCAGAGCGGCGCCCAAGATGTCGCCCAGCGAGGCGCCCGAGTCGGACGAACCGAACTCGGCCATCGCCTGCTTCTCTTCCTCCATCTCGCGGGCCTTGATGGACAGCGAGATGCGGCGGGAAGCGCGGTCGATCTGGGTGACCTTGGCATCGACCTTCTCGCCGACGGCGAAACGGTCCGGGCGCTGTTCCGAACGGTCGCGGGACAGGTCCGACTTGCGGATGAAGCCGGTGTAGCCCTCGCCGACGGTCACTTCGATGCCGCCGTCCGTCACCTGCGTCACGGTGCAGGTCACGACCTCGTTCTTCTTCAGGCCGGCGGTGGCCGACTCGAACGGGTCGCTGGCCAGCTGCTTGATGCCGAGGCTGATGCGCTCCTTCTCGACGTCGACGTCGAGAACCTTGACCTTGACGCGGTCGCCCTTCTTGTACTCGGCGATCGCCTCTTCACCCGACTTGTTCCAGTCGAGATCGGACATGTGGACCATGCCGTCGATGTCGCCCGGGAGGCCGACGAACAGACCGAACTCGGTGATGTTCTTGACTTCGCCTTCCAGCTCGGTGCCAGGACCGAACTTGTCGGTGAAGGTCTCCCACGGGTTGTCCAGGCACTGCTTCAGGCCGAGGCTGATGCGGCGCTTCTGCGGATCGACGTCCAGGACCATGACCTCGACTTCCTGCGAAGTCGACACGATCTTGCCCGGATGGACGTTCTTCTTGGTCCAGGACATTTCCGACACGTGGACCAAGCCCTCGATCCCCGGCTCCAGCTCCACGAAGGCGCCGTAGTCGGTGATGTTGGTGACGCGGCCCTTGAACTTCGCGCCGACCGGATACTTGGCCTCGACGCCTTCCCACGGGTCGGCTTCGAGCTGCTTCATGCCCAGGCTGATGCGCTGGGTTTCCGGGTTGAAGCGGATGACCTGGACCGTGACGGTCTGGCCGATCTGCAGGGCTTCCGACGGATGGTTGATGCGGCGCCACGCGATGTCGGTGACGTGCAGCAGGCCATCGACGCCGCCCAGGTCGACGAACGCACCGTAGTCGGTGATGTTCTTGACGACGCCCTGGAGGATCTGGCCTTCCTTGAGGTTGGCCACCAGCTCCGAACGGGCCTCGGCGCGGCTCTCTTCGAGCACGGCGCGACGCGACACGACGATGTTGCCGCGCGAGCGGTCCATCTTCAGGATCTGGAACGGCTGCGGGGTGCCCAGCAGCGGGGAGATGTCGCGGACCGGACGGATGTCGACCTGCGAACCGGGCAGGAAGGCAACGGCGCCCGACAGGTCGACCGTGAAGCCGCCCTTGACGCGGCCGAAGATGACGCCGGTGACGCGGGTCTGGTCGTTGAACGACTTCTCCAGCAGGGCCCAGGCCTCTTCGCGCTTCGCCTTCTCACGGCTCAGCATCGCTTCGCCGTTCTTGTCTTCCATCCGCTCGAGGTAGACCTCGACGGTGTCGCCCGCCTTCAGCTCGGGCGGCTGGCCGGCAACGGCGAATTCCTTCAGCGCGACGCGGCCTTCCGACTTCAGACCGACGTCGATGGTGACCATGTCGTTCTCGACGGCGACGACGCGTCCCTTGACGACCGTACCTTCGAGCGACTCGGCCGCGCCCAGCGACTCTTCGAGCAGAGACGCAAAGCTTTCCTTTTCGACCGTGCGGGCCAGTGACTGTGCCATTGAAACTCCTAAAGGTGGCGCGAAAGCGGCCCCGTTCCGGTCCCTCCCGCGGCAAAACGGGTGGGACCTCGACCGAACCGCCGCGCCGGGCACCACGCCCGGCGACTTGGTTGATGGTTTTCCGTGGAGGGAGTCGGACCCGTTCGCGCCGCCACCGGCGGCCCGTCAACGGAGGCCGGAAGCGGCGGCGTTACGCCGTGGGCTTCAGACCGGTTTTCGAACCGATGTGGGCGACCGCCATCGAGAACACCTGATCGGCATCGAGAGCGGACGTATCAAGCACAAAAGCGTCGGCAGCCGGACGGAGCGGGGCCACCGCTCTCTGGCTGTCGCGCGCATCACGAGCCTTCATGTCCTCCAGGACATCGGAGGATATAGCCGGAATCCCCCGTCTCTGCAACTCCTTGAGTCGCCGTTCGGCCCGGACCTCCACCGAAGCGGTAATGAACAGTTTGGCCTGGGCATCGGGGCAGACCACCGTTCCAATGTCGCGCCCGTCCAGAACCGCCCCCGGCGCGCCGCCCGGCGGGTGGGTGGCGAAGCGCCGCTGGAAGTCGAGCAGCGCCGCCCGCACCTCCGGCACCGCCGCCACCTTGCTGGCCGCCTGCGCCGCCTCGTCGGTGCGCAGCGCCACCTCCTGCAGGATGGGGTGTTCGGGGTGCAGCTCATAGGCGGCGCGCGCCGCCGCCGCGTTGTCGGCCGGATCGCCGCCGGCCCGCAGCACCGACACGCCGACCGCACGGTACAGCACGCCGGTGTCGAGATGGGCGAAGCCGAAGGCATCGGCGATGCGCTGCGACAGGGTGCCCTTGCCGCTGGCGGCCGGGCCGTCGATGGCGACGACAACCGCCCTGGCCGGGACCTCCTGATTGGAAAGCGGCTGCGTCATCGCCTCACGCCTCCGCAATCTTCGCGCCGAGCCCGTTCATCAGGCCTACGAAGCCGGGGAAGCTGGTGTCGATGAAGGCGCCGTCGTCGACCGACACCGGCTCGTCCGTCGCCATGCCCAGCACCAGGAAGCTCATGGCGATGCGGTGGTCCATGGCGGTGGCGACGGTGGCACCGCCCTTCGGTCCCTTCCCTGTTCCGTGCACCGTCAGGCTGTCGTCGGCGCCGACCTCCACCGACACGCCGCAGCGGGTCAGGCCTTCCGCCACCATGGCGAGACGGTCGCTCTCCTTCACCCGCAGTTCCTTCAGGCCCAGCATCACCGTGGTGCCCTCGGCACAGGCGGCGGCGGCGGCCAGGACCGGGTATTCGTCGATCATGCTCGGCGCGCGATCGGCCGGCACCACCACACCCTTCAGGGCGCTGTGCTTCACCCGCAGGTCGGCCACCGGCTCGCCCGCCTGATCGCGGCGGTTCTCGAAGGCGATGTCGGCCCCCATCTCCACCAGCGTGTCATAGAGGCCGGTGCGGCGCGGGTTCATGCCAACGTCGTTCAGCAGCAGTTCCGAGCCCGGCCGCAGCAGGGCGGCGACCGCCGGAAAGGCGGCGCTGCTGGGATCGGCCGGCACATGGATGGTCCGGCCGGTCAGTTCCGGCTGGCCGATGACGGTGACGGCCAGCGCGCCGTCCTCCAACCGCTCGGTGGTCACGGTGGCGCCGAAATGGCGCAGCATCAGTTCGGTGTGGTCGCGCGTCGGCTCCGCCTCGATCACCGTGGTGGCGCCGGCGGTGTTGAGGCCGGCCAGCAGGATCGCCGACTTGACCTGGGCGGAGGCCACCGGCAGGCGATAGGTGATCGGAACCAGATCGCCGCTGCCGACCACGGTCAGCGGCAGCCGCCCGCCGGAGCGGCCGACGAAGCGGGCGCCCATCTCCTCCAGCGGCTTGGTGACGCGGGCCATCGGCCGCTTGTTCAGCGAGGCGTCGCCGGTGAAGACGCAGGTGATCGGATGGCCGGCGACCAGACCCATCAGCAGGCGGGCGGCGGTGCCGCTGTTGCCCATGTCCAGAACCTGCGCCGGTTCCTGCAACGCCCCCAGCCCGACGCCGCGCACGCGCCAGACGCCCGCCCCCTGGCCGTTGTCTTCCCGCACCGCCTCGGCCCCCAGCAGGCGCATCGCCGCAGCGGTGTGCAGGACGTCCTCCCCCTCCAGCAGGCCGTGGATCACCGTCTCGCCCACCGCGATGGCGCCCAGCATCAACGACCGGTGCGAGATCGACTTGTCGCCGGGCACGCGGATGCTGCCCCGGATCGCGCCGGTGGTGGTGGAGCGCAGCGGCCTTGCATGCGTCATGGAACGGGTCCTTCGGATCGGAACGGGAAGCGGATATGGCCGCCGTTCCTATCACAGCCCCCGCCCCGATGCGAGAGGGCCGGGGTGCTCTCCCTACTCCTCCCTTGGGTCCTCCGCTGGGCGGACCTCACAAATACGGCCGGGCACCAATGAAAAGAGGCCGCCCGAAGGCGGCCCCGAGTTCAAGGAGGATCAAGGAGGAAACCAAATGGAGGAGTTGCACACTGTGCAGGTCCGTTCTAGCGAGTTATGGTTAACGGCCTGTAAAGGCAACCCCTGTCCGAGCGGGATACCTCTTTCCCGCCGCCGCCGCGGCACGGCGATCACCCGGCCGCTTCATCTTTTTTTTGACAAGCGTCTCAGGGCATGGCAAAGGGCGCCTCTTGAGAACCCCCTGATTTTTGTGACGGAGGACGTGGCGTGGCCAAACCCGAATGGGGCGTCAAGCGCATCTGCCCGAGCTGTGGCGCTCGTTACTATGACATGCGCAAGGACCCGCCGGTCTGCCCGAGCTGTGGCGCGCAGTTCGATCCCGAGGCTCTGCTGAAGTCCCGCAAGGCCCGTCCGGCCCCCACCGACGACACCAAGAAGGTGGTGGCCGTGCCGGAGGACGAGGAAGAGGTCGAGACCGAGACCGAGACCGCGGAACTGGAGGACGTCGAGGACGACATGTCCGTCGACGACATCGAGGAAGCCGACGATACCACCGAAGATGAGGACGATGTCCTGATCGAGGACACGTCCGAACTGGGCGAGGACGACATGGATGAGGTCGTCGATGTCGAAGGCGAGGACGAGGAGGAGCGCTGAACGGCGCCCTTCCCGCTGACTGCTTTCCGGTAAGAGCGGGAGGTCCGGCGGGGTGGTGAAAAAAAGCGTGAAAGGACGAATTTTCCGCTTGCATCACTCCGCCGCCTGACTATTATCCCGCTCCACCAAGGCCGGACGGAAACGACCGGCCCCCAGAGTTGAAGGGGCCATAGCTCAGCTGGGAGAGCGCTACAATGGCATTGTAGAGGTCAGGAGTTCGATCCTCCTTGGCTCCACCAAATAAACCAAGGGCTCGGCGAGCAATCGCCGGGCCCTTGGTGCTTTTGCGGCATCCTTGCGGCTGAACCGCCGGCTTTGCCCATACTTGCCGGTTCAGTCAAACCGCATGCGGATGCCGCCGCGCAGGCGAACGGCGCAACGGCATCCGCATGGTTTCGGTCGGCTACTTCAGCCAGCGGTCGAACACCGCCTGATACTCGCCAGTGGCGACCGCGCGGTGCAGCCACTGGTCGATCCACAGCTTCAGCACGACGTCGCGCGGCAGCAGGAAGGCCTTTTCCGAGAAATCGAAGGGCTTGTCCGGATGGACGGCGCACAGCTCCGGATGCAGCTTCTGCTGAAGCCGGGTCTCCACCGCATCGGTGATCATCAGGTCGGCCTTGCCGGCGACGATCTGGTCGAAGATGGTGACGTTGTCCGGATGCACCTCGATCTGGGCAGTGTGGATGTGGGCGCGGGCGAATTTCTCGTTGGTGCCGCCGGGGTTGACGATCAGGCGGACGCCGGGCTTGTCGATATCGGCAACGGTCTGGAAGCGGTCCTTGTTCTCGCAGCGGGTGATCGGCGTCTTGCCGTCGCGCATCAGCGCATCGGAGAACAATGCCTTCTTCTGCCGCTCCAGCGTCACGGAAACACCGCCGACGGCGATGTCGTACTTGTCGGCCAGCAGGTCGGGCAGCAGGTTGCCCCACGTCGTCTTCACGAACTCCACCTTCACGCCCAGCGCCTTGCCCATGGCTTCGGCGAGGTCGATGTCCATACCCTCGAACTTCTGGGTCTGCGGATTCAGGTAGGTGAAGGGCTTGTAGTCACCGGTGGTTCCGACACGTAGCGTGCCCGCCGACAGCACGGTATCCAGGCGCGACGCTTCGGTGGCCGTGCCGGCGGCTTGTGCGGCAGGGGCCGCCTGCGCCGTGGCACCGGTGGGCGAAAGGGCGGCGACGGCACAGACCAGAACTGCGCCGACAGCGGCGGCAAGACTACCGCCGGGGCGGCGCAGGGTACGGACAGGCATGAAGGATCCTCCCAATGCTTTGTTTGCGAACCGGATGGTACGGTGCAGGGAAGGATCTGGCGAGGGGGCTTGGCGAGGGAAGAAACCGAGCGGGCGGAGTGCAGATATGCAGCGTCCGTGGGGGTGCGAAATCCCCAAAATGGAGAAGGCCGCGAACCCGTTCCGGTTCGCGGCCTTCAGAATGGTGGGCGGTACTGGGATTGAACCAGTGACCCCTACGATGTCAACGTAGTGCTCTCCCGCTGAGCTAACCGCCCACTGTAGCGGCCGGTGGCGGATCGTCTAGCGTCGTTCCGTCCGGCGTGGGCGGGTGTATACCGACCTCCTTGCCGACACGCAAGCCCTTTCATGGCCCCTTCCCGCTTTTTTTATCCGTCGGTGAAAGAGCGGTGGCCAATCCCCTGACAGAGGTCCCGTGACACGGCGGCCACCGTCCATTACATCATTCGACCATGGATGCCTCCTTCGACGCGCAGCGCGACGACGGCGCCGGTCCCGATCCGGCCGCCGTCGCTTCGCCGCCAGACGCCCCGGCCTTCGAAATCCTGGCCCCACAGAGCCAGAGGCTGCCGCTCGTGCTGGCGTCGCCGCACAGCGGGAACGCCTATTCCGCCGCCTTCCTCGCCTCGTCCCGCCTGGATGCCCGCGCGCTGCGCAAGTCGGAGGACTGCTTCGTCGACGAGATCTTCGCCTTCGCCCCCGGCTTGGGCGTGCCGCTGATCCGCGCCCTGTTCCCGCGCGCCTATCTGGACGTCAACCGCGAGGCCTACGAACTGGATCCGGAGATGTTCGCCGATCCGCTGCCGGCCTATGTCAACACCCGTTCCCCCCGGGTGGCGGCGGGGCTGGGCACCATCGCCCGCGTGGTCGCCAACGGCGAGGACATCTACAAGGGCAAGCTGCGCTTCGCCGAGGCGCTGGACCGGGTGAGCCGCTGCTACACCCCCTATCACAACGCGCTGCGCCAGCTGGTGGACGCAACCCGCGACGCCTTCGGCCACGTGCTGCTGGTCGACTGCCATTCCATGCCATCCGCCAGCGCCACCACCGATGGACGGCGGGGCAATGGAAAAAGTGGCGGGCGCACCGCCAGCCATCCCGACATCGTGCTGGGCGACTGTTTCGGCAACGCCTGCGCTCCCGCGGTGATCAACGCGGCGGAGGCCTACCTGTGCGGGCTGGGCTATGCCGTCAGCCGCAACAATCCCTATGCCGGCGGCTACACCACCCGCCATTACGGCCGGCCACGCCAGGGCATTCACACGCTTCAGATTGAAATCGCCCGCGACCTCTACATGGACGAGGCGACGCTGACGCGCCTGCCCTACCTGGATGTTCTGACCCGCCACATGACCGAGCTGGTCGACACGCTGGGCCTGCTGCCGCCGCACGGGCTGGGTCCGCGCTGATCCGCGGATAAGGCGCCAGCAGGGGACCATTGCCCCGTCTCTGCCACAGTTTCGCCCTATCACGTCAGGGCCAAGCTTCGGCTTGGCGCCGCTGCGGCTTCTTCCGGGCCGGCGCGCTGTCGCGTCGGATCCGGGTGCCTTTCGCACAAAAAAAAGGCCGCGGGCGGACCCGCGGCCTCAGTCTAGGGAGGAAACGCCCAAGAAGTGCGTTACGCCAACGTCCACGCCGAGGCGCGACCGTTGCCGCACTGCACAATATGAACTCGCCGCCGCCCGGCTTCAAGCACAAAAAAGAATTTCTTATTCATTACATTATGTTAACCGCAGCTGGAGGTATCGCGAACCGGATAGCGCCTAGGCATGTTATGTTGCGTTGCACCATAACCCTTCGTGGAGTGATCTGACCCATAGGACAGGAAGCGCCGGACCTTCGGACCAGCGTCTTGAGCTTGACAGCCGGCGCTCGGAACCAAGCCCGCCCATGGTCGTTTCGTAGTGGTCCCGCATAGGGTGTCCGCAAGGACAGCCGGCCTTCGCGGACTGCGGAACGCCCTGCCGGCGGCCAATAAGGAGAAGAACATCGTGAGCAGGCTCGTCGTCGTATCCAACCGGGTGGCCCTGATGGAAGAGGGCAAGCAGGCGGCCGGCGGTCTCGCCGTCGCCATCCTGGCGGCCTTGAAGAAGACCGGCGGCATCTGGTTCGGGTGGAGCGGAAAGGTCGTCGATGGCGAGTCCCAGGCGGAGCCGACACGGACGGAAGCCGGCAAGCTGACCTATGCCACGCTGGATCTGGGCCGCCGCGACCACGAGGAATATTACAACGGCTTCGCCAACCAGACCTTATGGCCGCTGTTCCATTACCGACTGGGCCTGATCTCGGTGAACCGGCGCACGCGCGAAGGATACGAACGGGTCAACGCTTATTTCGCCGACAAGCTGGAGCCGCTGCTGCGCCCGGACGACATGATCTGGGTTCACGACTATCACCTGATCCCCTTCGGCGACGAACTGCGCCGGCGCGGCTGTTCGCAACGCATGGGCTTCTTCCTGCATACGCCCTTCCCGCCGCCGGAACTGCTGACCGCCCTGCCCAACCACCGCGACCTGATCCGCGAGCTGTGCGCCTACGATCTTGTCGGCTTCCACACCGCCACCGACCTGCGCGGTTTCTGCGACTATATCCGCACCGAGACCGACGGCACGGTGGAACAGCGCGGCGCCTACGGGACGGCGATGATCCGCGCCTTCGGCCGCACCCTGCTGGCGAAGGTCTTTCCCATCAGCATCGACACCGAAGCGCTGGAAAGCCTGGCCCGCACCGCCGGCCGCTCGCGGCAGGCCGAACGGCTGCGCGAAAGCCTGGTCGGCCGCCGCCTGATCATCGGCGTCGACCGGCTCGACTATTCCAAGGGCCTGCCCCAGCGATTCGCCGCCTTCGAACAGCTTCTGGAAAGCTACCCGGAGCATTGCAACCGCGTCTCCTTCCTGCAGGTCGCCCCGCCCTCGCGCGAGGATGTGCCGGAATACATCGCCATCCGTCGCGAGCTGTCGGAGATGGCCGGCCGCATCAATGGCCGCTTCGCCGAGTTCGACTGGCAGCCGATCCGCTACCTGAACCGCAGCTTTGGCCAGCGCGTGCTGGCGGGCTTCTACCGGCTGGCCAATGTCGGGCTGGTGACGCCGCTGCGCGACGGCATGAACCTCGTCGCCAAGGAATATGTCGCCTGCCAGGACGCCGACAATCCGGGCGTGCTGGTGCTGTCCCAGTTCGCCGGCGCCGCCCACGAAATGGGCGAGGCGCTGATCGTCAACCCCTTCGACATCGAAGGCGTCGGCGACGCGCTGCAGCGGGCGCTGACCATGCCGCTGGGCGAGCGCAAGGAACGCTACGCGGCCCTGATGCAGACCTTGCGGCGGCACGACATCAGCTGGTGGCGTGAAAGCTATGTAGACGCACTGACCCGGGCACCGTATGACTTTCCGGTCACCTGAGCATCCGCTCGGTCCATCAAACGAGCATCCGCTCGGCCCACCAACAGCGCAGACCCGGATCCATGGCCGCCGACCTCTCCCCCGCCCCCAGTCTCGCCCCCATTCTGGTCGCCGACATCGGCGGCACCAATGCCCGCTTCGGCCTGATCGATGGCAGGATCGTGCGCGACACCCGCGTGCTGCGCTGCGCCGATTACGCCTCGATCGAGGATGCGGCCGGCGCCTATCTGTCGGCGGTCGGTCTGGCGGCGGTCGGCACCCCCGGCCGCCCGCGGCGCGGCGCCTTCGCGGTGGCCGGGCCGGTCACCGGCGACCACATCGCCATGACCAATCTGGTCTGGCAGTTCTCCGTCAACCGGGTGCGCGACGCCCTGGGGCTGGACGGGCTGGTCGTCATCAACGACTTCACCGCCGTTGCCCTGTCGGTGCCGCGTCTGGCGGACGAGGACCGGCGCCAGATCGGCGACGGCGCACCGCAGCCGGGGGCCGTCGTCGGGGTGCTGGGGCCGGGCAGCGGGCTGGGAGTGTCCGGTCTGGTGCCGGGCGCCAACAACCGCTGGACCGCGCTGTCGGGCGAGGGCGGCCATGTCAGCATGGCGCCGATCAGCGACCGCGAGAGCGCGGTGCTGGGCCAGCTGCGCAAGAGCTTCGACCATGTCTCGGCCGAGCGGGTGCTGTCCGGGCCGGGCCTCGTCAACCTCTATGGCGCGCTGTCGATCCTGGACGGGCGGGAACCGGCCGCCCTTACCCCCGCCCAGGTCGCCGACAACGCCCTGACCGGCAGCGAGCCCCATTGCGTGGAAGCGGTGGAGATGTTCTGCGCCATGCTGGGCACCGTCGCCGGCAACCTCGCCCTGACGCTGGGGGCGCGCGGCGGCGTTTATATCGCCGGCGGCATCGTGCCGAAGCTGGGCACGCTGTTCACCCACTCCCGCTTCCGCAAGCGCTTCACGGAAAAGGGCCGCATGCGCGACTTCCTGGCCCCGATCCCCACCTACGTCATCACCCACGACCTGCCGGCCTTCCTGGGCCTCGCCGAGGCCGCCGGGGCAGAGTAAGAATGATCGGCCGGGGGGGCGGCGGATCGCACCCCCCATTGGTGGCGCCCCCTATCGACCCACTTGACGCTTGAACCGGCAAGGCGCTCCCCACATGGTTGTTCCCATCCCTTTCGGATTCGCAACGGAACACCATGCCCGCCGACCTTCGTGTCCGCTTCCTGCACCCGTCGGGCGCCATCGGCCCCGGCAAGATCGCCCTGCTGGAGGCCATCGACCGCACCGGCTCGATCTCCGCCGCCGCGCGCTCGCTGGACATGACCTTCCGCCGCGCCTGGTTCCTGGTGGAGACGATGAACACCGCCTTCCGCGAGCCGGTGATCCGCACCAGCGTCGGCGGCCGTGAAGGCGGCGGCGCCGGCCTGACCCCGCTGGGCCAGGAGGTGGTCACCCGTTACCGCCAGACCCAGGAAGAGGCGCGCAAGGCCGCCGAGCCGCACCTGCGCTGGCTGGACGAGGTGCTGAAGGAGGAAGCTCCTGAAGAAAAGCCCGGCACAGGTCCGGCCGGAACGGGCTAACGCCTCCGGAGGGCTTCACCCTGTCCGGGGGCGGTCGAATTGGGCACTGGCGCACCGGGACCGTCGCGCCTAAAAGATGCCTCGTGCACCGCAACGGCAGCGACGAAGGACGGCCCATTCATGCTGAAGCGTCTTTACGACTGGACGATGGCCAAGGCCGCGTCGAAGGATTCGACGGCCTGGCTGGCCGGGGTCTCCTTCGCCGAAAGCTCCTTCTTTCCGCTGCCGCCGGACCTGCTGCTGGTGCCGATGGTCATCGCCAACCGCAAGGCGGCGTGGAAGCTGGCGACGATCTGCACGCTGGCCTCGGTCGTCGGCGGCATCGCCGGCTACATGATCGGCTATTTCCTGTACGAGACGATCGGCCGCTGGGTGATCGAGTTCTATCACCTGACCGACAAGTTCGAGCAGCTGCGCCACACCTTCGTCGAGTACGGGGCGGAAATCCTCATCATCAAGGGCATGACGCCCATCCCCTACAAGCTGCTGACCATCACGGCAGGCGTGGCGCATCTGCCGCTGTGGGTGTTCATCGGCGCGTCGATCATCTCGCGGTCGATCCGCTTCTATCTGGTGGCGGCGCTGCTGTATTTCTTCGGCCCGCCGATCCGCGCCTTCATCGAAAAGCGGCTGACCCTGGTCACCAGCGTGTTCGCGGTGGCGCTGATCGGCGGCTTCCTGGTGGTGAAGCTGCTGTAAGCCACCACTTCTTTCCAGACAGACAGGACCTCCATGCCTCCGCGCGGGCGCCCGCCCCATCCCAGCCGCACCCGTACCCGGACCGCCGCCCCCGTCCCTCCGTCAGCCCCGGACCCCACCGAATCGCGCAAGCTGTTCCGCGTCGCCGGGCTGGCCGCCGTCTCCGCCCTCTTCGCCCATGAACCGGAACGGGTCGAGCGCCTGTTCTTCGACGAGCGGCTGAAACCGGCGGTGGGCGCCTTCTGCAAGGCGATGGCGGCGGCCCGCAAGCCCTACCGCATGGTGGAGGGCGACGAGCTGGCAAAGGTCGCCGGCACGGTCCTGCATGGCGGGGTGGTGGCGCTGATGGCGCCGCGGACGCTGCCGCTGTTCGATACGGAGGCCGTGCGACGGGCGTCCGAACCGCTGCTGATCCTTGACGGCGTCGGCAACCCGCACAATCTCGGCGCCATCCTGCGCACCGCCGCCTTTTTCGGCCTGCCCCGCGTCCTGATCTCCGACCATCCCGGCCAAGCTCTGCCGTCGGAAGCCGCCTATCGTGTGGCGGAGGGCGGATTCGAGTGGGTGACGCTGGAGCGCGCCCCCGCCCTGCCGGCCGTGCTGAAGCGGCTGCGCGCCAGCCACCGGGTGTTCGGAACGGCGCTGGACCAGACCCGGCCGACGGTCGATGCCGGCGCGCTGACCGGCTGGCGCGGCAAACCCAATTTCAAGCAGCTGAACGCCAAGCCCCCCGCGGTCGTGCTGGGCAACGAGGAGGACGGCATCCCGCCGGCCACGCTGGCGGCCTGCGAGGCGGTGCTGACCATTCCCGGCAGCGGGCGCGTCCAGTCGCTGAACGTCGCCGCCACCGCCGCCATCCTCATCCACGCGCTGGCCGCCGGCTAAGCCGGCTAACCGAGCGCCGCGATCAACACCACCGCAACCACGGCCATGGAGGCCAGCGGCAGCAGTTCCACGCCGTCACGCTTCCAGGTCGGCGCGCCGCCATGATGGCCACCGGCATGGCCGTCCGCGATGTCGTCGGCCCAGCCGTGGCGCGACGGCACCGCACCCGGAGCCGACACCGCCGGGGCCGCCGGGCTCGCCATGTCGACCACGCCGTCGCCACGGTGATAGTCGCCGCGCTGGCGCGCCAATGCCGGATTGGGCCGGCCTTGCATCAGGCGGGAATCGTCCAGTTCGACCTCGACTCCGGCAGCCTCCACCCGCTCGATCACCGCGGCGGTTTCCTCCGGGGTCATGGTATCGACAGGCAGGATCTCACCCAGCGCTTCGGCGCTCAGCCGGTTGCCGTTGCGGCGGCCATGGTCGATCAGCGATTGGATCAGGCGCTCGTCGGTGGTGCTGGCCATGATGGCTCTCCTTTTTCAAATTCCCAGCAGGTCACAGGATCAAACGCGCGGACCCACCGGAAGGTTCACCGAAACGTCGCATCCCTGCGCCACCTTGCCGCGGCAAGCCCGCCACCCGACATAAGTGGTCACTCCAACGGATCGTCATCGATCCACAGGATCGTCATTGATGGGAGACCCGACCATGCTGGGGCATTTCATGCGCAAGCCGCCGACGCTGCCGACGCCGGAGGAGGCGCTGCCCGGCCGCAGCCAACCCGTTCCGGTTCCCGAACAGCACCACGTCAACGGCCATCGCCTCACCGCGCCCTACCCGCCGGGGCTGGAGGTCATCGACCTCGGGCTCGGCTGCTTCTGGGGGGCGGAGCGCAAGTTCTGGCAGATTCCCGGCGTCTGGGTGACCGCCGTCGGCTATCAGGGCGGCCACACCCCGAACCCGACCTATGAAGAGGTCTGTACCGGCCGCACCGGCCATACCGAGGCGGTGCGCGTCGTCTATGACCCGGCGATGGTGAAGGTCGAGGATCTGCTGCGCGTCTTCTGGGAGTCGCACGACCCGACCCAGGGTATGCGCCAGGGCAACGACGTCGGCACCCAGTACCGCTCCGCCGTCTACACCCACGGCCCCGCCCAGAAGGCCGCGGCGGAGTCGACGCTGGCCGCCTATCAGGAGCGGCTGGCCCAGGCCGGCTATGGCCCGATCACCACCGAGATTCGCGAGGCCCCGCCCTTCTACTTCGCCGAAGGCTACCACCAGCAGTATCTCGCCAAGAATCCCAACGGCTATTGCGGGCTTGGCGGCACCGGCGTCACCTGTGCGGCCTGATGAAGCGCGGGTAAAGGCCGGCCAGTAAAAACGGGGGTGCGGCGCCCCTGCCGGGCTTAGCCCTTGCGGTTGCGCCGCACCGGCCCTTGCGGGTATGGTTCGGGCGGCTCTTGAAAGCTCCGGCGGCGTTACCCCGCGGGAGCGCCGCCCGTCCAGCTGCGATTGTCATGACCAAGGAAAGAACCGAGCTGGCGACGCCGTATCTCAGCGGCCTGCTCGAATTCTGGCTCACCAAATCCGTCGCCGGCCGTCCGCCGGTCCCCAACAGCATCGCCCCGGCCGATTTGCGGCCGTGGAAGGACAACATCGCCGTGTTCGAGGTGATCGGAGAGGAATCCGGCACCTTCGTCTATTCCTATTACGGCAAGGCACTGGCCGCCGCCTTCGGCCAGTCGCGCCTGGGCGCCACGCTGGACGATCTGCCGCCCGAACAGCGGGCATTGCTGCAGCCGGAATACGAGACGGTGCGCCGCGAGCGGCTGCCTGTCGCCCGTGTCCACACCGCGGTCTTCGGCGGACGCACCCGCAGCTTCGAACGGCTGGTGCTGCCGATGTCCAGCGACGGGGTCAGCATCGACAAGCTGCTGGTCGCCGCCTACGAGATGACGCCGCGCGAACTGGCCGCGCGCGCTCCCCTGCCGGGCGGCTCCTCCTCCGGTCCAGTCCCCCTCACCGTTCAGAAGCCGGGAGCCTCGGCATGACCCCGCGTATGCCGCATCTCGCCGCCCCGCCCACCCAGGCGGGCGTGGTGACCGCCGACGAGTTCAATCTGTGGTGCGCGCTGAACGGCCGCCCCTTCAACCTCGTCCCCAACCCACGCCCCGACGGCCGCGTGATGTGGGATGTGGAGGTTCTGCCCGGCACGCCGCGCGCCGGCACCGTCTATTCCACCAACCTCTCGGACGAGGCGCTGGCGGTGGTCGCCGGCTTCGCCTTCCTGTCCGGCGTCGAATGGGCCTATGAGGCGCGCGACCCGGCGGAGGCCGAAGCCCCCGCCGCCGCCCCGTGCGAGGCCGCTCCTGTTCCGGCCCCCGTGCCGGCGGCGGTGGCACCCTGCGCCCCGGCCGCGCCCGCCGCTCCGGCGGAGCCGGTGGAATATCCCGCCGTCTATTCGCTGCCCGCCGTCGCGCTGCTGCAGAACCCGCCGCCGCGCCCGGTCCAGCAGCATGACGAATCGGTGCTGGCCCGCAATGCGCGGATGCTGGAAACCGTTCTGAAGAACTTCCGCGTCCGCGGCGAGATCATGGACGTCCGCCCCGGCCCGGTGGTGACGCTGTACGAGTTCGAGCCGGCGCCCGGCACCAAATCGGCCACCGTCATCAACCTGACCGACGACATCGCCCGCTCGATGAGCGTGGTCACCGCCCGCATCGCCATCGTTCCCGGCCGCAGCGTCATCGGTGTCGAGCTGCCGAATCCGGTGCGCGAGATGGTCTACCTGCGCGAAAGCTTCGACCACGACGCCTTCCGCAACACCACGGCGCAGCTCGCCATCGCGCTCGGCAAGGACATCAGCGGCGAGCCGGTGGTGGCCGACCTCGCCCGCATGCCGCACCTGCTGGTCGCCGGCACCACCGGCTCGGGCAAGTCGGTGGCGATCAACACCATGATCCTGTCGCTGCTCTACCGGCTGCCGCCGGAGCGCTGCCGCTTCATCATGGTCGATCCCAAGATGCTGGAGCTGTCGGTCTATGACGGCATCCCGCACCTGCTGACGCCTGTCGTCACCGATCCCAAGAAGGCGGTGGTCGCATTGCGCTGGGCCGTGCGCGAGATGGAAAGCCGTTACGAGGCGATGTCCAAGCTCGGCGTCCGCAACATCGAGGGCTACAACGCCCGCATGGCGGAGATGATTGCCGCCGGCGAGAAGATGCCGCGCCGCGCCCCGGCGCCGGGCGAGCCGGAGAATGTCTTCGACCTGACACCGTCGGAACCGACGCCCCTGCCCTACATCGTCGTGATCGTCGACGAAATGGCCGATCTGATGCTGGTCGCCGGTAAGGAGATCGAGGCGGCGATCCAGCGTCTGGCCCAGATGGCGCGCGCCGCCGGCATCCACCTAATCATGGCGACGCAGCGCCCGTCGGTCGACGTCATCACCGGCACCATCAAGGCCAACTTCCCGACCCGCATCAGCTTCCAGGTCACCAGCAAGATCGACAGCCGCACCATCCTGGGCGAAGCCGGGGCGGAGCAGCTGCTGGGCCAGGGCGACATGCTGTACATGCAGGGCGGCGGCCGCATCACCCGCGTCCACGGCCCCTTCGTCTCCGATTCGGAGGTCGAGGAGATCGTCCAGTACGTCAAGGCCCAGGGCGCCCCCAACTACGTCACCGCCATCACCGAGGAGGAAGAGGAAACCGCCGCGGTAGAGGATGAGGAGGGCGGTTCGGCCGCGACCGGCGACGACCTCTACATGCAGGCCGTCAACCTCGTGGTGCGCGAGGGCAAGGTGTCGGTCAGCTTCATCCAGCGCCAGCTGCAGATCGGCTACAACCGCGCCGCCCGTCTGGTCGAGCGGATGGAGACCGAACGTGTGGTCGGCCCGGCCAACCACCAGGGCAAGCGCGAGGTTCTGCTGTCCCACGCCGGCCTGTCGGCCAAGCGCGCGGGGGTTTGATCCTCTCTCTCTCCCGTAAGAGGCTTCTCATGGACCCCAAGTCGCATTTCGAGACCCTCGCCCGCTACAACCGCTGGGCCAACCGCCGCTTGTACGAGGTCGCGGCCCAGCTGTCCGACGCGCAGTTCCGGGAGGACCGCGGCGCCTTCTTCAGTTCGCTCCGCGGCACGCTGAACCACATCCTGGTCGGCGACCGCGTGTGGTTGGAGCGGATCGAGGGAACCGGGCCGAAGCCGTCGTCGCTGGACGAGATTCTGTACGACGATTTCGCCGGCCTGCGCGCCGCCCGCGAGGCGGAGGACGAGCGCATCCTGCGCGTGGTCGCCGCGACTCCGGCGGAGCGGTTCGAGTCGGCCCTGTCCTACCGCAGCATGGCCGGCACGCCGCACGAACTGCCCTTCGCGCAGGTCATTACCCACGTCTTCAACCATCAGACCCACCATCGCGGACAGGCGCACACGTTGCTGGGCCAGTTCGGGCTGACGACTCCGGTGCTCGATTTCGTCTATTTCCTGCTGGATACGAAATGAGCCGCCCCATCACCGACCTGGCCGCGCTGGAAGCCCTCTATGGCGAGCCGGTCGCCGCCTCCATCGCCAAGGAGGTGCCGGCGCTGACCCCCGGCTACCGCGCACTGATCGAGGCGTCGCCCTTCCTCATCCTCGCCACCAGCGGGCCGGATGGACTCGACGCCTCGCCGCGCGGCGACGGGCCGGGCTTCGTCCGCGTGGTGGACGACCGCACCCTGCTGATCCCCGACCGCCGCGGCAACAACCGCATCGACAGCCTGCGCAACATCCTGGCCGATCCGCGGGTCGGACTGCTGTTCCTGGTGCCGGGTCTGAACGAGACGCTACGCGTCAACGGCTGCGCCGTCATCGACACCGGCCCCACGCTGTGCGACAGCTTCGCCGTCGACGGCAAGGCGCCGAAGTCGGTGCTGGTGGTCACCATAGAGACGGTATTCTTCCAGTGCGCCCGCGCCCTGCTGCGCTCCCGCCTGTGGGATCCGGAGGCCCGGGTGCCGCGAAGCGACCTGCCATCGGTAGGCGCATTGCTGGCGGAGGCCAGCGCCGGGCGCGAGGGCGGCGACGCTTATGACCGGTCGCTGGCCGAGCGGATTCCGAAGTCGCTTTACTGAACCTTGGCCGCTATTGCGCGGCGAGCCTGCCAGGAACCGGCAATTGAGCGCCGCCATCCGGCAGCCTGATGGTGAAGACGGAGCCCTCGTCGCGCACGCTCTCCACCGTCAGGGTTCCGCCATGGGCGGCGACGATCTTCTGCGTCATGTAAAGCCCCAGCCCCGACCCCTTGGTCCCGCGCGAGGACGAGGCGCGGAAATAGATCGAACCGATGCGTTCCACCTCATCAGGGCTCATGCCGCGGCCCTGGTCGGCGACACGGATGACGATGCCGTCCCCTTCATCGCCGGCGCTCACCCGGACCGACGTGTCCGGAGGCGAGTAGCGTAGCGCGTTCTGCACCAGATTGCCGATCGCCACCCCCAGGAACGGCGCGTCGGCCAGAAGCGCGCGGTCGGGGGCCTCCACCGACAACTCCAGACGCTCTTCCGCCTCCGTCCCCATCAGGCCGGCGCGAACCTCCTCCAACAACTGGCCCAGCGCCACCGGTTCCGGCTTCAGGGCCAGCGCCCCCTGGTCCAGCGCGTCGGCGGACAGGAACAGTTCCACCAGTTCCGCCATCTTGCGGGTGGTGTTGCGGATGCGCTGCAGCCGGGTCAGCGCCGATGGCGCATCCACCGCGCCCGACAGCTCGATCATCTGCGCGGCACTGTCGATGGAGGCCAGCGGGGTGCGGAACTCGTGCGACAGCATGGCGACGAAGCTGCGCTGCTCCTCCGCCCGCTTGGTGGCGAAGGCCGACTCCTCGCGGGCGCGCAGCCGCTCCGTCTGCAGGCGGCCGATGCGGAGGGCCAGACCGGTGCCCAGCACCAGCACCGCCAGCATCGAAGAGATCTGATAGGGATCGGCAACGGCGAAATCGGCCGGCAGGACGCCGCGCAGCGACATCTGCGTCAACAGCAGCCCGCCAAGCGAGATCAGCGTGCTGGCGAGATAGAAGCGCGGAGTCGGGTCGCCGCGGTTCAGCCAAGTCATCCGGGCGGTCAGCACCAGCGCGACCACCACGACGATCAGCGCCGACAGCGTCACGATCGGGTTGGTCAGGGTGTAGAGTGGCGAAACCGTCGAGGGCAGCATCAGCAGGGCCAGCAGCGCCAGCCCCTGGTAACAGCGGCGCAGCCAGCGCGCCCAGGTCCGCAGGTCGAGGATATAGACCCACATGATAAGCGCCGCGGCAAAGCCCAGGAAACCGCTGCTGCCCACCATCATGTTCATGAACCAGCCCGGCAGGTCCGGCAGCAGGGTGGCGGCGATGCCGTTGGCGAACAGGTAGTAACAGAAGACGGTGGCGACATAGCCGGTGTAGGCCAGCAGTGCCCCGTCGCGCAGCAGCAGGCCCAGCGCGACATAGCCCAGGACCAGAATGCCCAGCACCCCCAGGAACAGCCCCTGGAACAGCAGATCGGTCGTCTGGTGGCCGATATAGGCGGCGGGTGCCCACACCCGCGCCGACAGGCGGATGGCGCTGACCGAATCGACGCGCAGATAGAGCGAGACCGGCTGTCCCTCCGGCAGGGTCAGCGTCAGGGCGTGCAGCCGGGTCTTCATCGGCCGCTGGCTGAAGGGGACGAAATCGCCCAGCCGGACCAGCCGGTAGGCGGCGGGCTCCTGCGGCCGGCCCCCCGCCACCTTTGCTGCTGCCGTCGCCTTTGGAATGAACAGGTCGAGATGGTCGATATAGGCTTCGCCCATCTCCAGCAGCCAGTCCGCCGGAGCGCCCGGTGCGCGCATCAGGTCGAAGCGGTACCAATGGATATCGCGGGTCTGACCGGCGCCGCGGAAATCCTCCCGCGGCTCCATCCCGCCGTCGGCATCGGCTTTCAGAACCTCGGCAAAGTCCAGCTTGCGGTCGGGATCGACCAGCCGGGCGAAATGGCCGGCCAGCGTCGCACTGGTGGTGGTGGGTTCCAGCAGCAGAGGCTGCACGGCCGCCCCCACCGCATGCGCCGCACCGGCGAACAACGGCAGGACCGCCCAGAGCAGGACGAACAGCCTTGCGATCCGGCGAAGGCGAACGGACATCGAAGCCGCGGGACCCGTATGGCGCGTGCCGCTCCGCAAGGCCGGCAAGCAGCCTTTCCCGCCCCGGCCTTCACAGCCGTTGTTCCAGTCCTTCGTCATCGTAAGGTATCGATAAAGCTAAAGTTTTAGGAAAAGATTAAGCTGGTATGTATTTTGTCCTCTGGAATTGCCGCCTCCATGTCAGACCACCTCAAATGCGCGAGGGGGAGAGCCTGAACTCCACCACGGCGTCGGTCGAGGCAAGGGCGCCGACCAGCGCCATTGGATCGGGGTCGCCCTTTCCCTGCAGCACCAGTTGGCATTCGAACTGGCCGCTGCCGCTGGCGAGGTGAAAGGCCCAGTCGATCACCTCGAATCCATGCTTCTTGGCCTGCGCCCGCAAATCCTCCGGCGGCGGCGCCTTGTCGCGCGGGAAGACCAGAGTCAGATGGATCACCGACTGGTGCGGCAGCAGCCGCTCGACCGGCCGCAGCAGGCTCATCACCAGAATGGTCAGCAGCGCCGCGGCGATGGCGACCGCGTAGAAGCCGAGCCCGATGGTGATGCCGATGGCTGAGGTCGCCCAGATCGACGCGGCGGTCGACAGGCCGCGGATCGACAGCCCTTCGCGCATGATGACCCCGGCGCCGAGGAAGCCGATGCCGGTGACAATGCCCTGGATCACCCGCGTCGGATCGCCGGACAGCGCAGCCCCTTGCGCCGCCCCCTGCGTCCCGATGCCGCCATACCACATCGACGGGTAGGCGTTGACCACCGTCAGCGCGGCCGACGCCAGGCAGACCAGCCCATAGGTCCGCATCCCGGCCGCCCGGCCGTGATAGCTGCGCTCGTACCCCAGCAGCAGCCCGACCGCCAAAGCCCCTAAAAGATGAAGGAGAATCAACCCGTTGGTCACCAGCTCGGCCGGCGACCAGTAGGAGCGCAGCAAATCCATGGCCCATCCTATCGCAAACCGGAGCGTCCGGTTCATGCCCTCGTCGCCAAGTCTAACGCAGCCGGGGCCGGAGCGCCCGCGCGGCGCAAGGCGCCATTCCGTCACAGGGCGTGTATGGCCCCGCTTGACCTGGGTCAATTCCAGCCCGCCGGAAAGTACCGATACTAAGGGCCGAAAACCGGTACCTAAGGACCAGACAAAAGGACTGGTACCCGAGCCGGCTCAAACCATTTCCGCTCCGACTGAGAGTGCCGCCATGAGGCCCATCCCCTCCCCCGTCCTGTCCCATCCGTCCGACCGGAAGGCGACCGACTCCGCGCCGGCCCCGACCCGCCGGGCCGAAGGGCTGATGTTCCTGTGGCTGGCATTCCTGGTCTGGCCGTTGATCGCCGTCGGCACCGTCGCCGCCTACGGCTTCTCGATCTGGATGTACCAGCTCCTCACCCACTGAGTCCCCCGATATGCCCCGCGCTCCCGAAGTCCACATCTCCAGCCTCGTCATCCAGCACAGCCCCGACCGCACCGACGCGGTGCGCGAGGTGGCGGCCTCCGTCGCCGGGCTGGAGTGGTGCGCGGCGGAGAACGGCAAGGCGGTGGTGACGCTGGTCACCGCCAGCGCGGCCGAGGTGGTCGACCGCATCGCCCTGCTGAACGCCGTTCCGGGCGTGCACAGCACCACCATGGTCTACCACCACTACGAACCCGCGGACGCGATCGACGCCGCCTGACGGCACCGCCAACCGGGCGCGCCGCATCCGCTCTTCCGACCGAATTTCCTCCGACCCTGGAGTCTGTTTGCCATGTTCCTGTCCCGCCGCGATTACCTGAAGGCGCAAGCCGCCGCTGCCGCCGCCGCGGCGGCCGGAATCTCGCTGCCCGCATCCGCCGCCAACATCCTGACCGGTGAAGGCGCCAAGCTGAACTGGTCCAAGGCCCCCTGCCGGTTCTGCGGCACCGGCTGCAGCGTGATGGTCGGCGTCAAGGACGGCCGCGTGGTCGCCACCCACGGCGACGTGAAGGCCGAGGTGAACCGCGGCCTGAACTGCGTGAAGGGCTATTTCCTGTCCAAGATCATGTATGGCGAGGACCGGCTGAACCAGCCGCTGCTGCGCATGAAGGACGGCAAGTTCGACAAGGACGGCGAGTTCACCCCCATCACCTGGGACGCCGCCTTCGACATCATGGCGCAGAAGTGGAAGGAGACCCTGAAGAAGAAGGGTCCGACCGCCGTCGGCATGTTCGGCTCCGGCCAGTGGACCATCTATGAGGGCTATGCCGCCTCCAAGCTGATGAAGGCCGGTCTGCGCTCCAACAACCTGGATCCGAACGCCCGCCACTGCATGGCGTCGGCGGTGGCCGGCTTCATGCGCACCTTCGGCATGGACGAGCCGATGGGCTGCTACGACGACATGGAGCACGCCGACGCCTTCGTGCTGTGGGGCTCCAACATGGCGGAGATGCACCCCATCCTGTGGACGCGCGTCACCGACCGCCGCCTCAGCCATCCCGGCTGCAAGGTTGCCGTGCTGTCGACCTACGAGCACCGCAGCTTCGACCTCGCCGACATCGGCCTGGTCTTCACCCCCGGGTCCGACCTGGCGATCCTGAACTACATCGCCAACCACATCATCAAGACCGGCCGGGTGAACAAGGAGTTCATCGAGAAGCACTGCAACTTCAAGCGCGGCCGCGACGACATCGGCTATGGCCTGCGTCCCGAGAACCCGCTGGAGCAGAAGGCGAAGAACGCCGCCAAGGCCAACGACTCCGACCCGATCACCTTCGACGAGTTCGCCAAGTTCGTCGAACCCTACACGCTGGACAAGGCGCACGAGCTGTCGGGCGTGCCGAAGAACCGGCTGGAGGCGCTGGCCGAGCTGTATGCCGACCCGAAGGTGAAGGTCGTATCTTTCTGGACCATGGGCTTCAACCAGCATGTCCGCGGCGTCTGGGCCAACAACCTCTGCTACAACATCCACCTGCTGACCGGCAAAATCTCCCAGCCCGGCAACGGCCCCTTCTCGCTGACCGGCCAGCCGTCGGCCTGCGGCACCGCGCGCGAGGTCGGCACCTTCTCCCACCGGCTGCCCGCCGACATGGTGGTGACCAACCCCGAGCACCGCAAACATGCCGAGGAGATCTGGAAGCTGCCGGAGGGGACCATCCCCGACAAGGTCGGCTACCACGCCGTCCAGCAGGACCGCATGCTCAAGGACGGCAAGCTCAACGCCTACTGGGTCATGTGCAACAACAACATGCAGACGGCCCCGAACACGGCGAAGGAGACCTTCCCCGGCTACCGCAACCCGGAGAACTTCGTCGTCGTCTCCGATCCCTACCCGACCGTGACGGCGCTGGCCGCCGACCTGATCCTACCCACCGCCATGTGGGTGGAGAAGGAGGGCGGCTACGGCAACGCCGAGCGTCGCACCCAGCTATGGCGCCAGCTGGTCGACGCGCCGGACGGCGCGCGCTCCGACCTGTGGCAGCTCATGGAGTTCTCCAAGCGCTTCACCGTGGAAGAGGTGTGGCCGGAAGAGCTGCTGAACAAGAAGCCTGAACTGCGCGGCAAGACCCTCTACGAGGTGCTGTTCCGCAACGGTCAGGTCGATCGCTTCCCGCTGTCCGACCTCGACCCGGCCTACAACAACCAGGAGGCCAAGGAAGCCGGCTTCTACGTCCAGAAGGGCCTGTTCGAGGAATATGCCGCCTTCGGCCGCGGCCATGGCCACGATCTGGCGCCCTTCGAGCAATACCACCAGGAACGCGGCCTGCGCTGGCCGGTGGTGGACGGCAAGGAGACCAAGTGGCGCTACCGCGAGGGCTCCGACCCGTACGTGAAGGCCGGCGAGGGCATGCGTTTCTACGGCAACAAGGACGGCAAGGCCAACGTCTTCGCCCTGCCCTACGAGCCGCCGGCCGAGATGCCCGACGCCGACTATCCCTTCTGGCTCAGCACCGGTCGCGTGATCGAGCACTGGCACAGCGGGTCGATGACCATGCGGGTTCCCGAGCTGCGCAAGGCCTTCCCGAATGCCGTGGTCTTCATGCACCCCGACGACGCCAAGGAGCTGAACGTCCGGCGTGGCCAGGAGGTGCGCGTCACCTCCCGCCGCGGCGAGGTGCGGGTGCGGGTCGAGACGCGCGGGCGCAACAAGCCGCCGCGCGGCCTGGTCTTCGTCCCCTTCTTCGACCAGACGGTCCTCATCAACAAGGTGACGCTCGACGCCACCGATCCCATCAGCAAGCAGACCGACTTCAAGAAATGCGCGGTCAAGATCACGCCCGTGAACGCCTGAGGAGTGTCGGCATCATGAAGACCCGTTTCCTGATTGCCGCGCTGGCCTTTCTGGCCGGCGTTCCGGCCCTGACCATCGGCGTCGCCACCAACGGCGTGGCCGCGGACAAACCTATCGTCGCTGGAACCGGCACCGGCACGGTCGGGGGGATCAAGGTCCCCTCCACCAACCACCCGATCACCACGGACGTCCCGGCCGAGGCGACCCACCGCGAGATCACCGACGACCAGAAGCGCGTGCGCAACTATGCCGACCAGCCGCCGCTGATCCCACATGCCATCCGCGACTATCAGATCGACCTGAACATCAACAAGTGCCTGACCTGCCACGACCGCCGCAACACGGCCGGCTCGCAGGCGCCGATGCTGTCGGTCACCCATTTCCAGGACCGTGACGGCCAGACGCTGGGCACGGTGGCGGCGCGGCGCTACTTCTGCACCCAGTGCCATGTGCCGCAGACCGACGCCCAGCCGATCGTCCCCAACAGCTTCCAAGACTTCGATTCGGTCCTGGGCCATGCTCAAGGCGGCCAGAAATGACGATCCGCTCCGCATTTCTGGGCCTGTGGCGGCTGTTCGCCCGCCCCAGCGTCCATTTCGGCCTGGGCTTCCTGACGCTGGGCGGCTTCATCGCCGGCGTCGTCTTCTGGGGCGG
>NZ_CAMLJP010000092.1 GCF_946480385.1 uncultured Azospirillum sp.
CCGTTTCGATGCCGATCACCCCCTCTACGGGGGCCTTATTCCATGCCGATTCACAAGCTCACTCCAGCTTCCGATCCGATCAATGCTGCTCAAGGCCATTACCACCCGTCACCATTACATCGCAAGCAGCCGCGCCGGATTTACGGTTGGCAGGAGTATGATGCGGCATTGTGGGCGCGTGGCAGTCTGACTGTCCGGGATCTCCTCCCTCCCGACCGCCACCAGCCCGGCCCCTTTGCACCAATGCCGGCCGCTACCGGTCGGTGCAGGAAATGCAGGGGTCCACGGAGGCCTGGATGATCGACAGGTCGGCCAGAGGCTGGCCCATCACCATCGGTTCGATCGCCGGGATGTTGACGAAGGACGGGGTGCGGATCTTGACGCGGGCCGGCGAGGCCCCGCCTTCGGACGCGACGTAGTAGAAGGCCTCGCCGCGCGGCGCCTCGGTGCGGATGGTCGCCTCGCCGGCCGGGATCTCCGGCAGCCCCTGGGTCGCCCGCAGCGGGCCGGGGGGCAGCGACAGCAGTGCCTCGCGGATCAGCCGGACGCTCTCCATCATCTCCAGCGCCCGCACCACGACGCGGGCCTGCACGTCGCCTTCCGGCCGGACGACGCTCTCGAAGCCGAGATCGGCGTAGGACAGGTAGGGCTGGTCCTTGCGCACGTCGATGTCGAGACCGGAGGCGCGCGCCACCGGGCCGACCACCGCCCATTCCACCGCCTGCTCCCTGCTCAGCCGGCCGACGCCGCGGGTGCGGGCCAGCGCGGTCGGGTTCTGGGTGAAGGTGGGGATGACGACCTCGCCCAGCCCCTTGGCCAGCGCGTCGAGCGCCGGCAGATGCGCCGCCGGATCGGGGATGTCGCGCAGGACACCGCCGATGCAGTTCATGCCGTAATTGACCCGGTTGCCGCTGATCGCCTCCAGCGTGTCCATCACCCGCTCGCGCAGGGTGAAGACCTCCATGAACAGCGAATGGAATCCGATGTCCTCCGCCCCGACACCAGCCCACAGCAGATGGGAGTGCAGCCGTTCCAGCTCGGCGATGATGGTGCGGATGTGGGCGGCGCGCTTGGGCAGCTCGATGCCGGCGATGGTCTCAGCCGCCATGCAGAAGGTCATGGCATGGGTGTTGGAGCAGATGCCGCAGACGCGCTCGATCAGGGTGATGACCTCGACCCAGTTGCGTTTCTGCGCCAGCAGCTCGATGCCGCGATAGCTGAAGCCGACCTCGACGGTGGCGGACTCGATGACCTCGCCCTTGCACTGGACCTTGACCTTGAAGGGCTCTTCCAGGGCCGGGTGATAGGGGCCGAGCGGGAAGCTGTAGGGCATGGCCGGGAACTCCTAGGAACGGGCCGGGGGAGGGGCGGGCGGAGAGGCCAGCGGAGAAGAGGGCTTGCGGGCAACCGTCGCCGGGCGGCACATCGCCTCGCGCAGCGTCGCCGTGTCGATCCCCTCCGGACGGATCAGCGGGACCGGGTTGGGGTGGCCGGGGAACTCGACCGCGAACAGGTCGCGGATCTCGCGCTCGGCCCAGGACGCCGCCCGGACGCTGGGCGCCAGCGAGGCGAGCGCGCCGTTGCGGGTGCAGGTCTTGACGTTGATGATCCGATGTTCGTCGATGTAATGGTAGATCACCGTCGATTCGGCGCTGTCGGGGTGTGGAATCGCGGTCACGGTGCCGAGCCGGATGCCCAGCGTTGCCATCGCGGCGGCCATCGCCTCCACGTCCAGCAGCGGGGCGTCGGCCCACAGCGCGCCATTGCGGAGGTCGACCGACCGGACGCCGGGGATGGAGCGGAGCGCCTCGGTCAGGCGCGGGAACGCGCGTTCGGCGGTGCCGGCGGCAGTGTCGGCGGTCATGATGTCAGCGGTCATGGCGACCTCCCTCCGCGACGGCGCCGTCCGGGATGAAGGCGGTGCGCAGGCGCGCGCTCGCCGCCCAGCGGCGGCAGTCGGGGCAATAGCCGCGCTCGGCCTCGTCCGCACCCGCTGCCCACAGCGCGTCCATCGTCGCCGCCGGCAGCGGGACATGGGCGGCGCCGCAGCGGGTGCAGGGCTGCAGGTGGATGACGCTTTCCAGCCGCAGCCCGTCGCCGCCGGCGCTGTTCGTCGATCCGGGGATGTCGGCGCGCAGATGGATCGCCCGGGTCGGGCAGTTCTGCTCGCACAGCCCGCAGAAGGAGCATTGGCCGATGAAGAAATGCCAGGACACCGAGACGCCGGGGTCCTGGGTGAAGTGGATGGCCTTGGGCGCGCAGACGAAGGCGCAGGTGCCGCAGGCGGTGCAGCGGCCGGCGTCGTGGGTGAGCGCGCCGCGGTAGGTCGGGGGCACGACCGGCATGTCGGCCGGCGCGCGGGTGCGCGACGGTCGCAGCAGGTTGCCGAGGATGGTCTTCAGCATTGCCATGGCGGTATCCCCCTTCACCGGACCAGTGTCGCGGCCATCGTGATGGCCGAGGCGAGGCCGCCCCAGACCCAGTAGAAGCGGAAGGCCTGGGTCAGGCGCAGCCGCGCGGTGGTGGTCGCCACCAGCGTCACCCCGCCCAGCACCAGGATGCCGGCGACGAGATAGACCACCAGACTGACCAGCGGCCAGGGCGTGGCCGGGATGAAGACGACGGCGAACAGCTCGGTCAGCAGCACAACCTCGATGGCGTGGGACAGCTTGAACAGCGCCAGCGGCGGGCCGCTGTATTCGATGTGGCTGTCGGCGATGATCTCGTGCTCGGCGTTGGCGATGGAGAAGGGGTTGAGCTTCATCCGCGCCGGCAGCGCCAGCAGGAAGGTCACGGCCGCCAGCAGATGAACGGGGCCGTAGGGCACCTCTTGCAGGGCGCGCATCTGGAAGCTGCCGGCCATCTGCGCCATGGCGATGATGGCGACCAGGAAGGGCAGGTTGTAGGCCAGCGACAGGATCGCCTCGCGCATCGCCGCAACCTGCCCGTAGATCGAGCGGCTGACATAGCCGGCCAGCACCTCGCACAGGACCGGCACCTCCATCAGGTACAGCAGCAACACGACGTCGCCGGGCAGCGACGGCACCGGGTTGCCGGGCAGCGGCACGATGGCCAGCGCCGCGGTCACCGCCGCCAGCGACACCAGCGGCAGCGCCAGGAAGATGCCGCGGCTGACGCCCCGGGGAATGACCGTCTCCTTGCCCAGCAGCTTCATGACATCGAAGAAGGGCTGGAAGAAGGGCGGACCCCGGCGGCCTTGCAGCCGGGCCACCAGCTTGCGCATGAACCACAGCTCCAGCCAGCCGAGCGGGGCGGCGAACAGCAGGCCGGGCCAGACGGCGATGGCGACCAGATAGGACCAGACGGCGTTCATGACTGCCTCCCGCACCGGCTCTCAAGCTGGCTTCCGGCAAGCCGGCTCTTGGCCAACTGGCTCTTGGTCGCACCGTCCTCCAGCAGCTTGGCGGCGCGGGCGATGCCGTCCAGGATGGCCTGGGGGCGCGGCGGGCAGCCGGGTACCCAGACATCGACCGGAACGACGCTGTCGAGCGAGCAGCTCAGCACCAGCGGGCTGCCGGCGAAGACGTTGCCCGACGACGGGCAGGATCCCAGCGCCACCACCGCCTTCGGGTTGGGCACCTGGTCGTAGATGTCGAGGATCGCCTGGCGCGAGCGCAGGGTCAGCGTGCCGGAGATCAGCACGATGTCGGCGTGCTTGGGCGTGCCGTGCAGCTCGATGCCCAACTGCTCGGCGTCGTAGCGCGGGCTGAGCAGCGGGGTGATCTCGATGTCGCAGCCGTTGCAGGAGCCGGCGTTCAGCCGGCAGATCCAGGGCGACCGGCGGCGCGAGATCGCGATGACCCGTTCGATGAGGTTCATTTCACACCTCCCAGCGGGTTGGCCACCAGCGGGCCAGTCAGTTCAGCGACGTGCGGATGAGGCTCGATGGTGGGGCGCAGCCGGTTCGGGGCCAGCCCGAACAGCACCGGTGCGACGGCGAAGACCAGCAGGACCGCGGCGGCGGCGTGCGGCAGCGGCTGCCCACCCGTTCCGACGGAAGGCCCCGCGACCGCCGGACCAAGCCAGACCTGGTGGATGACGCGGACGTAGCACAGCAGCGCCATCGCCGAGGAGGCGTAGAGCACGGTGAGCAGCAGTGGCCCGCCCAGCTCCGCCCCGGCCAGATAGAGCCGCCAATGGCCGATGAAGCCCAGCGTCGGCGGAACGCCGATGAAGCCCAGCGCCCCCAGCATGAAGGCGGCGCTCGCCACCGGCAGCGGGGTCGACAGGCCGCGGTCGTCCAGCGTCACCGCCCGGCCGAGATGCCATTCCGCCGCCCCGACCGCCCCGAACAGCACGATCTTGCCCAGCGCGTGGCCGAGAATGCCGAACCATGCCCCGGCCATGCCGTCGGCACCGCCGATGACCAGCCCGAGCAGCAGATAGCCCATGTCGTCGATCGAGGAGAAGGCCAGCATCGGCTTCAGCGCGCGCTGGGCCAGCGCCAGCAGCGCGGCGCCCAGCAGCGACAGCACCGCCAGCCCGATCCACAGCGGCGCGAAACCGGTGAAGATCCAGGGTGCGGTTTCGCGCAGCGTCAGCAGCTCGCAGAAGGCGCCGACATCGACCACCGCGACGATCAGCGCGGTGGTCATCGCCGACGAGGCCCGGGCCACCGCCGGCAGCCAGAAATAGACCGGCACCAGCCCCAGCTTCAGCGCGACGCCGATCAGCAGCAGCGCCACCGCCAGCTTGTCCCACGGCGCGCCGGGCCGCAGCGTGCCGAGGCCGGTCAGCGCCAGCGCCGCCCAGGTGCAGAGCGTGGCGAGGACCACCGCCGTCAGGTATTTGCGGGCGGCGGCCCGCGCCGCGTCGGTTCCGCCGCTCCACACCATGCCGACCGCCACCAGCTCGGCGGCGGAGGCGAGCAGGGTCGCTGTCCAAGAATGGGGCCAGGAGTGGCCGGCCAACCGGGCGGCGATGGCGAGTGCGACCGTGGCGGCGGCGAAGCGCCACCAGGATCGATCCCCCTGCGGAATGGCGCGGGCGTAGAGGCCGACGCCGAGCGCGATTCCCAGGAAGAGTGGTATCAGGACCGTGTCCATGTCGATGCCTCCGGCAGCGCTCAGACCAGCCACACGCCGGCCAGCGCGGCAATCGCGACGAGACCGATGGGCAGCAGCGGGCGATCCTCAAGGACGGCGCCCGCCGCGGTCTGCGCCGCACCGGCCACACGGGTCAGGGCGCGCCAGATCCGGAGATAGCCGGGATCGGGATCGAGCGAATAGACGGGGTGAAAGGCGGTTTCCGCCATCTCGGCGAAATCGACGGCGCCGGGCCGGTCGCCGGACGGCAGCGGCTCGCCGCCGGAATAGACCGACACCAGGCCGGGGGCCGGCGCTTGCGCCAGTCGGTAGACCAGCAGCCCCAGCATGGCCGAGGCGAGCACCACGCCGCCGCCGACGGTCACCGCGATGGTGCCGCGGTCGGTCAGGATGCCGAGCCAGCTCATCTCCACCGCCCAGTCGAAGCCCAGCGAACGCACCGCCGGGGCGACGATCGGCAGCATCAGCAGTTGCGGCGCGACGCCGAACAGCAGGCACAGCCCGGCCATCGACCCCATGCCGGCCAGCATGCTCGGCGACGCCTCGTGCACCGGACGGCCGAGCAGCGCCTTGGACGGCACGCCGTAGAACGCGTTGACCGTGGCCTTGAGGAAGGAGAAGGCGGTCAGGATGCTGCCGATCCAGCCGACCAGCACGACGGCCAGCAGCCCCTTGTCGAGCGCCGCGCTGAACAGCAGCCATTTGGCGACGAAGCCGTTGGTCAGCGGCACGCCGGCGATCGACGCCGCGGCGATGATCCACACCTTCGCCGTTCCCGGCATCGCCGACGCCAGACCGCCGAGGTCGCGCAGGTCGCGGGTGCCGGTGGCATGCTGGATGGCGCCGGCGCACATGAACAGCGTGCCCTTGAACAGCGCGTGGCTCAGGCAATAGAACAGCCCGGCCGCCAGCCCGAGATCGGTGCCGAGCGCCAGCCCGACGACGATGTAGCCGAGCTGGCTGACGGTGTGGAAGGCGAGCAGCCGCTTCAGGTCGGTCTGCGCCATGGCGAAGATGACGCCGACCAGGATGGTGACGCAGCCGACCGCCAGCAGCGGGGTTCCCATCGCCTCATGCCATTGCCCGCCGCCCACCACATACATGCGGGCGATCAGGTAGACGCCGGCCTTGACGTAGCAGGCGGAATGCAGCAGCGCCGACACCGGGGTCGGCGCGTTCATCGCCTCCGGGATCCAGGTGTGCAGCGGGAACATCACCGATTTCGCCATCGCCGCGACGATGAACAGCGCCGCGACGCCCGAGGTGAAGGCGGAGGCGACGGCCGGATCGGTCCACACCAGCGTGCCGGCGCGGGCATAGACCAGCACCAGCCCGACCAGGAAGCCGTAGCCGGCGAGGTGGGTGATGACCAGCACCTTGCGGGCGCCGTCGGTCGCCGCCTTCTGCTTGTACCAGAAGCCGACCAGACTGTAGGAACACAGCCCGATCACCTCCCACGCCATATAGGCGCCCAGCATGTCGGCGGCGCCGGCCAGCAGCAGCAGGCCGGCGATGAAGACCAGCATGATGGCGTAGAAGCGCGTCGTGCCCTGCTCCTCATGCTCCATGTAGCGGACGGAGAACAGCAGGATGGCGGCGCCGATGCCGGTGCCCATCACCATGAACAGCACGCTCAGCCCGTCGACGCGCAGGCCGATCGACAGCGGACCGTCCCAGCCGGCGAGCAGCGGTGCCTCCGCCGCGACGCCGGCCATGCTGGCGGGCACCAGCGTCAGCGAGGCGAGGAAGGAGGCGAAGACCACGGCGGTCGCGAGCACCCCCTTGCCGACCGGCGTCAGCCAGCGGGCGAGCAGGAGTTGAAGGACGAAGCCCCCGAGCAGGAGAAGAATGGGGAGCGTTGTGGACGTCATGACCAGCCCCTTTCTCAGCCACCGGCCAGCGGCGGAAAGATGAAGACGTCGGAGTCCGGCGACAGTGGCGTGTCCAGCCCCTGAAGACCGCGCACGTCCTGGCCGTTGACCAGGATGATGGCGTAGCCGGCGAGTTCACCGTCCTTCAGGATCCAGCGGGCGAAGTTCGGGCCGTATTCGGCGACCAGATCGCGCAGCAGGTCCCGCAGGGTCGCCGCGGGGCGCTGCCACAGCTCATGCGACTTCTTGGTGGCGTCGCGCAGCAGCGCGAAATAGGAGATTTTCATGGGACAGGGCCCTTCTTCCGGGACCGCCGCCTGACCACCGCCTGCCGACCACCACCGCCGCGGCGCATGGCCGCGGCGGTGGTCCGGACAGGGTCAGGCCAGCGCCAGCGCGCTCAGCTTCTCCGGCGTGGGCACGCCATTGGTGTCCCAGCCGCGGGCGCCGTAGTAGAGCGGCAGCATTTCCGGCAAGCGGCTGACCGCCCCCTTGGACGCACCGGTCACGATCGGCTCGCTCAGCAGGCGCGGCGGCAGCGTGTCGTCGGCGGCGGTCAGGCCGGCCTTCAGGTTCCACAGCCGCTCCAGGTTCCAGATCCGCTCGCCGGCCTTGATGAAGCTGTCGCCGGTGTAGGCGAAGCCGGTCAGCGCGGTCATCAGCTCGGCGAATTCGGGCGCGCCGATGCCGAAGGTGGTGAACAGGCAGGACCCGGTCGAATCCAGCGCCGCGGTCAGGTTCTGGAACAGGGCGACCAGTTCCGCCTTGCCGTCGATGCTGTCCTTGTCGACCTTGACCGGCACGCCCAGCACTTCGGGGCTGATGGTGTAGCCGCGGACGTGACAGCCGCCGCGGTTGTTGGTGGCGTAGTTCAGGCCGATGCCCTGGACCGCACGCGGGTCGTAGGCCGGCATCTCCTGCTTCTTGACGGTCATCGACAGTTCGGGATGGCCATAGAGGCTCGCCAGCCGGTAGGAGCCCAGCGCCAGCTTCTTGCCGAAGCCCTGGCCGGTGCCGGCCAGCCGCACCGCCTCGACCATCGCGTCGGCGTTGCCGAAGCTCAGCTCCAGACCCTCGGTATCCTTCAGCGTGATGATGCCGCGGTCGAACAGCTCCATCGCGCAGGCGACGGTGCCGCCCATCGAGATGGTGTCGAGGCCGTATTCGTTGCAGTAGTAGTTGGCCTTGATCACCGCATCGAGGTTGTCGATCCGGCAGTCCGGGCCGAAGCCCCAGGCGGTTTCATACTCCGGCCCCTCGCCCTCGCCCTTGTATTTGGGGTGTTTGACCTTGGTGGCGCGGCCGCAGGAGATGATGCAGGAGAAACAGCCCTTCGGCCGCTGCAGCTGGTTGGCCGCCAGCGTCTCGCCGCCCACCTTGTCGGCGGTTTCGAAATGGCCGTCCTGGAAGTTGCCGGTCGGCAGGCCGCCCACCGAGTTCAGGATGTTGACCAGCACGTTGGTGCCATAGAGGCGCAAACCGGTGCCGCCGACCGGATGCTCCTTGATCATGGTGCTGGCCTTGCTCACCGCGGCGAGGAAGGCGGTCTTGTCGGCGACGGTGACCGCACCGGTGCCGCGCACCACCACCGCTTTCAGGTTCTTCGACCCCATCACCGCGCCGACGCCGGTGCGGCCGGCGGCGCGCTGCATGTCGTTCATGATGGACGCGATGAAGGACAGATTCTCACCGGCCGGGCCGATGCAGGCGATCTTGGCGTCGGTCGCCGTCTCGGCGTTCAGCGCCTCCGTCGTCTCGGGAACGTCCTTGCCCCAGAGATGGGCGGCGTCGCGGATCTCCACGTTGTCGTCCTGGATCCACAGATAGACCGGCTTGGGTGAGCGGCCTTCCAGGATCAGCATGTCGTAGCCGGCGTATTTCAGCTCCGGCCCCCAGGCGCCGCCGGAGTTCGACGCGGCGATGGTGCCGGTCAGCGGCCCCTTGGTGACCACGTCGTAGCGGCCGGCCGACGGCGCGAAGGTGCCGGTCATCGGACCCGACGCGAAGATCAGCTTGTTCGCCGGCGACAGCGGGTCGACGGTGGGATCCACCTCGTCATACATGTATTTGGTGCCGAGGCCGCGGGCGCCGATGTAGTCGCGCGCCAGGTCGGTCTTCAACGCTTCGGTGGCGATCTTGCCGGTGCTGAGATCGATCCGAAGGATTTTTCCTGTCCAGCCGTGCATGATCAGACCTCCGCAAAGGCGTTCTTGAGCTTGGTGGCGAAGGAGCGTTTGCGCGCCTGCGCCGACACCGTGTCCTCGACCCATTCCAGCGCGTGGGTGGGGCAGATCGTCGCGCAGGCCGGATCGCCGTCGCAGGTGTCGCATTTCAGGATCTGCGATCCCAGGAAATCCCAGGACGCGCAGCCGAACGGGCAGGCCTGCACGCACATCTTGCAGCCGATGCATTTCGACTGATCCAGCTCGACCTGGCCGTTGGCCGGGTTGCGGTGCATCGCCTTCGGCATGCAGACGGTGGTGCAGGCGGCGTCCTTGCATTGCTGGCACATCATGGGAACGGAGAAGCCTTCGCGTTCCCAGGTGTAGACATGGATGCGGGAGGCTTTCGGCCGAAAGTCTCCTTCATGCTCCATGGAGCAGGCGAGTTCGCAGTTGCGGCATCCGGTGCATTTGTCCGGATGGATCATCAGCATCATGCTCATGGTCGGGTGACCTCCTAATAGCCGTGACGCGGGCTCCGCTTCTCAGCGCTCCTGTCGAGTGCGTTCCGGCCGTTCAGGCGGGCCGGCCTCGCGCGTCCGGTGTTGGGCTGGTTCCTCGGATCGTGGCTTGGGGATCGTGGCTTGGCCGGCTTGCGGCAACAGGGGATCGCCGCCGGAACGGCGGAGAAACCGCCGGGCGTGGCCAGAACTTGGACGTAGGGCATGGGAACCGGCCCGGGGATGAAGCCGGCCGGTCGTGATCGGGGGGCCCGTCAGGGCGGATGGCAGCCCAGGGTGTTCGTTGTCGATCCGCCGGAGCCCGGGGCTGTCGGGCGGACGGTCCGCGTCGTTGGAGTGACCATAATCGTTGACCCGCTATGATCGAAAGAACATAGGGCCCTGCTATTAACCATGTCTGGAAGGTGGGGCCGCCAATCCTTGGACCAGACTGCTCTTTCTTATCACCAGCCTGCATGCACCGATATGATTTACATCAACGCCACTGCAGTCGTTATGGTCAAAACATAGAATCGGCCCTGGGAAACGCCTCGATTTCTTCGGAAACTTACCGATGCACGAACTGTCATTGTGCGAAAGCATCGTCACCCTGGTGGTCGAAAGCGCCGGTCGGGAGGGCATCCGCCGGGTGACCCGCGTCACGGTGGACATAGGCGCTGGCGCCGCCATCGATCCGGACGCGCTGTTGTTCTGCTTTCCCCTGGTGACGGAGGACACGCTCGCCGCCGGGGCGGAACTGGTGATCGAGCGGACGGCGCTGAAGGCGCGCTGCGACGCCTGCGGCACCGATTACACACCGGACACGCTGATCGCGCCATGCCCGGCCTGTGGTGGGACCCGGCGCACGCTGCTGGCCGGCCGCGACATGCGGGTGGTGTCGTTCGAAGGGGAATAGAGGTCCGGCAGTGGAAACGCAGATGTGGCCCGCGTTGCGCGCCCAGTCGTGCGGCGGTATCCTCGGGGCCGATGAGGTTCGGCGAAATCACGCCGCCATGGCGGTGGAATGCCCGGCCGCGCCGTATTCCGACCTGAGGGGGGAAGGGCGGCTGGCGGCGGACATGCCGGTGCCGGAATGACCGCGACCATGAACAAGACCGGACATCTGGGGGAACAAGCGCAATGCTGAAGGGACTGGACCCGCTTCTGTCTTCCGATCTGCTGTGGGTGCTGGCCGCCATGGGCCATGGCGATGATCTGGCGCTGGTTGACGCCAACCATCCGGCGGAGGCTATCGCCCGCGCCACCACCTCCGGCCGGCTGATCGTGTTGCCGGGGGTGACGATGGCGCGCGCCGCCCGCGGCATCCTCAGCGTCTTTCCGCTCGACGGCTATGTGCCCGACCCGGTGCGCCGGATGGAGGTGGTTGGCGATCCCGCGGCACTGCCCGCCGTCCAGGGCGAGGTGCAGGCCGAGATCGACCGTGCGGAGGGCAGGTCGCTGCCGCTTCAGGGGATTGAGCGCTTCGCCTTCTACGACGCCGCCCGCCGCGCCTTTGCCGTGGTGCAGGTCGGTGATCCGCGTCCCTATGGCTGCTTCCTGCTGCGCAAGGGCGTCATCGCCGGCGACATGCCGTAACCAGACCCAATCCCGAGATTACCGACCCCGGTATGATCCGGTTTTCCGTGGATGTGAGCCGCCCTCGCGGTCGTGCGCCGTCACATGACGGCGCCGATCTGCCAGGGCACGAATTCGTTGTCGCCGATGCCGTTCTCCTCGCTGCGGGTGCGGTGGCCCGACGCGGTGTCCAGCATCAGGCGGAACAGGGCGGCCCCGGCCTCCGCCACGCTGGTGCCGCCGTCCAGCACGGCGCCGCCGTTGAAGTCCATGTCGTCGCCCATGCGCGCATAGAGCGCGCTGTTGGTGGCGATCTTCAGCGACGGCGTCGGCTTGCAGCCGTAGGTCGATCCGCGGCCGGTGGTGAAGGCGATCAGGTTGGCGCCGCCCGCCACCTGGCCGGTCGCCGACACCGGGTCGTAGCCGGGGGTGTCCATGAAGACGAGACCATGGTCGGTCACAGGCTCGGCGTAATCGACCACCGCGTTCAGGCGGGTGCCGCCGCCCTTGGCCACCGCGCCCAGCGATTTCTCCAGGATGGTGGTGATGCCGCCGGCCTTGTTGCCGGGCGACGGGTTGTTGTTCATGTCGCCCTTGTGCATGCGGGTGTAATCCTCCCACCAGCGGATGCGGTCCATCAGTTTGTCGGCGACGGCGGGGGAGGCGGCGCGGGCGGTCAGCAGATGCTCGGCACCGTAGATCTCCGGCGTCTCCGACAGGATGGCGGTGCCGCCATGGGCGACCAGCAGGTCGACGGCGGCGCCCAGCACCGGGTTGGCGGTGATGCCGGAATAGCCATCGGAGCCGCCGCATTGCAGCCCGACCGTCAGGTGGCTGGCCGGCACAGGCTCCCGCCGGACGTCGTTGGCGATGGGCAGCATGGCGCGGACCAGGGCGACGCCGCGCTCGATGGTGTCGCGGGTCCCGCCTTCCTCCTGGATGGTCAGGGTGGCAACCAGCCCGTCCGGGCGCGGCGCCAGCGTCTGCGCGAGCGGGGCGATCTGGTTCATCTCGCAGCCGAGACCGATCAGCAGCAGCCCGGCGAAGTTGGCATGGTCGGCATAGCCACGGAGCGTGCGGCGCAGGATCGCCATGCCCTCCCCGGTGCCGTTCATGCCGCAGCCGGTGCCGTGGACGATGGCGACCACCCCGTCGACGTTCGGGTAATCGGCCAGCGCATTCCCGTTGAAGGCGTCGGCGATGCGCTTGCAGACGGTGGCGGAGCAGTTCACGCTAGCGATGACGCCGATGTAGTTGCGCGTGGCGACCTGTCCCGACGGCCGGCGGATGCCGAGGAACGTCGCCTCCTCCCCGTCGCGCACGGCCTCGACGATGCGGGTGGAGCCGTGGTCGAGCCGGGCCTCCCCCATTCCGAGATTGTGGACATGGACATGCTGACCGGCTTCGATCGGCTGGGTGGCGACGCCGATCACCTGCCCGTACTTGACCACCGGCTCGCCCGTGGCCACGGCGCGGATGGCGATCTTGTGGCCGCTGGGGATCGTGGCGGCGGCGGTGCCGGCGAAGCCGCCGACGCCGACCGGGCTGCCCGCCGGGATCTCGCGGGTGGCGACCGCGACGCTGTCCGACGGGTTCAGCAGGAGAAGTTCAGGAACGGAAGTCGGCATCGGTCTGGTCCTTGAATAAATCGGGGATGGCGGACGTGGTCAGTCCAGCCGGTAGAAGGCTGCGGCATTGCCGCCGAACACGGCGTCATGCGCCTCTGCGGGGATCAACTGGCGGCACATTTCCAACCAACCGGGATAGTCGCCTGCCAGCCGCAGGACCGGCCAATCGCTGCCCCAGATCAGCCGATCGGTGCCGAACAGGGCGATCAGCCGTCGCACATAGGGGCTGATGTCGTCGATGCCGGTGTGCTCGCCCGCTTCGGTCAGCAGGCCGGACAGCTTGCACCAGACATTGGGCAAGCCGCCGAGTGCGGCCATGTCCTCCGCCCAGCCGGGAGTGCCGCCGCTGGCGATTTCCGGTTTGGCGGCGTGATCGATGACGATGGACAGCGCCGGGTGACGTTGGGCGAAACGGAGCAGCGACGGCAGGTGACGCGGCAGGACCAGCGCATCGAAGCTCAGCCCCACCTCCGCCATTGCCGACGCGGCCGGGTCGATGGCGGGATCGTCGAGCCAGTCGGATGCCTCCGCCTGCACCATCGGCCGCAGCCCTTTCAGCTTGGGGCGGGCGGCCAGCGCCCGCACCCGCTGTGGGGCATCCGGCGCCTTGAGGTCGGTCCAGCCGACCACGCCACGGATGAAGCCATGCCGTGCGGCGAGGTCGAGCATGAAGTCGGTGTCGGCCTCCCTGGACAGGGTCTGGACCAGGATGGTGCCGTCGATGCCGTTCTCCAGCAGCAGCGGCAGCAGGTCGGGGGGCAGGAAATCGCGGTAAATAGCGCCAAGCTCCGGCGGCGGCCAGTCGCCCTGGCGGGCCGCCATCAGCCAGAAATGCTGGTGGGCGTCGATGCGCATCGCCTACCCCTTCACCGGAACGGGCGCCGCCTCATTCAGCAGGCCGCGTGACTTCAGTGCTTCCCAGAAGGTGGTGGGGATCGATGCCTGAACCCAGGCGAGGTTGGTCGCCAGCTGCCTGGCGTTGCGTACCCCGGTGACGCAGGAGGCGACCGCCGGATGGGCCAGCGGGAATTGCAGGGCGGCGGCGGGAAGCTCCACGTCGAACTCGCGGCAGGCGGCGGCGAGCGCCTCCACCCGCGCCACCGTCTCCGGTGGGGCGTCGGCATAGTTGAACTTGCCGTTGCCGGCGAGGATGCCGGAATTGAACACGCCGGCGGCGACGATCCGCGTCCCGGTGGCGAGGCAGCGCTCAAGGAAGGGCGACAGGCTGGTCTGTTCCAGCAGGGTGTAGCGGCCGGCCAGCATGGTGCAGTCGAGATCGATCTCTCCCATCGCGTCCAGCGCCACTTCCCATTCATTGACGCCCAGGCCGATGGCGGTCACCGCACCGTCGCGCCGCAACTCCTCCAGCGCGCGGAAGCCGCCGCCGCGGGTCAACGCGTTCCAATGCTGGACATGGGCATCGCCATGGGTGACCCGGCCGATGTCGTGGACATAGAGGATGTCGATACGGGCGAGGCCGAGGCGCTGGAGCGAATCCTCGACCGAGCGCAGGATGCCGTCGCGCGAGTAATCATAGACCTGATGGAAGGGCAGCGGGTCGGCCCAGCCATTGGCATCGACGCCATGAGCCCGCGCGCCGTCGGTGTTGGGGCGGATCAGCCGGCCGACCTTGGTCGACAGCACGAACTCGCCGCGCGGGCGGTCGCACAGGGCGGCGCCCAGCCGCCGCTCCGACCGGCCATAGCCGTAATAGGGGGCGGTGTCGAAATAGCGGATACCGGCATCCCAGGCCGCTGCGAGGAGGGCCTCGGCCTCGGCCGGGTCGGTCGGGCGATAGAGTCCGCCCAGCTGCGCGCAGCCCAGCCCGATCACCGGAAGCGACAGGCCGGAGCGCGGCAAGGTACGGCGGTTGGTCAGGGTCATGAGGGGATCGCCTCAACTGCGAAGAAATGAGCATGCGCGGCGAGGGACCGGGCGCCGCGCACGCCCAAGGTGGGGAGGAGAGGGTGGGTCGGTCAGTACAGAACGTTCTGGGCTTCCGGCGTCGCAAGGTTGGCCTTGGTCACCAGCACCACGCCGGTGTCGAGCGTCTTTTCGACCTTCTCGTGCTTGGTCAGCTTGATCGCCGTCTGCACCCCCAGATAGCCCATCTGGTAGGATCCCTGGACGGCGATGGCCTCCAGCGTGCCGTCCTTGACGAAACCCTGGAGATCCTGGTTCCCGTCGAAGCCGACGGCGACGACATGGCCGGCCTTGCCGCTTTGGGCCAGCGCGCGTCCCATGCCGATGGCGGTCGGCTCGTTGGCGCCGAAGATGCCCTTCAGGTCGGGGTTGGCGGCCAGCACGTCGGTGGTCTGGTTCAGCGCCGTCGCCATCTGCGACTGCGAATAGAAGGGACCGACGATCTCCAGCTTGGAATGGTCCTTGATGTATTTGGTGAAGCCGCCGACCCGGCCGATCTCCGACCCGGCACCGGCGACATAGGACATGACGGCGATCTTACCGGTGGAGCCGACCTTGTCGATCAGCGCCTTGGCGCACAGCTCGCCCGCCTTGACGTTGTCGGTCGACAGCATGGCCTGGTAATACTGCTTGCCGGCGTCGGAGACTGGGGAGTCGATCAGCACGACCGGGATCTTCGCTTCCCACGCCTTCTTCAGGACCGGGACCAGCGCATCGGGGTCGGAGGGGGCGAGCACGATGCCGGCGACCTTCCGGTTCACGGCGTTCTCCACCATGTTGACCTGATCGGCGATGGCCGATTCCGCCGCCGGACCCTGGAAGGTCATGGTGTAGCCGTCCGCCTCCTTCTGGGCGGCGGCAGCGCCCTTCTGCACATTCTGCCAGAAGGTGGAGTTCACCGTCTTCACCACCACCGCGATTTCCTTGTCGGCGGCCATTGCCGCACCGGCGGCGAGGGCGATGGCGGACGCCAGACAGGCCGAAACGAAGCGCTTCATGGTTTCACTCCCTGTTGGATTATTTTGGGCAGACGTTTGCTTTCGAAAACGCCGGTCAGCGCCGGTTGCGGATCTGGTCGATCCAGACAGTCAGGAGAATGACCAGACCGATGATGATCTGCTGGGTGAAGGCCGACACACCGTTCATGTTCAGCCCGTTGCGCAGGATGCCGATCACGAAGGCTCCGATGGCGGTGCCGGAGATCGTGCCCACCCCGCCGATCAGCGAGGTTCCGCCGATGACCGCACTGGCGATGGCGTCCAGCTCGTACATCACGCCTTCGTTCGGCTGGGCGGTGACGAGGCGGGACATCAGCACGCAGCCGGTCAGGCCGGCCAGCGTGCCGGACAGCACATAGGTGAACAGGGTGACGCCCGCGACGTTGACGCCCGACAGCCGGGCGGCTTCCGCGTTCGATCCCACGGCGTAGATGTGGCGGCCCAGCGTTGTGCGGCTCAGCATGATCGCCACGGCGATGGCGATCACCACCATCAGCACCACCGGATAGGGGATGCCGGGGAAGACCACGTCGGGAAAGCCGTCCTCGCCGATGCGGACGATGCGGAACATGGCGCCGTTGCCAAGCTCGCCGAAGGATTCGCCCAGCCCCGACACGGCCCGCGCGCCGGTGATCTGCAGGGCGACGCCGCGCGCCACCATCATCATGCCCAGGGTGGCGATGAAGGGCGGCAGCTTCAGCCGCGTCACGCACAACCCGTTCAGCAGCCCGCAGAAGGCGCCGACCAGGATGCCCAGCCCCATGCCCACGGGCACCGGCGCTCCCGCCTTCACCGCCAGCGCCGCCACCACGCCGGCCAGCGCCAGGACGGAGCCGACCGACAGGTCGATGCCACCGGTGATGATGACGCAGGTTGCGGCGATGCCGAGATAGGCGATGGAGGTCACCTGCAAGGCGATGGTCATGCCATTGCCGACGCTGAGGAAGGCGTCGCTGGTCGTGGAGAAGACGGCGATCAGCACCAGAAGCCCGGCGAGTGCGGCGAATTTCTGGATCAGGTCCTTGCGCCGGTCGTTCATCATCCGGCCGTTCATCGCCTGGGCGATCTCCCCCGGCGGCTGGCGTGGGGAAGCGGCTGTTTCAAGGACCTTGGTGGTGGGGTTGCTGGTGGTGGGATTGCTCATGGCGTTTCGGCTCCCGGTGCCGCCGGGCGGCCGTGGCCCGAGGCGAAATGCATGATGTCTTCCTGGCTGGTCTCGCGCGTGTTCAGCACGGCGGTGATCCGGCCTTCGTGGAAGACGGCGACGCGGTCGGTCAGGCCGAGGATCTCCGGCAGTTCTGAGCTGATGAGGACCACGCCGATCCCCTCGGCGGCCAGCCGGTCGAGAAGCTGGTAGATGGCGAATTTTGCACCGACGTCAATGCCGCGCGTCGGCTCGTCGAAGAACAGGATGCGCGACTGGCGGAACAGCCACTTGGCGATGACGATCTTCTGCTGGTTGCCGCCCGACAGCAGGCGGGCCACCTGATGCGGCGACGGCGTGCGGATCGACAGCATCTGGATGTAGCGCCAGGCCGCCTGTTCCTCCGCATTGCGGTCGATGAAGCCCAGCGCGTTGGACACCGCGCCCATGTTGGCCAGCGTCAGGTTCTGGGTGACCGACATCTTGACCGCCAGCCCGTGGCTCTTGCGGTCCTCCGACAGGTAGGCGATGCCGTGGGCGATGGCGTCGCGCGGGGTCTTCACCGTGATCTCGCGGTCGCTCAGCCGGATGGTTCCGGCGTCCAGCGGGTCGGCGCCGAAGATCGCCCGCGCCACCTCCGTGCGGCCGGCTCCCATCAGCCCGGCGAAGCCCAGGATCTCGCCGCGCCGCAGCTCGAACCCGACATCGTGGAAGACGCCGCGGCGGGTCAGGCCGCGCACCTCCATCAGCACGTTGGCGGTGGGGGTGGAGGTCCGCTCCGGGAACTTGTCGTCCAGCGAGCGGCCGACCATCAGCGCCACGATCTCGTCGACGCAGGTGTCGGCGAAATCGCGGGTATCGACATAACGGCCGTCGCGCAGCACCGTCACCCGGTCGACGATCAGCGCCATCTCGTCCAGCCGGTGCGAGATGTAGATGATCCCCACCCCCTGTTCCTTCAGTTCCCGGATCACCTGGAACAGCAGGGCGGTCTCGGATTCGGTCAGGGACGAGGTCGGCTCGTCCATGATGACGATCTCGGCGTTCAGCGACAGCGCCTTGGCGATCTCCACCATCTGGCACTGGGCGACCGACAGCGATTTCACCGGTGCATCGGGGCGGATGTCGACGCCCAGCCGGTCGAGGCAGGCCTGGGCCTGCCGGCGCAGGGCGGTACGGTCGACAAAGCATTTGCTGGGCCAGCCGCGTTTCGGCTCGCGCGCCAGGAAGATGTTCTCGGCCACGCTCAGATGCGGGACGAGGTTCAGTTCCTGGTGGATGATGGCGATGCCCGCCCGTTCGGTGTCGAGCGAGGAGGCGAAGCGGCGGACCTCGCCCTTGTAGGTGATGCTGCCCTCGTCGGGCTGGTACTGGCCGCTGATGATCTTCATCAGCGTCGATTTGCCGGCCCCGTTCTCTCCGCACAGCGCGTGGACCTCGCCACGACGCAGGTCGAAGCCGACGCCATCCAGCGCCAGCACGCCGGGGAACCGCTTGGTGATGTTGTCCAGCCGCAGCAGCTCGGCTCCCGCCAAACCATGGGGGAACCGGCCGGCGGCCGTATCGAGCGACGCTTGCTGCATGGCACCTCCCCATCCGGTGCGCCCAATTCGTCCAGGGCGCACCGTCTGGCTGCTTTGTCGAGCAAACCGTTTTGTCGCGCCGGCCGCGCCGTTCGGCTGCGGCCGGGACGGCGTCACTCCGCCATGCGCACCTGCTGGCGCTGGCGGCCCATGCCCTGCGCCGCGGCGGTGACGATGGCGGTCTTGCCTTGCAGTCCCGCAGCCATGCCGGTCTCCCCCTTTGTTGTCCAGCCCGTTGCGATCCGGCCGGTCGATGGGACCCCACATGATCCGTTCAGCGGATCGTTTGTTTTATATACACATGGTCGTTGCGCCTGTAAATCGCTGTTTCATTCCAGAGACAGGATTTCCGATATACGACGGGTTGCCTCGTCCAGCGCCGCCAGGATCTCCTCCGGTTCCTTCGGGACCTGCCGGGTGCGGAGATAGGGGCAGGTCAGGGCGGCGATGGCCCCGCCTTCCCGCCGGTCGATCACCGGGCTGGACAGGTCGATCACCGCCTCGGTGATGCTGCTGGGGCGCCAGACATGGCCGGCGGCGCGGGCGGCGTCCAGCGTCCGGGTCAGCGCGTCCAGGTCGATCCACGGGTCTTCCCGGCGCAGCTCTTCATAGAGGCTGTGGCGCCGCCTGGCGTTGACGAAGGCCATCAGGCAATGGCCGGAGCCTGTCAGCACCAGGGGCTGGCGATAGCCGATGCGGACGGTGAAGCCGATGTGACTGGTGCTCTCCACCCGCGCCACCACCGCGATCTGCGTGCCGGACATGACGGCGAGGTGGCAGGAATAGCCGGTGGTCTCGGCAAAGGCATTCATGAAGGGCAGGGCGATTTCGATCAGCGAGCGGTTGACCGGCCGGTTCATGCCCAGCCGGAACAACCGGTCGGTGACGCGGAAGCGGTCGTCGCCTTCGGGCCGCTCGATATAGCCGCGCTGTGCCAGCACCGAGACCATGCGGAAGATCTCGCCCTTGGTCCGCCCCACCCCGTCGCCGATCTGCTGCAACGACTGAGGATCGCGGCATTCGGACAGAAACTCCAGGATATCGAGCCCCTTTTCCAGCGCGGGGGCCGAATATCGCCGCTCGCGATCGGGAGCATTGGGCAATTCGGCAGGTGTATCCGTCGGATCGATGTCGGTCCCGTTCACGCTGGCCTCCCCTCTTGTGCCAATATCGGTGTGTTTTGCATATGGTTCCTCTGTTTCATCAGAAAAACAATGCCGGACTCGTCAGCTCCTTTGGGGCAAGCGCGCAAAGGGGGGCTACGCCGCCTGTTGTCCGGGGGCAGCAGGTGCTGTGCCTGGGTGCAGCCGTAGGCGGCGTTGTCGCGAAAATCGGTTTGTGCCGCTGCCTGGAGGGGGCTGGTGCAAAAAGGCCGCTCCGGTGGTGCTCAGGAGGCCAAGCGGGTATAGGGGCGGCTGAATCCGGTCTCCAATGCCGGACAAGGCGAATGAACCCCACCGCCATAAGACCCCGAAGGCCCGCTATCGTGTGGAGAATCGGGCGGTTACGATGCGGCGCATCGCCGATGCAATGACCTGGCGGTGTGGGTGACGCTGGAGGCGACCGCCGCCTGTTCGGCTTCCTGAGCGCAACCACGCCAAACCGGCAGGAGATGCACCACCTGCTCAATGACCCAGGGGATGCTATCAGCAGGCGTGCTTACCGGCAGCGTTGGTCTCAAGCATTGCTCAGAGGCGTCGTCTACAGCGTCAACCGTCTTGTTCTCCTTGGTATTTCCGCATGAGGCCTTAGACGGAGCAAGGCGCTCTCACATCAAGGATTCAACGGCGCTCGCCCGCGAACCCATCACATGGCCGCAGTGAACGCGCAGGCAGGATGCCAAGCCATTTCCATCAGCACCGCTCAACACGGCGCCGAAAGCGTGCTCCGCAACGTAATCGGCTGTGGCATAGGCCGAGGCGTCCTGGTCCAGCGCAGGGACGATGATGAACGCGGCATGGGCTTTGCGGTCGCGATGGCGCAGGGCGTCCCGGTAGACGTGCAGGTCGCGCAGCGCGTCATGCACGGCGGCGCGGCTGGCGCGATATTTGGCGTCGAGGATCACCCACCCGTGGCAGTCGCCGTCCGTCTCGAACACGATGACATAGTCGGGACGGAGTTCCCCGCTCAGGCTGCGCCATAGGGCGGGCTTGCCGGAATGCGCCCGGAACGTCTGTTGGTACAGCAGCCGCACGGACGCGGTCGGACGGTCATTCCGCCGCCATTCAACGGCGGCATGGGGCTTCTCCTCGTGCGCATCGCCGGCCGGCTCGGACCAGCGCGCCGTCCAACCTGGGCCGAGCGCCGCCTGCACCGCGTCGGCCAGCCTGTAGAAGACCACCGCCTCGTACAGGTCGTAGGTCCGCTTCATGCTGGCCTCCAGCGCAGACTCGGCATCGAACTGCAGGCCGGCGCCGAGCAGCCGGTGCGCCAGACGCTGGACCGCGGCCGCGGCGGGCAGATCCGCCAGCGCCTGCGAGGCGCCCTCCCGCGCCGGTTCGGGCGGCGACTGTCGGAAAGCGGGGGCGGACAACGCGTCGGCCAGCGCGGCGCGGTGCTGACGGCATTGCTCGGCGACCCGCGCGGCATACCCGCGGACGAACGGATCGATGCGCCAGTTGCCGCTGCCGGCCAGTGTTTCGAACCGGCGCGCCGTGGCGTCCACCATCTGGCGCACCCGCAAGAGCTGGAAGTGGAGATGGCGGGTGACCGGGTGGTCGTGGTTGGTCACTGTGACCGGCTGCTCCACGCCGGGCAGCACGGCCAGCCGCTCCCCGGTGCCCCGTTCGCCGGGGCGCAGGGCCAGCAGGGTCCGCGGATGGTTGGCGAGCCAGCGCACGGTCTGGGTGTCAGGGCGCCGCGCCATGGACAGCGGCGCCAGATCGCGCCGCCGCCGCACGGCAATCGGCGGGTCGCGCAGGAAGCGGCGGAGGTGTCGCAGCAGTTCCGGCAGGAGCGCGTCCAGCACCGCCGGGAAGATCGCCGCTGCGGTCGGACCGGCGATGCGCCCACCCTGCTGTCCCGGCGACATGCCCCAGGGAAGGGCGGTCGAGCGCTCCGACAGCTCGTTCAGCATGGCCGTGAAGGCTTCGATGCCAAGCTTCCCAGGGTGTGGCTGCACATCGAGGATCAGCCGGCGCCTGCGTTCGCCAACGGTGACGGACAGGCTCGTGCGTCCCGCCCAGCTGTCGATGACGAACTCGTAGGCGGCTTCCACCTGTCCTTCCACCATGCCCAGCCGGGCTGGTGCGAGGTCGTCGCCCCCCATATGGACCGTCGGCGCCTCCGCGGCCCTCACCCGCAATCTCAGCCTGTCGCCCTCCGCGCAGGCGACGATGGCGTCATCGTCCGGCGGGGTCGCGTCCTGCCAGTCATGGTTCTTCCGGTACAGGAAAAGCGTGATGTCCACGTCAGCTCCAGAATCGGACGACGCCCTGGGCGCGCAACTGCTCGGCCATGCGGGCAAGCCGGTCGGCCGAGGTCTTCAGCGCTTGGGCGGAGCAGACGGCGCGCGCCTCCTCCAGCGCCTTCGGCAGGGCGCCGCCGTCGTCGCCGCGGATTTTCGGCAGTACCTTCGCCAGCACGGCCGCGTCCAGCGCCACCGCCGGATCGGTGCCTGCGAAGGCCCGGCAGAAGGCCAGCACCTCGTCGCAGGCGCGGTAGCCGAAGTGCCGGCGCGCCTGATGGAGGGCGGCGTAAAGCGCCTCCAGCGCATCGCCGACGCGGCCGACCAGCGCCGGCTCGGCGCCCTCCTTGGCGAGCGCCCGCTTGCGCCAACCGGGCAGGTCGACGTCCCAGAACTCGAAAGTGAAGGCGCGGTCGAGCACCTTGTCGGAGAAGGGGTGCGTCGTCTCGTCCATGTTCACCGTGCCGACGATCACCAGATTGCGCGGCCAGGGGATGGTGGTCGGCACATTCTCCACCACGTCGCCGGCGGCGTGGATGGACAGGCGGGTGGACCGCCCCTCCATCGCCGACAGGAAGGGGGCGAAGTAGTGTTCGACGCGGGCGAGGTTCATCTCGTCCAGGCACAGGAAGAAGGGCTGGTCGCGCTGGCCGTCAGCGGCCATCAGGAAGCGCAGCGTCTCGGTTTCCTGATAGGCCGGCGGGTTGGCGAGCGGGTTGACGAAGCCCAGCAGCCCCGTCGGGTCGGTCCAGTCCGGCAGCACGGCGGTTTCCTGATAGTGCCGCTTCACCGGCAGCCCCAGGATGTCGCAGCAGGCCCGCGCATAGGCGCGCGCCAGCGAGGTCTTGCCGGTGCCGGACAGGCCGGCCAGCAGGACGAAACGCTTGCCCTCCAGCGCGGTCAACGCGGCGTGGAACAGGCGGATCTGATCGTCGGTGAAGACCAGCGAGCGCAGCTCCGGATCCTCGGCGAAGCGGGCCAGGATGGCGTCGATGGCGGGCAGGGCAGGTGCCGGTACGTTCTCCTCGACTGAAGCGGGAGAGAGGTCGTCCGGTTCGGCGTCTGCAGAGGAGGAGTCCCGCATGGCCGCGCGCGCCGCATCGTCCTCCGGCAGGCCGCTGGCCCAGTATTCGCCGTCCTCGGTCAGTTGAAGAACGCCATTGTCGGACATGACGAGATCGAGGGCGTCGGCCCATTGGATCAGCATGCTCGGCATCTGGTTGGTGGTCCAGTTGGGCCTGCAGCGGCGCAACACCTTCATCACCTCGGCCTTGGACAACGGCCTGTTGGCGTGGCGCAGCTCATCGAGCAAGATGGCGAAGCCGAAGATGTTGCGGAGGAAGACCTTGGCCAGGATGTTGGAAGGCTTCTGCCCTTCCAGCAGGGCCAGCCCGCCTTCGGTCGGCCGGTAGGTGCCGCTCGATACCGTCAGCAGCCCCAGCGTTACCGCCTGCGAAAGAACCTGCGTCCGGGAGTTGGCGTTAAGCTGCGGCGCCTCGGTGGCGATGGCGGCCAGCAGTTCCTCGCGTCCGGCTCCCGCCTCCGCCGCCCTGACAATGGCGAGCAGCAGAAACAAGTTGTCAGAGACGGTGAACATGCCCTTGCGCTGTTGGGCGGGCGGCAGCAGGACGACGTACGGCCGGTCGGTGGCGGTGCGCTCCGGTGGCAAGGGCAGCGAGGCGAGCGGCGCCTCGGGCAATTCCACCTCTTCCATGGGCTCGATCACCCGTTCCCACAGATACCAGGCGAACATACTGTGGCGGATGTCGGTCGCCAGATCGGTGCCCTCTCCGATTTCGCGGCGGAGTTCATCCCGGATCATGACGTGGTTGCCGATCAGGCCCAGGCCCCGCTGGACCGGCATCATCAGATAGCGGCGCAACGCCTGAATGCGCCGGTCGTCCAGCAGGCACAGAACATCGTGGGGGAACAGGACCGCGAAAATGCGTACCAGCCGCGCCGATGGGCGCCGGACATTGTGCTTCGGGTGGACCAGCCGCATGATCCGCTCGAACGCAAGGTCGAGCTGTTTTGCCCGCTGATCCGCAGTGATCGGCAGGTCGAGATTCTTCACTTCCCACAACGCATCAATCACGGTGGAATCAGAAGCGGCGCTGGACACATTCACCGAGCGGCCGAGGCCGATGTTGGCCACCTCGTCCATGTCCCACAGGCGCATCTGGAAACGGGGGTGCTTCCATTCCGCTTCCGGCAGGGTGCGCACATCCTCCACGGCGCGGTGGTAATTCGCGTGCCAATCCTCGCTGAAGGTCGCCGGAAACCCGGTCTCATAAAGCTTCTTCAGATCGTCCACCGCACCGCTCTCCCGTACCGTCTCGCGGCGCAGAATATTGCACGCCGTGGTGGAACTCCATCACTGATGTGCCTGCAAATTAACAGCGCTATCAAGCGTCGCAGAACACCTCCGCCCTGTGCCAAGCCAGACGCGGGCGGCAGCCGGATGCCGGGTTGCGTATGAATGCGTGTGTTTCAGAGCGTCTATAGTCCTTTTTATTAGACAATGATAATTGCATTGCTACCTTCTGCGCAGGCTTCGGCCACGGCTTCACCCCCTGGGGCGGCCGATAACAATCTGATCGTGTAGACCGCTCCAGCCCGCTGGAACCGGATCGGCACGGCGGGGACGGATGACGCGACAAAGAGGCGGGGCGCAGATCGCCGCTGTCCATGCGACGTTGAAACCCCTAGCAGGGCAAAGGTGACCCTCCCATGAGCATTTCCAAGCAAGTCATTGTGAAAACAGCGCTGGCGGCGTTCGTCGTCCTGGCACCGCTTCCCGCGGCTGCGCAAGTCAAGCTGTCGGATCTGAAGCTGAAGATCGACCCGGCGCAGACCACGGTGTCGGGCATTTCCTCCGGCGCCTATATGGCCGGTCAATTCCAGGTCGCATATTCGGGGCTGGTCAAGGCGGCGGGCCTCGTCGCCGGTGGTCCCTATGACTGTGCCGAGGTGTCGGAGGGAGGCATCGCCCCGGCGGTGGTGGCGCTGAAGCGCTGCATGGACGTGGCGATGGGCGCGCCCAACGTCGACGCGCTGGTCGCCAACGCCAAGGCGCGCGAGAAGGCCAAGGACATCGATCCGCTGTCCAACATGGCGCAGTCGAAGATCTACCTGTTCAACGGCGACAACGATGTGACGGTGAAACGCCCGGTCGCCGACGCCACCGAGCAGTTCTACAGGGCGCTGGGGGTGACGGAGGCCAATTTCACCTATGTGAAGCTGCCGAAGGCCGCGCATGCCTATATCACCGACGGCTATGGCGCCGCCTGCGACTTCATCCCGAAAGAGGATGAGAAGAGCGAATACATCAACAACTGCCAGTACGATCAGGCCGGTGCCATCGTCCGCTTCTTCTACGCCGACGCCAAGACGCCGAACGCTCCGGCCGCGGCCCGCCAGCCGCAGCTGTTCAACCAGGCGCCCTTCGTCGGCGACACCAGCCGCAGCGGCATGGCCAAGACCGGCTACATCTATGTTCCGGAAGCCTGCGAGGGTGGCAAGCAGACTTGCCGCATCCATGTCGCTTTCCATGGCTGCAAGATGGCATCGAACCTGATCGGCGATCACTTCGCCGTGCATGCCGGCTACAACCGCTGGGCCGACGTCAACAACATTGTCGTGCTGTATCCGCAGATCGACGGCGCCGCCAAGTTGTCCTCCAACCCCAAGGCCTGCTGGGACTGGTTCGGCTACACCGGCTATGACTTCGCCCGCAAGGGCGGCTTCCAGATGACCGCCGTCCGCAAGATGATCGGCGCGCTGGCTGGGGAGTGAGCACCCGCTTCGCATAAAAAAGTCCCTCTCCAGCGGACTGGAGAGGGGCTTTTTCACATGAGGGCTATCAGGCCTTCAGGATGCCGCGGCCGGCGAAGCGGGATGCTACGCCCAGCTGCTCCTCGATGCGGATCAGCTGGTTGTACTTGGCGAGGCGGTCCGAACGGCTGAGCGAGCCGGTCTTGATCTGGCCGCAGTTGGTGGCGACCGCCAGATCGGCGATGGTGCTGTCCTCGGTCTCGCCCGAACGGTGCGACAGGACGGCGGTGTAGCCGGCCTTGTGCGCCATATCCACCGCTTCCAGCGTCTCCGACAGCGTGCCGATCTGGTTGACCTTCACCAGGATCGAGTTGGCGACACCTTGGCGGATACCCTGGGCCAGACGCTTGGGGTTGGTGACGAACAGGTCGTCGCCGACCAGCTGCA
>NZ_CAMLJP010000093.1 GCF_946480385.1 uncultured Azospirillum sp.
TGATCGCCCCGATCGCCATGGACGAAGGCCTGCGCTTCGCCATCCGCGAAGGCGGCCGTACCGTCGGCGCTGGCGTCGTTGCCAAGATCGTCGAGTGATGACCGTCCGGCAGTCACCGCGGGGTGACCGCCGGAGGGAAGGGTAGGGCGGCGGGAGCGATCCCGCCGCCGGTTGCAAGAGACGGACCGTCTCCCCCGTGCAAGCAGGGTGGGCGGTCCGCCCGGTTCTAGCCATCGGGCCTCGGCATTCGGGACCGTCCGCCTGTCGATCCAGCTTCCTCCGACTGGGGGGAGATTCAGGATTGACACGCGGGCGCTGAACGCCTAGAGATTACGCCCTCTGGATTTTGGGTTGGTGGTAGGCAACTTCGGCCTAGACGCAGCCCGAGACGAACGGCAAAGGCGCGCCTCCTTGAGGCGCGCCGTCTGCTGAACGGAACATCCCCCTCGGGCATCCGCCGCGGGGGATGTTCTTTTCGTATCGGCCCGTCGCATCGGTCACAGTGTCGCCCGCCGACTCCGCTTAGGAGGTTCGGCGCGCGGCCTTGCGCTGTCGGCGAAGCTCCAAAGCAGCTCGTGGAGTTCCGGTGACGCGTCCGCGTCATCGCTAGAAGGTGCAAGGGACGTTTGGACATGGACAGCCAGAACATCCGCATCCGTCTGAAGGCGTTCGATCATCGCGTGCTCGACCAGTCGACCAGCGAGATCGTCAACACCGCCAAGCGGACCGGCGCGCGCGTGCGGGGCCCGATCCCCCTGCCGACGCACATCGAAAAGTTTACCGTGAACCGCTCGCCGCACATCGACAAGAAGTCGCGCGAACAGTTCGAGATCCGCACCCACAAGCGCCTGCTCGACATCGTCGATCCGACGCCGCAGACCGTGGATGCTCTGATGAAGCTCGACCTCGCCGCCGGCGTCGACGTCGAGATCAAGCTCTGATTTTGGTTGGTAAGGGACCTCTCCGGTAAGCGGATGTCCCTGGTCAGGAGATAAAGAACAATGCGATCCGGTTTGATCGCGCAGAAGGTCGGCATGACCCGCGTCTTTACGGACGACGGCCAGCATGTTCCGGTCACTGTGCTGAAAGTCGACAGCTGCCAGGTCGTCGCCGTTCGCACCGAGGAAAAGGATGGCTACACCGCCGTCCAGCTCGGTGCGGGCGCCATCAAGGTCAAGAACGTCAACAAGCCTGAGCGTGGGCATTTCGCCAAGGCGCGCGTGGAACCGAAGCGCAAGCTGGTCGAGTTCCGCGTCGATGCCGATGCCCTGATCGAGGTCGGTGCCGAGCTGTCGGCCGCCCACTTCGTCGCCGGCCAGTACGTCGACGTCACCGGCACCTCGATCGGCAAGGGCTTTGCCGGTGCGATGAAGCGCTGGAACTTCGGTGGTCTGCGCGCCACGCACGGCGTGTCGGTGTCGCACCGTTCGCACGGTTCGACGGGTAACCGTCAGGACCCCGGCAAGGTCTTCAAGAACAAGAAGATGGCCGGTCATCTCGGTGACGAGCGGGTTACGGTCCTGAACCTGCAGGTCGTCGCCGTCGACGAAGCTCGTGGTCTGATCATGCTCAAGGGTGCCGTCCCCGGCGCCGAGGGCGGTTGGCTGCGCATCCGTGACGCCGTCAAGAAGAAGGCTCCGGAAGGCCTGCCCTTCCCGGCCGGCATCAAGTCTGCTCCGGCGGCGGAAGCCCCGGCCGAGACGCAGGAGTGAGCGCCATGAAGGCCACGATCAAGAACCTGAACAACGAAGCCGTCGGCGAGATCGAGCTGTCGGATGCCGTGTTCGGCCTGCCGACCCGCACCGACCTGCTGGCCCGCATGGTGAACTGGCAGCTGGCCAAGCGCCGGTCCGGTAACCACAAGACCAAAGGCATCAGCGAGATCAGCGGCACGACCAAGAAGCCCTATGGGCAGAAGGGCACCGGCCGGGCTCGTCAGGGCTCCATCCGTTCGCCGCAGTTCCGCGGCGGTGCGACCATCTTCGGGCCGGTGGTGCGTTCGCACGCCCATGACCTGACCAAGAAGGTCCGCAAGCTAGCGCTCAAGACCGCCCTGTCGGCCAAGGCCGCCGAGGGCAAGCTGATCGTCCTGGAGGCTGCGGCCGCCGAGACGCACAAGACCAAGGAACTGGCGGCCCGTCTCGCCACCCTCGGCCTGACTTCGGCGCTGATCATCGATGGCTCGAACCTGGACGAGAACTTCGCCAAGGCTTCGCGCAACATCCCGCTGATCGACGTGCTGCCGGAGCAGGGTGCGAACGTCTACGACATTCTCCGCCGCGATACGCTGGTCCTGACCCGCAACGCGGTCGAGCAACTGGAGGCTCGCCTGAAATGAGCAAGCAGTCGAAACCTGCGGTGAGCCAGGAGCGGATGTACGACCTGATCCTCGCTCCCGTCATCACCGAGAAGTCGACGTTGGTGTCGGAGCATAACCAGGTCACGTTCCGCGTGCCGCTCACGGCCTCCAAGCCGGAGATCAAGGCCGCCGTTGAAGGTCTCTTCAACGTCAAGGTGACCGCGGTCAACACCCTGGTTTCCAAGGGCAAGACCAAGCGGTTCCGCGGCACCATCGGCCGTCGCTCGGACTTCAAGAAGGCCGTCGTCACCCTCGCCGAGGGTAACAAGATCGACGTGACCACGGGCATCTGAGCGGGAGTGTGATCCGATGGCTCTGAAGCAATACCGCCCGATTACGCCGTCGCTCCGCCAGTTGGTCATCGTTGACCGCTCGGAGCTGTGGAAGGGCAAGCCGGTCAAGACCCTCACCGAGGGCCTGACCAAGTCTGGTGGACGCAACAACACCGGCCGCATCACTGCGCGCCGGATGGGTGGCGGCCACAAGCGCACCTACCGTCTGGTGGACTTCAAGCGTCGCAAGTTCGACGTTCCGGCCACCGTCGAGCGGCTGGAATACGATCCGAACCGCACGGCTTTCATCGCGCTGATCAAGTACCAGGATGGGACGCTGTCCTACATCCTGGCGCCGCAGCGCCTGAAGGTCGGCGACACCGTGATCTCCGGCGAGCGCGTCGACGTGAAGCCCGGCAACGCGATGCCGCTGAAGAACATCCCGGTCGGTTCGATCGTGCACAACGTCGAGCTGAAGGCCGGCAAGGGTGGTCAGGTGGCTCGTTCCGCCGGCACCTATCTGCAGCTGGTCGGCCGCGACGGCGGCTACGCCCAGCTGAAGCTGCCCTCGGGCGAGCTGCGCATGGTTCGTGGCGAGTGCATGGCCACCCTGGGTGCCGTGTCCAACCCGGACCAGATGAACACCAACCTTGGCAAGGCCGGTCGCAACCGCTGGCTGGGCAAGCGTCCGTCGGTCCGTGGCGTCGCCATGAACCCGATTGACCACCCGCACGGTGGTGGTGAGGGTCGAACCTCGGGCGGCCGTCATCCGGTCACGCCGTGGGGCAAGCCGACCAAGGGCAAGAAGACTCGTCACAACAAGAAGACGGATGGCCTGATCCTGCGCCGCCGTCATTCGAAGTAAGGAGGTCGAACGATGGCACGCTCCGTTTGGAAGGGCCCGTTCGTCGACGGCTATCTGCTGAAGAAGGCGGACAAGAGCCGGGCTTCGGGCCGCAACGAGATCATCAAGATCTGGTCGCGTCGTTCGACCATCCTGCCGCAGTTCGTCGGTCTGACGTTCGGCGTCTACAACGGCCACAAGTTCCTGCCGGTTCTGGTTACCGAGCACATGATCGGTCACAAGTTCGGCGAGTTCGCTCCGACGCGGACCTTCTATGGCCACGCGGCGGACAAGAAGGCGAAGAGGAAGTAAGCCATGGGCAAGTCTGCCAACCCCAGCCGGGTCGCGGAGAACGAGGCTCTGGCCCGCAATCCGATGATCCGCACCAGCCCGCGGAAGCTCAACCTCGTCGCCCAGCTCATCCGGAACATGGATGCCAGCCGTGCCGTGGCCGAGCTGACCTTCTCCAAGCGCCGCATCGCCGGCGAAGTGAAGAAGGTGCTGCAGGCCGCGATCGCGAACGCCGAGAACAACCACCAGCTCGACGTCGACCGTCTGTACGTGTCGTCGGCGACTGTGGGTCGCGCTCTGGTGATGAAGCGCTTCCACGCCCGTGCCCGCGGTCGCGGCGCCCGGGTCGAGAAGCTGTTCAGCAACCTGACGATCATCGTCCGCGAGCGTGACGCCGCCGTTGCCGAGGGGGCCGAGTAATGGGTCAGAAAATCAATCCGATCGGGCTGCGCCTCGGCATCAACCGGACCTGGGACAGCCGTTGGTTCGCCAAGCGCGACTACGCCAATCTGCTGCACCAGGACCTGAAGCTGCGTGGCTATCTGCAGGGTCGCCTGCAGCAGGCCGGTTGCTCGCGCGTCGTCATCGAACGTCCGGCCAAGAAGGCCCGCATCACCATCCACTCGGCTCGCCCGGGTGTGGTGATCGGCAAGAAGGGCGCGGACATCGAGAAGCTGCGTCTTGAGCTGTCGAAGATGACCGGCAGCGAGGTGAGCCTGAACATCGTCGAAATCCGCAAGCCGGAAATCGACGCTCGCCTCATCGCCGAGAACATCGCCAGCCAGCTCGAGCGCCGTGTGGCATTTCGTCGCGCCATGAAGCGCGCCGTGCAGTCCGCCATGCGTCTGGGCGCCCAGGGCATCCGGATCAACTGCTCGGGCCGTCTCGGCGGTGCGGAAATCGCCCGCATGGAGTGGTACCGCGAGGGCCGCGTTCCGCTGCACACCCTGCGCGCCGACATCGATTACGGTGTGGGCACCGCCAAGACCACCTACGGCACCTGCGGTGTCAAGGTGTGGGTGTTCAAGGGCGAGGTCATGGCTCACGACCCGATGGCGCAGGACAAGCGCATGGGTTCCGAGCCGGTGTCGACCGACGGCGAGCCGCGCCGCGATCGGCATGATCGCCGCGACCGTCGCGAGCGCTCCGAGCGCTCCGAACGCGAGTAAAGGGGCCGAGCGATGCTTTCTCCCAAGCGCACGAAATTCCGTAAGGCCCACAAGGGCCGCATCCACGGCAACGCCAAGGGCGGTACCGCCCTGAACTTCGGCTCCTTCGGCCTCAAGGCCCTGGAGCCGGAGCGTATCACCGCCCGTCAGATCGAAGCGGCCCGCCGCGCGATCACCCGTGCGATGAAGCGTCAGGGCCGCGTCTGGATCCGCATTTTCCCGGACCTCCCCGTCTCCACCAAGCCCGCCGAAGTCCGCATGGGTTCCGGTAAGGGTTCGCCGGAGTACTGGGCGGCCCGCGTTAAGCCCGGCCGCATCCTGTTTGAACTGGACGGCGTGCCGGCAGATGTGGCAAAAACCGCCTTCGCTCTGGCGGCCGCGAAGCTGCCGATCAAGGTGAAGCTGGTGACCCGCCTGGGCGGTGTCGAGGAGACCGCGGCATGAAGGCCGTAGACATTCGTACGAAGAGCGCGGATGAGCTGAACGATCAGCTCCTCCAGCTCAAGAAGGAACAGTTCAACCTGCGTTTCCAGAAGGCCTCCGGCCAGCTGGAGAACACCGCGCGGGTGAACACGGTGCGCCGCGACATCGCCCGCATCAAGACCATCATCGGCGAGCGTGCCCGCTCCGCCGACGCCGGCAAGTAAGGGGGATCATCCATGCCTCGCCGCGTTCTGCAGGGCACGGTGGTCAGCGACAAGTGCGACAAGACCGTTACGGTTCTTGTCGAGCGCCGTGTCATGCACCCCGTGTACAAGAAGTTCATTCGTCAGTCGAAGAAGTACGCCGCCCACGATGAGGGCAACCAGTTCAAGGTCGGCGATACCGTTTCGATCATCGAATGCCGCCCGATCTCGAAGTCCAAGCGTTGGACGGTCGTGACGGAGTCCGCCGCCGACAGCGGCGCCGCGTGATAACGAAAGGTCGTAAACAATGATCCAGATGCAAACCAACCTGGAAGTCGCCGATAACAGCGGGGCGCGCCGGGTGCAGTGCATCAAGGTGCTTGGCGGGTCCAAGCGGAAGGTCGCGACCGTGGGCGACGTCATCGTCGTCTCGGTCAAGGAGGCCATTCCGAAGGGCCGCGTCAAGAAGGGCGACGTGCATCGCGCCGTCATCGTCCGCACCGCGAAGGAACTGCGTCGGGAGGACGGGTCGGCGATCCGTTTCGACCGGAATGCCGCCGTGCTCATCAACAAGCAGGGCGAGCCGATCGGCACCCGTATTTTCGGGCCGGTCACTCGTGAGCTGCGCGGCAAGAAGTTCATGAAGATCATCTCGCTGGCGCCGGAGGTGCTGTAATGGCCGCCAAGATCAAGACCAAGGACAAGGTCGTTGTCCTGACCGGCCGTGACAAGGGCAAGACCGGCGAGGTGTTGAAGGTTTTCCCCAAGGAGAACCGTGCCGTTGTGCAGGGCGTGAACGTGGTGAAAAAGCACCAGCGTGCCAGCGCCCGCTCGCAGGGTGGCATCATCGAGATGGAGGCGCCGATCAACGTCTCCAACCTCGCTCACGTCGATCCCAAGGATGGCAAGCCGACCCGCGTCGGTTTCAAGATCCTTGAGGATGGCCGCAAGGTGCGTGTCGCCAAGCGGTCCGGCGAAGTCATTGACCTGTGAGGACCCGGGCATGACCGCACGTCTGAAAGAAGTTTACGATTCCAAGATTCGCGCCGCTCTGAAGTCGGAATTCGGCTACAAGAACGACCTGGAAGTTCCGCGGATCGAGAAGATCGTGGTCAACATGGGTGTCGGCGAGGCTGTCGCCGACTCCAAGAAGATCCAGCTCGCCGTGGCCGAGATGGCCGCCATCACCGGTCAGAAGCCGGTGGTGACCAAGTCGCGCAAGTCGATCGCCCAGTTCAAGCTGCGCGAAGGCATGGCGATCGGCTGCAAGGTCACGCTCCGTCGCGACCGCATGTACGAGTTCCTGGATCGCCTGGTGACGATTGCGTTGCCGCGCGTCCGTGACTTCCGCGGTATCCCGGGTGACAGCTTTGACGGCCGTGGCAACTACGCCATGGGCGTCAAGGAGCAGATCATTTTCCCGGAGATCGATTACGACAAGATCGATCAGATCCGCGGCATGGACATCATCATCGTCACTTCGGCGAAGACCGACCAGGAAGCCAAGGCTCTCCTGAAGGGCTTCGACATGCCGTTCGTGAGCTGAGGCTGGAGCACGACCATGGCTAAGACCAGTGCCATCGAAAAGAACAAGCGTCGCGCCAAGCTGGCCAAGCAGTACGCGAACAAGCGTGCGCGCCTGAAGGCAATCGCGAACGACAAGACCCTCCCGCCGGAAGAGCAATTCGCTGCCCGCCTCAAGCTGGCCGAACTGCCGCGCAACTCCTCGAAGGTGCGTGTCCGGAACCGCTGCGAAATGACCGGGCGTCCGCGCGCGTTCTATCGCAAGTTCAAGCTGTCCCGCGTCACGCTCCGCGAACTGGCCTCGACCGGCCAGATTCCGGGCATGACGAAGTCGAGCTGGTAAGGAGGGTCCGAGAATGTCTTTGAGCGATCCGCTCGGCGATATGCTGACCCGCATCCGCAACGGTCAGCACGCCCGCATGTCCGTTGTGGTTTCCCCGGCGTCTAAGCTGCGCGTCAACGTCCTGGAAGTTCTGAAGCGTGAAGGCTTCATCCGCGGCTGGTCCGAGGAAGAACTGCGTCCGGGCGTCAAGAACCTGAAGATCGAGCTGAAGTACCACGAAGGCGAGCCTGTCATTAAGCAGATCGCCCGTGTGTCGAAGCCCGGCCGTCGCGTCTACTCGAAGATCGCCGACCTGCCCCGTGTTTACAACGGGCTGGGTCTGTCGATCCTGTCGACCCCGCGCGGCGTGATGTCGGACAATGAGGCCCGCTCCGCCAACGTCGGCGGCGAAGTCCTCTGCCGCGTGTTCTAAGGGGGATTGGCAGATGTCGCGCATTGGCAAGCATCCCGTGCCGGTCCCGGCTGGCGTCGACGTGAAGGTCGACGGTCAGCAGGTCACGGCCAAGGGCAAGCTGGGGCAACTCAGCATGACCCTGATCGACGACATCACCGCCTCGCTGGAAGACGGCAAGGTGGTGGTGAAGCCGGCAAACGACAGCAAGCGCGCCCGCGTCATGTGGGCGACCTCGCGCACCCTGATCAACAACATGGTCACCGGTGTCAGCCAGGGCTTCACGATCAACCTGGAAATCAACGGCGTCGGTTACCGCGCGGCCGTGCAGGGCAAGGAGCTGGTCATGCAGCTCGGCTTCTCGCACGACGTGAAGTACCCGATCCCGGAAGGCATCACGATCAAGTGCGACAAGCCGACGGCCATCTCGGTCAGCGGCTACGACAAGCACAAGGTCGGCCAGGTTGCCGCCGAGATCCGCGGTTGGAAGAAGCCGGAGCCCTATAAGGGCAAGGGCATCAAGTACGAGACCGAAACCGTCCTGCGCAAGGAAGGTAAGAAGAAGTAACCGCCATGCTGAAGCCAAAGCAACTCCACGAGCGCCGCAAGCAGCGCGTGCGCGCGCAGATTGCCAAGAAGGCCGGCGGGCGTGTTCGCCTCTCGGTCTTCCGGTCCAATCTGCACATCTACGCCCAGATCATCGACGACGAAAACGGCAAGACGCTCGCGTCCGCCTCGTCGCTCGAGAAGGAGCTGCGCGAGCAGCTCAAGCACGGCGGCAACGTCGATGCTGCCAAGCGCATCGGCGAGCTGATCGCCGAGCGCGCCAAGGCCGCTGGGATTACCGAGGTCGTGTTCGACCGCGGTGGTTACATTTACCATGGCCGGGTCAAGGCCCTGGCCGACGCCGCCCGTGAGGGCGGGCTGTCGTTCTAAGGAGGCCCGGATATGGCACGTGAACGTGGGGAGCGGGACAACCGCGACCGGCAGCCGCGCGAGCGGGAAGAAAGCGAGCTGATCGAAAAGCTCGTCGGCATCAACCGCGTCGCCAAGGTCGTCAAGGGTGGTCGTCGCTTCGGCTTCGCCGCTCTGGTCGTCGTTGGTGACGGCAAGGGTCGCGTCGGCGTCGGCTCGGGCAAGGCCCGTGAAGTCCCGGAAGCCATCCGCAAGGCGACCGATCAGGCCAAGCGCGGCATGATCCGTGTTCCGCTGCGCGAAGGCCGTACGCTGCATCATGACACCAACGGTCACTTCGGTGCCGGCAAGGTCGTGCTGCGGGCTGCTCCGGCCGGTACCGGCATCATCGCCGGTGGTCCGATGCGCGCGATCTTCGAGGCTCTCGGCGTCGCTGACGTCGTGACCAAGTCGATCGGCACGTCGAACCCGCACAACATGATCAAGGCGACCTTCGACGCCCTGACCCAGGTCACCAGCCCGCGGTCCGTCGCGGCGCGTCGTGGTCGTCGCGTGAGCGACATCCTCGGCCGTCGTGAGGCCGGCGCCGGACAGGAGGCCTGATCATGGCGGAGAAGAAGACCGTCGTCGTGACCCAGATCGGCAGCCCGATCGGCCGCAAGCACGACCAGCGCGAGACGCTGGTCGGTCTGGGTCTCAACAAGCTGCACCGGACCCGCGAGCTGGAGGACACTCCGGCCGTGCGGGGCATGATCGCCAAGGTCGCGCACCTGGTCCGCGTCGAGAACGAGGGCTGAGATCATGACCAAGCTTAATGACCTGCGTGACAACGCCGGTGCCCGCAAGGCGCGCATGCGCGTCGGTCGCGGTATCGGTTCGGGCAAGGGCAAGACCGCTGGCCGCGGCGTGAAGGGTCAGACCTCGCGCACCGGCGTGGCGATCAACGGCTTCGAAGGCGGGCAGATGCCTCTGCACCGCCGCCTGCCGAAGCGCGGTTTCCGGAACATCTTCGCCAAGGAATACTCGGTGGTTAACCTGGGCATGGTCCAGAAGGCCATCGACCTGGGCAAGCTGAACGCCGCCGAGACCATCGATGCCACGGCGCTCAACGCCGCCGGCGTCACCGGCAAGGTGAAGAAGGACGGTGTCCGTCTGCTGGGCAAGGGCGAGCTGACCGCGAAGGTTTCCTTCACGGTCGCCGGCGCGTCCAAGTCGGCGATCGAGGCCGTCGAGAAGGCGGGTGGCAGCGTCACGCTGACCGCTCCCGCCGCCGAAGCCGCCGAGTAAAGTTCCGCGACAAGCCCGTGCTTGCGCGCGGGCTTTCGTGGCACTACAAAAAGCGAAGTCGCGAGGGGCGGCCTGCGTCATGCAGTGCCGCCCCGTTCGCGCTTACGGGACAGGGATTGGACCATGGCATCAGCGGCCGAGCAGCTTGCCGCCAACATCAATTTCGGGGCTTTCTCCAAGGCGACCGAGCTGAAAAAGCGGATTTGGTTCACCTTGGCGGCCCTGATCGTCTACCGGTTGGGCACTTACATCCCGATTCCGGGCATCGATCCGCACATCCTGCAGGACGTGTTCAAGCAGCAGGGCAGCGGCATCCTGGGCATGTTCGACATGCTGGCCGGCGGCGCGCTGCACCGCATGACCATCTTCGCGCTCAACATCATGCCGTACATCTCGGCGTCGATCATCGTGCAGCTGCTGACCGCCGTGTCGCCGCAGATGGAGGCGATGAAGAAGGAAGGCGAGGCCGGTCGCAAGAAGCTGAACCAGTACACCCGATTCGGCACGGTGGCGCTCGCCACGGTGCAGGCCTACGGCCTCGCGGTCGGTCTCGAGTCGATGCGCGGCTCCACGGGAGCGGCGGTGCTCGACCCCGGCCTGTTCTTCCGCATCGCCACGGTCATCACGCTGGTCGGCGGCACCATGTTCCTGATGTGGCTGGGTGAGCAGATCACCGCCCGCGGCATCGGCAACGGCACCTCGCTGATCATTTTCGCCGGCATCGTCGCGGAACTGCCGCGCGCGCTGGTCAACACGCTGGAACTCGGCCGTCAGGGCGCTCTGTCCACCGTCTTCATCATCCTGATGCTGCTGATGGCCGTGGGCGTGGTGTTCTTCATCGTCTTCATGGAGCGCGCCCAGCGCCGTCTGCTGGTGCAGTACCCGAAGCGACAGGTCGGCAACCGGGTGTTCGGCGGCGAAGCGTCGCACCTGCCGCTGAAGATGAACACGGCCGGCGTCATCCCGCCGATCTTTGCGTCGTCGCTGCTGCTGCTGCCGCTGACCGCGGTGGGCTTCGCCGGCGGCGAGGGGCCGGAGTGGCTGCAGGCGGTTTCGCGCTACGTCGCGCACGGCACGCCGCTCTATATGCTGCTGTACGCCTCGCTGATCGTGTTCTTCTGCTTCTTCTACACCGCCATCGTCTTCAATCCGACGGAGACGGCCGACAACCTGCGCAAGTACGGCGGCTTCATCCCGGGCATCCGTCCGGGCAAGAACACCGCCGACCACATCGACTATGTGCTGACGCGGCTGACGGTCATCGGCTCCGCCTACCTTGTGGCGGTTTGTCTCCTCCCCGAAATCCTGATATCCCAGCACTCGGTTCCGTTTTATTTTGGCGGCACCAGCCTGCTGATCGTGGTCACCGTCACGATGGACACGGTCGCGCAGATTCATTCCCACCTGCTGGCCCACCAGTATGAGGGATTGATCAAGAAATCTAAGCTTCGGGGGAGAAAGTAATGAACCTCATACTGCTCGGTCCGCCGGGCGCCGGGAAGGGGACCCAGGCGCGCCGTCTGGAAGACACTCGTGGTCTGGTGCAGTTGTCGACCGGCGACATGCTCCGCGCCATGGTGGCGGAAGGCGGGCCGCTCGGGCAGCAGGCGAAGGAGATCATGGCCGCCGGCAAGCTGATGCCGGACGAGCTGATGGTCAGCATGATCGCCGAGCGCATTTCGAAGCCGGACGTGAAGAACGGCTTCATTCTCGACGGCTTCCCGCGCACCGTGGCCCAGGCCGAGGCGCTCGATAAGATGCTCGACGAGAAGGGCCTGAAGCTCGACCATGTGATCGAGATGCGGGTGGTCGACGACGTGCTGGTGGAACGCATCACCGGCCGTTACACCTGCGCCAAGTGCGGCAAGGGCTATCACGACAGCTTCGAGAAGCCGAAGGTCGAGGGCGTCTGCGACGTCTGCGGCAGCACCGAGTTCAAGCGGCGCGCCGACGACAATGCGGAGACGGTGACCACCCGACTGGCCCAGTACCATCAGCAGACGGCGCCGATCCTGCCCTATTACCAGGGCCGGGGCGTGCTGAAGGTGGTGGACGGCATGGCCGACATTGATGAGGTGACCAAGCAGATCGAGACGATCCTCACCAGCTGAGGATCATCGCCGTTCTGATGTGAAAAGGCCGCAGTCTCCTTTGGGAGGCTGCGGCCTTTTCGTCGTCTGGGGCAGAATTCCGCGGTCAGACGCCGGAGATGTCGGAGGAGGGCGGGGTGTTCGGCTGGACGGCCGGCTCATCGGTCATGGTGCGGTAGCGCGCCAGAATCCAGCCGAGATGCGCGGTGACGGCATTGGCCGCGGCATCGGGGTCGCGCCGGGCGATCGCCTGATGGATGGCGCGGTGGTGCTCGATCATCAGCGCCTCATGGTTTTCCATGAAGGGTTCGGTGTGCTTCATCTCGACCATGTTGCCGAGGATGTCGCGAATGGTCGAGAGCAGGTGAAGATAGACGGGGCTGCCGGACGCCTGGGCGACGGCGACGTGGAAATCCATGTCATCGGCCGCGCGACCGCCGTCGCGGTTGGTCTCGCTCATTGCCGCCAGGATGCGGCCGATGGTGTCGATCTGCTCCTGCGTCGCGCGCTCGGCAGCACGGCGGGCGGCCCAGCTTTCCAGCGCCATACGGATCTCGACGAGGTCGCACAGGTTCTGGTGGGTGCTGCGCACCATGGTGGTCAGGGCGCCGTCCATCACACCGGCGGACGACACCACGCGGGTGCCGCCGCCCTGGACCGCGGTGAGGAAACCCTGGGTCTTCAGCTTCTGCAGGGCGGCGCGGACGGACACCCGGCTGACGTGCAGCTGTTCGGCCAACTGTCGTTCGCCCGGCAGGCGCTCCCCCGGCACCAGCTCGCCACGCGCGATGCGGTCGAGAAGCTGTTGGGCCACCCACTCCGAAATGCGCTGCGAGGAGGAGGGGACGTGAGCGCTGTCGTCGGTGCCGGGCACGGGTTGTTCCCCTTTGATCGGAAGGCGGTTCATCGATGGTTGGTCATACCGGTAACGGTCCCCGCGGGTGCGGTCAATGGGGCACAGCCGCGCTGCGGCGCCTTGCCCGTGGGGCGGAAAAACATGGCGGCGATTGCGCGGCGCCGGCGGTTCAACGGCTGCCGGGGCGTGCCATCAGGATACCCGCTAGGATCACCGAGGCGCCCAGCACCTGCAAGGGTCCCAGGGGTTCGTTCAGCAGGACCCAGGCGAGGATCGCAGCGGCCGCCGGCTGCAGCAGGAGGCTGACGGACGAGAAGGAGGCCGGCAGGTGGGCCAGCGCGTAGGCGATCAGGCTCTGGCCGCAGGCATGGCTGAACAGGGCAAGGCCGGCCAGCACCGCCCAGCCGGTTGCGCTCGCCGGAAGCATGGCTTCGCCGTCATACAGGCCGATCGGCAGCAGAACGGCGGCCGATATCGCGCCGCTCCAGGTCATGATGGTCGCGGTGGAGAACTCGGCGCGCAGCCGTCCGACCGAGAGGATGTAGCCGGCATAGAATCCAGCGGTCAGCAGACCGAGCGCATCGCCGAACAGGTGGTCGGCGTTGAGCTGGAAGCTCTGGCCCATCAACACGATGGCACCGGCGAGCGCCAACAGCATGCCGAGGACGAACCGGCCGGTGATCCGCTCCTTGAACAGGAACCATGCGGCCGGCGCCACGTAAAGCGGTGCAAAATTCGCCAGCAGGGTGGAGTTGGCAACCGAGGTGTAGCGGATCGACGTGTGCCAGATCGCAAGGTCGCCGGCGAAGAACAGTCCGGCCAGCGACAGGCGGCCATAGTCTGAGAGCGAGGAGGGGCGGCGGCTGACCCGTCCGCCCCGCTGCCGCGACTCGCTGCCCATCCACAGGGCCAGAACTGGGGTGGCCAGTGCCGTGCGCCAGAAGCCGGTGGCGACCGGACCGACCTCCGACAGCCGAACGAAGATGGGCGCGAAGGCAATGCCCAAGGCGCCGATCAGCAGCGCGATCAGGGCGATGCGCTGCGTCCGGTACAGATGGTCGGCGGTGAAGGCACTGGCGTCTGGCATGGACCGCTTATATCTGCGGTCCCGCCACCGGGCCAGCGGGACGCAAGTCATGGCTGCCGTGCGCCTCCGCGGTTCCCCCGGAGGCTGCTGGAAAGGCTGTCGTACCGGCCTTTTCGGCCGGGATGAGGATCAGCGCGGCCGGATGCGGCGAAGCGGCACCGCCTCGTCGTCTTCGGCGCTGTACTCGTCGTAATGGATCGGGCAGCGGCCGTCCTTGCGCGGCTTGTCCTTCACCGTCGCGGGATACCAGTCACCCTTCCACTGGACCTCCACCCGCATGCCGGGCTGGCACAGCGAGGCACCGGCCTGATAGCCGCCGTTGGGGGCTGACGCCATCGGAGCCGTCGCCATCGGATTCGGGGCGGCACCGGGCGGGATGGGGCTCAGCATCGGCGCCGCTGCGGGTGCGGGGGCCGGCTTCTCCTGGTCGCAGAAGGCGGTGCAGACGCGCTTGGCGATCACCTGCCCACCACAGCTTCCGCCGAAGCAGTCGCGATAATCGGCCTCGCACCGTGCTTCGCAGCTGCTGCTGCCGCAGGAATAGGAGCGGTCGAAATCGCTGACCGACCGCTTGATCGGCTTCTTCTCCGCCTGCTGCCGGTTCACATAGGCCTGATACTCGTACAGAGCGCGGGTCCGCGCCTCGTTCACACAGGCCTGTTGCGACATGCCGCAGTTCTGGCGGCAGAAGTTACGGTTCTGCTGGCATTGGTTGACGCAGAGCCTGCCTTCGGCGGAGGAGGGCGGAATCAGGCTGTATTGCGTCTCGTAAACGGGTCCGCAAGCGCTGAGCAGCGCCATCACGGCAAGGCAGAGGGTGAGCAGGCGGAGCATGCGAGGCGTCTTCCGGGTGGGTTCGCGCGGAGAGGGAGTTGGAGCGTATCAGCTTGCCGTTCGGGCTACCACCATCGGCCGCGCTTCCGCCCGGTGCGGCGGTTGCGCTAGTGTGGCATATGGCCTCATCACCTTCCGAACATCGCCAGCCCGTCACCGCTCCCGCACCGGCGCCCCGTGCGGCAGCGCCTCTGCTGGGACCGAGCGATCCGCCGCCGGCGACCACGCTGAATCCGGATGCCGCCGGGTCGCTGCTGCTGGTGTGCGACCATGCGTCGCGTGCGATTCCCGCGTCACTCGGCGACCTCGGCCTGCCGGAGGAACAGCTCTGCCGCCACATCGCCTATGACATCGGCGCGGCGGAGGTGACGCGGCAGCTGGCCGACCGCTTCGGCGCCACCGCGGTGCTGTCCGGCTTCTCCCGGCTGGTGATTGACCCGAATCGCGCTCTGGAGGACCCCACCGCGATTCCGGTGGTCAGCGACGACGTGGTGATTCCCGGCAACCGCGCGCTTGACGCCGAGGCGCAGGTCCAGCGGGTGGAGGCGCTGTTCAAGCCCTACCACGCCGCGGTGGCGGCGGCGGTTTCGGCGATCCGCAACCGGGGACAGGTGCCGGTGCTGGTCTCGGTCCACAGCTTCACCCCGGCGATGCGCGGGGTGGCGCGGCCCTGGCACATCGGTGTGCTGTGGGACAACGATCCGCGCCTGCCGGTGCCGCTGATCGAGGCGCTGAAGGCCGACGGCCGCTGGTGCGTCGGCGACAACCAGCCCTATTCCGGCCGCGGCACGCTGGGCGGCACGGTGGAGACCCACGCGACGCCCGCCGGCTATCCCAATGTCCTGCTGGAGGTGCGGCAGGATCTGATCGCCACGCCGGAGGGTGCGGAGCTATGGGCGCAGGTGATCGGCGACGCGCTGGAGCCGTTGCTGTCCCTGCCGTCGCTGGCGACCATCCACCATTATCCGCGGGCCTGAACACCGAATGGAAAGCGCCGTGCCAATGGAAAGCGCCGTGAGCGAACCGTCCTTCACCCTGGGACTGGAAGAGGAATATCTGCTGGTCGACCGAGGCACGCGCGACATCGTGCCCAGCCCGCCGGACGAGATGCTGGAAGCCTGCCAGGAACAGGCGCCGGGCCGCATCCATCCGGAATTCCTGCGCTGCCAGATCGAGGTCGGGACGCCGGTCTGCCGGACACTGGGCGAGGCGCGGACCGAACTGGCGGCGCTGCGCGCCACGGTGGCCGGGGTGGCCGACCGCTACGGGCTGGCGCCGATCGCCGCCTCGACCCATCCGTTCGCCGCGTGGGAGCCGCAAAAGCATACCAACCGCGACCGCTACAACATGCTGGCCCGCGATCTGGGCGCGCCGGCCCGCCGGCTGATGATCTGCGGCATGCATGTCCATGTCGGGATCGAGGATGACGACCTGCGCATCGACCTGATGAACCAGGTCCGCTATTTCCTGCCGCATCTGCTGGCGCTGTCGACCTCCTCGCCCTTCTGGCGCGGGCGCGACATGGAACGCCGGTCCTACCGGCTCAGCGTCTGGCATGAGCTGCCGCGCACCGGCATGCCCGCCGGATTCCAGAGCTTCGGCGAATATCAGAGCCATGTCGCCGTGCTGGTGAATGCCGGGGTGATCGAGGACGCGAGCAAGCTGTGGTGGGACATCCGCCCATCCTCGCGCTTCCCCACGCTGGAGATGCGCATCACCGACATCTGCACCCGGTTGGACGATGCGGTGACGGTGGCGGCGCTGTATCGCTGCCTGCTGCGCATGCTGTGGCGGTTGAAGGCGCGCAACGTCACTTGGCGGCCCTACAAGAACATGCTGATCGAGGAAAACCGCTGGCGCGCCCAGCGCTATGGCCTGGACAGCGGGCTGGTCGATTTCGGGCAGGGCCGAATCGTGCCCTATGCCGACCTGCTGGACGAGATCATCGACCTGACCCGCGAGGATGCCGAGCATTTCGGCTGCACCGCCGAGGTCGAACGGGCGCGCGAGATCGTCAAGCGCGGCACCAGCGCCCACCGGCAGATCGAGATCTTCCAGGCGGCGCTCGCCGACGGCGCCGACGAGGGCGAGGCGCTGCGCCGGGTGGTGGACTGGCTGGCGGAGGAGACGATGGTGGGGGTCGCGACCTGAGGGCTACGGCTTCGGCGCCGCGTCTCCCAACCGCCCATTCCCAACCGCCTTGACGCGCGCGTCAGGTCTCCATACGCTTCCGCACCGTCGATGCCGCTGGAATGCGGGTTGAACAGGGCTGGCAAATAAAAAGCTGAAAAGCGAAGAGGGCCGCTCCACCACAGGCGGCCCTCTTCCAACATCAAGGGGAGGGAGGAGCATGGCCGGCGCCAAGTTCCTGAAGTTCGATACGCAGAGCCTGCATGCGGGGCAGAAGCCCGATCCGGCAACCGGGGCGCGGGCGGTTCCGATCCACCTGACCTCCTCCTACGTCTTCAGCGACGTCGATCAGGCGGCGGCCCTGTTCAATCTGGAACGGCCGGGCCACATCTATTCACGCATCTCCAACCCCACCGTTGCGGTGCTGGAAGAGCGGCTGGCGACGCTGGAAGGCGGGGTGGGCGCCGTCTGCACCGCCAGCGGACAGGCGGCGCTGACGCTCGCCATCATGACGCTGATGGGGGCGGGCGGGCACATCGTCGCCTCCTCCTCCATCTATGGCGGCAGCCGCAACCTGCTGGCCTATACGCTGCCGCGGTTCGGCATCACCACGACCTTCGTCCACCCGCGCGACCTCGACGGCATCCGCGCTGCGATCCGTGATGAGACCCGCCTTGTCTTCGGCGAGGTGCTGGGTAATCCGGGACTGGAGGTGCTGGACGTGCCGAAGGTCGCGGCCATCGCCCACGAGGCCGGCATTCCGCTGCTGATCGACTCGACCTTCACCACCCCCTATCTCTGCCGGCCATTCGAGCATGGCGCCGATCTGGTCATGCATTCCTGCACCAAGTGGTTGGGCGGGCACGGCACCGCAATCGGCGGCGTGGTGATTGACGGCGGCCGGTTCGATTGGGAGGCGTCCGGCAAGTTCCCGACCTTGACCGAGCCCTATGCCGGCTATCACGGCATCGATTTCGCCGAGGAATACGGCCCGGCCGCCTTCATCGCTCGTGCCCGTGCCGAGGGGCTGCGCGATTTCGGCGCCTGCATGAGCCCGATGAACGCTTTCCAGATCCTGCAGGGCGTCGAAACGCTGCCGCTGCGGATGAAGGCGCACATCCACAACACCCGCAAAATCATCTGCTTCCTGGAAGGGGAGCTGAATGCGGAGAAGGGGGCTGTCGCCTGGGTCTCCTACCCGGAGCTGGTGGATCATCCCGACCACGCCCTGGCCGCCCGGCTGCTGCCGCATGGCGCCGGTTCCATCATCTCCTTCGGCATTCGGGCCGGTGCGCAGGGTGGCCAAGGGAGTAGCCGCGAGGCGGGGCGCCGCTTCATCGAGTCGCTGAGCCTGTTCTCGCACCTCGCCAATGTCGGCGACGCCAAGTCGCTGGTCATTCATCCGGCCAGCACCACCCACGCCCAGTTGGATGCGGAGGCGCTCGCCGCCGCCGGGGTGGGGGAGGACATGATCCGCCTGTCCATCGGGCTGGAGGATTGCGAAGACCTGATCGACGACCTGAAGCAGGCGCTGCGCGCCGCCACCAAGGGCTGAGGGCCGCGCCATGCAGCTGACCGTCAACGGAACCCCCGTCTTCGTCCACACCGGCGGCCGGGACATCGATCCCGCGCGGCCCGCCGCCCGTCCCGCCGTCGTGCTGATCCACGGCGCCGGCATGGATCACAGCGTGTGGAGCCTGCAAAGCCGCTATCTCGCCCACCATGGCCGATCGGTGCTGGCGGTCGACCTGCCGGGGCACGGCCGCTCCGGCGGCGAGCCGCTGGGCAGCATCGCCGCGATTGCCGATTGGGTGATCGCCCTGCTGGATGCCGCCGGGCTGGAGCGGGCGGCGCTGGTCGGCCATTCCATGGGCGCGCTGGTGGCGCTGGACGCCGCCGCCCGACATGGCGGACGGGTGGAGGCAGTCGCGCTGCTGGGCATTGCCGAGCGGATGCCGGTCCACCCGGACCTGCTGGCCGCCGCCCATGCCGGCGAACAGTCGGCCATCGACATGGTGGTCGGCTGGGGCTTTGGCCCGCGCGGTCATGGCGGCGCCCAGGGCGGTGGTTGCCCGACGCCGGGGCTGGCGCTGATCCCCGGAGGGCGCCGGCTGATGGCGTCGGTTCGTCCGGGTGTGCTGGGCGTCGATCTGGCCGCCTGCAACGACTATGGGCAAGGGGCCGATGCCGCCGCGGCGGTCGGTTGTCCGGCGCTGTTCCTGCTGGGAGCGCTCGACAAGATGACTCCGGCAAAGGCCGGGCGGTCGCTGGCGGTCCGGGTCAAGACTTCGCAGGTCGTCGTCCTGCCGCAGACCGGACACATGGTGATGACCGAAGCCCCCGACGCAGTGCTGGAGGCGCTGACATCCTTCCTGTCCTTGCGCCGGGGATAGGGGCGGCGGGGATAAGGGTTTCAGTGCCGAAATCCACCGATCAGAGTCGGGTTAATCCTGACATGAACCATTAACGACCCCTGATTACTCTGCGAACGGCGGGATCCAAGCAATTCCGCCGTTCGCAGCAGGTTCGGGGGGATCATCTTGCAGGATGGCGAGCGTCGCGCGACCGCAATGGCTGTCGGCGCCCTGTTCCGCGACAGCCGGGAGGTCGTCGCGCTGCTGTCGGCCGACGGATGCGTGCTCCATATCAGTGACGCTGTCGCCGACCTGCTGGGCCACCCGCCGGATATGCTGACCGGCGCGTCGCTCGACGGCCATATCCATCCCGACGATATAGAGGAGGCGCGGCGGCGGTTCCATCTGCGTGCGGCGGCCCCAGCCGGCAGCAGCGGCCGTGCGGTTTTCCGCTTTCGCCATGCCGATGGCAGCTGGCGCTGGCTGGAGGTCACCACCCGCAACGATCTGGCAAACCCGGCCATTCGCGGGCTGGTGATGAACATCCGCGACATCAGCGACCACATCGCCCTGTCGGAACGGCTGCGCGCCAGCGAAGCGCGCTACCGCACATTGGCGGAGGCGGTGCCGGTCGGCATTCTGCAGGCCGATGCCGACGGTCAGGTGCTGTTCGCCAATGCCCGGCTCGCCGGCATCACCGGTCTGGAGTCCGAGCGGCTGCTCGGTAGCGGCTGGCTCGACGCCGTCCATCCCGACGACCGGGCTCGGGTCGCGGCGGACTGGCGGCTGGACGCGACCTGCAATCCGACACCGACCGATTTCCGCTTCCACGACTCCGACGGGTCCGGCGTCGACCGGCGCGTGCTGTGCCAGCGCATGCCGCTGGAGGATGGCGGCACCATCGCCACCATCACCGACGTCAGCGAATATGTGCACACCGCCAACGCCCTGCGCCTGTCGGAGGCGCGCAACGAGGCGATCCTCGACACCGCGGCCGACGCGATCCTGACCATCGACGAAGCCGGCGTGCTGCACAGCTTCAACCGGGCGGCGGAGGCGATGTTCGGCGTTTCGGCCGGAGACCTGCTGTGGCGCCCGCTCGACCGGTTAATCCCTCTGGCCGATCTGCGGGAGGAGGACGGTATCCGGCTGGAGTTCGCGCCCGGCCAGACCACCGCCCTGATTGCCCGTGACCGTGCGGCGGAGGCGGAGCGTGCCGACGGCACCCGCTTCCCGGTGGAACTGTCGGTCAGCGCCAGCGAGGTGGAGGGGCGGCGGCTCTACACCGCCATTCTCCGCGACGTCACTGAACGCCGCCGGACAGAGGCCGAACTGCTGGCGGCCAAGGACGCGGCGGAGACCGCCGACCGCGCCAAATCGACCTTCATCGCAGCGATGAGCCACGAGCTGCGCACCCCGCTGAACGCGGTGATCGGCTTCTCCCAGCTGTTGGAAGAGCAGGCCGGGCGATCGGTTGACGACGCGCAGTGGGACGAAAGGATGCCCGGCTATATCGGCGCGATCCGTCAGGCCGGCGAACAGCTGTTGGCGATCATCGACGACATCCTCGACATGGCCCGCGTCGAGGCCGGAGGGCTGTCCTTGATCGAAGGACTCGTCGATTTGTCCGCGGTCGCCGAACGGGCCGTGGCAAACCTGCACTTTTACGCCACCCGCCAGAGTGTGACGGTCGAGGTGATGGCCGATGGCGGGGTGCCGCCGATTCGCGGCGACGAGCGGCGCCTGGTCCAGGCACTGGGCAATCTGCTGTCCAACGCCGTCAAGTTCAGCCATCCGGGGAATGCCGTGACCCTGACGGTGAGGCTGGGTGCCGATGACTGGATGGAGTTGTCGGTGCAGGACCGGGGCGTCGGGATGCGACCGGAGGATATCGCCAAGGCGATGACCCCATTCGCCCAGATCGACCAGAGCGCCACCCGCCCTCACGAGGGCATCGGACTGGGCCTGCCACTGGCGTTGCGTCTGGTGGAGGCCCATGGCGGCACGCTGGGGCTGGACAGCGCACCGGGGCAGGGCTGTACCGCCACGATCCGACTGCCGCCGTCGCGCATCATGACCATCGAAGAAATGTTGGCGACAATATCCTGATCCGGCCTTCCCGTTCTGGCCTTCCCGTTCTGGCATGCGCCGGCCGGATGTGTCAGAAGCTGTCGCAGAGGGTCCGCCCGGCGGACGGGCGGCTTTGCAAAGGCAGGTGTGCGATGGCGGATCGGGACGAATCCAGGCAGGCGGTGGTTCTGGTCAGCGGTGGCCTCGATTCGACGACGGTGCTCGCCATCGCCAAGGCCGAGGGCTATCGGGTCAACGCCTTGAGCTTCCGCTATGGCCAGCGCCATTCGGTGGAGTTGGAGGCGGCGCGGCGGGTGGTCGCGGCGATGGGGGTGGAGCGGCATGTTATCGCCGATATCGACCTGCGTGCCTTCGGCGGCTCCGCCCTGACCGACGCCATCGACGTGCCGAAGCACGACAGTGCCGCCGATCTGGCGGCCGGGCTGGGGGAGGGCATCCCCGTCACTTATGTGCCGGCGCGCAACACCGTCTTCCTGTCCTTCGCGCTGGCCTGGGCGGAGACGCTGGGGGCGTCGGACCTGTTCATCGGCGTCAACGCGCTGGATTATTCCGGCTATCCCGACTGCCGCCCCGAATACATCGCTGCCTTCGAAACGCTGGCGAACCTTGCCACCAAGGCCGGGGTGGAGGGCACCAGCCGGTTCAAGATCCATGCGCCGCTGATGCAGATGGACAAGGCCGCCATCGTCCGCCGCGGGCTGGAACTGGGTGTCGACTACAGCCTCACCCATTCCTGCTACGATCCGACGCCGGAGGGGCTGTCCTGCGGCTCCTGCGACAGCTGCCTGTTGCGCCTGAAGGGCTTTTCCGAAGCCGGAACGACCGACCCGATCCGGTACGTCAGCGGAACGAACAAGTAAACCCTTTCGTCTGCTGCCGGTCCTCTGCCACGAAAATCCCGACTTGCCGAACAAGATAAAATTTTATATAAAAGCGCATCGATTTGTTCTGGATAAGAGGGAGCGCATCATGGCCGCCACCTTCTGGATGGGACAGCGCCTGAGCGGCCGCGCCGCACGGGCTGTGGTGCGCGAGCATCGCCGCGCCAATGCCCGCAAGCGCGGCTGGTCGCGTGACATCGCCCGATTGATGCTGGTTGCCTCCGTCCTGGTGTTGGGCGTGTTGGCGGTGGAGATCGGCCGCAAGGCGGTCACCATCCTCGGCCACAGTGCCGCCCAGCATTCGGTCGAGATTGTCGGCTGAGGGCTTGGTTCAGGGCAGGACCACCACATAGCGTTTGGTGGTGGCCGCGACCACGGTCCAGCTTCCCGTGAAACCTGGTTCGATCACGAAACGGTCCCCAGACTTCAAGGTCCAGGAGCGCCCGTCGTCATGGGCGACGACGCTCTCGCCCTCCAGAATCTCGCAATACTCCCACTCATCATAGACGATGCGCCAGGATCCGGGCGTCGACCGCCATGTGCCGGCGAACCGCTTGCCGTCATCCGACTCGTAGCCGTTCCAGGTGGTGAAGACCGGTGACCCGGCCAGGATGCGGTCGGCGGCCGGAGCGCCGGCTTCCGGCGTGATGCCGTCGGGAGTGGGCAGCATGGACAGGGTCATCGATGGTCCTTCTCACCAGTCGGCCAGCAGTGCCGGCAGGTCGCGGATCGAGTCCAGCCGGCGGTAATGATCGTCGGGCACCTCCGCCTCCTCATGCGCCCAGGTGATGGCATAGGGGATGTGGACGGCATGGGCCCCGGTGGCCAGCACCGGCAGGATGTCCGAGCGTACCGAATTGCCGACCATCAGGAAACGGGCCGGATCGATGCCGTGGCGGTCCATCACCCGCCGGTAGGTGGCCGGGTCCTTCTCGCTGACGATCTCCACCGCGTGGAACAGCTCCGACAGGCCGGAGCGCGCGATCTTGCTTTCCTGGTCGAACAGGTCGCCCTTGGTGATCAGGACCAGCCGGTGGCGGCCGGCCAGCGTCTCCACCACCTCCGCCACGCCGGGCAGCAGCTCCACCGGATGCTCCAGCATCGCCTTGCCGAAATCGATCAGGCTCTGCAGGTCGCGGGCCGGGACATGGCCGTCGGTGACGGCGATCGCCGTCTCGATCATCGACAGCACGAAGCCCTTGATGCCGTAGCCATAGACGCGCAGGTTCGCCCGCTCCGCCTCCAGCAGGCGGCGGTCGAGGTCGGTGGGATCGGCGGCATGGGCCAGCAGGGCGCGGAAGCGGTCCTGCGTCATCGAAAACAGCGATTCATTGTGCCAGAGCGTGTCGTCGCCATCGAAGCCGATGGTGTCGAAGGTCTGGCCGGCGGGATTGGTGCTGCTGCTCATGAGCCTGTCCGCTGCTTCGCTGAATTGATCCGTAAGTAAAACAATACATCGCCCAAGTGGGTCGGCCTTGTCCAGGGGCTGTCGTTGCAGGGGTCCTTTATTGTCAGCATAGCGAACCGTAAGTATCCGCAATGACGTTTTTGCCACAGATCGGTGACATTCCATGGCGAGTTCTTCGCTGCCTGCAAAGCGGGCATGTTGCCGTCGGGGGTGGCAACATGGCTCGAAGAAGCATAATTATATTTCCACACAAGGAGGACGTGATCGCCGACCGGCGGACCCTCCATAACAAGACATCTCAGGAATCTCCATCATGGCAACCCTTCTGCATTCGGCCGAGACCGGCCACAGCACTTCCACCTTCTCCCATGTCGTCGAAGTCGCGTCGAACCTGCTGGGCCTGTGGCGCCAGCGCATCGTGACCCGCCGCGAGCTGGGCTATCTGGATGATCGTATGCTCCAGGACATCGGCTTCAGCCGCCTGGATGCCGAGCGCGAGATGTCGAAGCCGTTCTGGCGCGAATGAGCGCCTGCACGCCGGTTGGCGAACGCACCGAAAAAGGCCGCTTCCGTTGATCGGAGGCGGCCTTTTTCTTTGTCCGGCGTTTGATGTGCTCAGAAGTTGGGCTGCATAGAAAAGAGGCGGCCGGAAAAAGAAAAGCCCGCCGCCGGTGGAACCGGCAGGCGGGCTTTTTCTTGGGCCGTGTCCGGGAAGGGCGGGGTGCCGCCCTGCCGCCTCCTCAGATGCAGTAGTGGTGCAGCGGCGCGAAGCCGTTGAAGCAGACGGCCGAGTAGGTCGTGGTGTAGGCGCCGGTGGCGTGGATGCGCACGCGGTCGCCGGCCTTCAGACCCATCGGCATCTTGTAGTCGGCACGCTCGTACAGCACGTCGGCGCTGTCGCAGGTCGGGCCGGCGAGGATCACCGCCTCGCGGTCGTCTTCCTGCTCATCGCCCAGCACCTCGATCGGGTACTGGATCGCTTCGTCCATCGTCTCGGCCAGACCGCCGAACTTGCCGATGTCCAGATAGACCCAGCGCTTGGGGTCCTCGGCCGACTTGCGCGACACCAGGACCACTTCGCTCTCGATGATACCGGCGCTGCCGACCATGCCGCGGCCCGGCTCGACGATGGTCTCCGGCAGGTGGTTGCCGAAATGGGTGCGCAGCGAGTCGAAGATCGCCTGGCCGTAGGCGGTGCATTCCGGCACGTCGGTGCGGTAGCGGGTGGGGAAGCCGCCGCCCAGATTGATCATGCCCAGGTCGACGCCCAGCACCTCAAGCTCGCGGAACAGCTGCGCCACCTGGAAGATGGCGTGGTCCCACTGCATCAGGTCCTTCTGCTGCGAGCCGACATGGAAGGACACGCCATAGGGCTGCACGTCCATGTCGCGGGCCTTCAGCAGCAGGTCGCGAGCCATCGGCAGATCGCAGCCGAACTTGCGCGACAGCGGCCATTCGGCGCCCTCGCCCGAGGTCAGGATGCGGCAGAAGACGCGGGCACCGGGGGCGGCGCGCTCGATCTTCTCCAGTTCCGGCTCGCTGTCGAAGGCGAACAGGCGCACGCCCAGCTCGTAGGCGCGGCGGATGTCGCTTTCCTTCTTGATCGTGTTGCCGAAGGAGATGCGCTCCGGGGTCGCGCCGGCGGCCAGCGCCATCTGGATTTCCGGGACCGAGGCGCAATCGAAGGCCGAGCCGAGACGGGCCAGCAGGCTGAGGATTTCCGCGGCCGGGTTCGCCTTCACCGCATAGAAGATGCGGGCGTCGGGCAGGGCGTCGTGCAGATCGTTGTAGTTCTGCTCGACCACGTCCAGATCGATGACGAGGCAAGGGGTCTGCGGGCGCTGCTCTTCGAAAAAGCGCGCAATCTTCTGGGTCATCTCAGTCTCCTGGGACGCAAGATGATGGAACGGAAAGGGTGAAGTCGGGGGGACGGAGCGGCCGAGCGGGCCGATCAGCAACTGAAAAAGCTGATCAGGCGCTCAAGCCGCCAATACTGGATTGCCCCGTACAGAACCCTGTTCTGTCCGTATGGTCCAGGAGCAGCAGATTTCGGAGACGGGT
>NZ_CAMLJP010000094.1 GCF_946480385.1 uncultured Azospirillum sp.
CATGAAGGACAGGGCGGCCAGCAGCCCGAGCAGCAGGGTCTTGCGGTCGGGCAGCACCAGTCCGCCGCCGCCGGCATTGCGATCGGGCAGGAAACGCCCCTGCAGCAGCAGGAAGGGCACGAGCAGCCCGGCCGACACCAGCGCGGCCTGCGCAGCCGCCGGCATCAGCGGCAGCAGCAGACCGCCGAGGCCCGCGCCGGCCAGCCCGCCCAGGCTCCACATCCCGTGCAGCGACGACATGATCGGCCGGCCGAGCCGCCGCTCCACCAGGGCGCCCTGCGCGTTCATGGCGACGTCCATGGTGCCGCCCGACGCGCCGAACAGCGCCAGCACGATGCACAGCGTCACCACATCCGGCACCAGCGCCGGCAGCGGCAGCAGCCCGGCGAACAGCAGGGCGGTCACCCGCGTCACCGGCGCGCTGCCGACCCGCCCCAGCAGCGGGCCGCTGGCGATCATCGCCGTCAGGGCGCCGACGGCAAGGCACAGCAGCGCCGCCCCCAGCACCGCCGGGCTGAGGTCCAGCCGGTTCTTCAGCAGCGGGATCTGGGTCGCCCAGACGCCGAAGACGGTGCCGTTCAGGAAAAAGGCGGCGACGGTGGCCCAGCGCGCGGCGGACGCCTGTTCCATCATCCGCCCCGACACGCCCCGGATATCCTCTGCGCCCGTCATTGCCGTTCCCGCTCCAGTTGAACCGCCGACATGACGGCGCCATGCCGCGAATTCAAGCGGCGATGGGGGCAGGCGTGCCATGCTGGAGACCGGCGGGAACTCTTCAGTGCCGCCACATCCGGACGGCCGACAGCAGCAGGATCGCCGCCAGCACCGGCAGCAGCAGCCACTCCGGCACCACGCCCAGCAGCAGCCCGCCAAGGAAGGCGCCGGCCAGCGACCCTGCCGCCATCAGCAGGACGAAGCCGCGCTGCCGGACCAGCAGGGCCAGGCTGCGGTCGCGGGCGTAGCGGGAGAAGCCGACGATCATGGTCGGCAGGCTGATCGCCAGCGACAGGCTGCCCGCCAGCTTGACGTCGACCCCGAACAGCAGGACCAGCGTCGGGATCAGCAACTCGCCGCCAGCCACGCCCAGCAGGGAGGCGACGACCCCGATGGCGAAGCCGGCCGCCGTCCCGGCAACGGTCAGCGCCGGCCCCTCCAGCAGCGGACCCGCCCCACCTGATAGGCCATGCCCGAACAGCAGGACCGCGGCGATCAGCGCCAGCAGCGCGGCCATCACCCGCTGCAGCCGGGCCGCCTCCATCCGCATCGCCCATCCCGCGCCGATCCAGGCGCCCAGCAGGCTGCCGGCCAGCAGGTTGGCGACCACCGCGCCGTTGGCCAGGACGAGGCCGAGCGGCACCGTCCCGGCGCGCAACGGCAGGGCGGCGGCGACGACGACGAGGCTCATCGCCTTGTTCAGGATGACGGCGTCGAGCGCTTTGAGGCGGAAGGCGCCGATCAGCAGCGGCAGGCGGAACTCCGCCCCGCCCAGCCCGATCAGGCCGCCCAGCGTGCCGATGACCGCGCCGCAGGCGAAGGCGGCCAGCGCGCGCTGCCTGGAGAACGCAAAAGCCCCGGCGCGGGGGCCGGGGCTTTCTGGAGTCACGGAACCGGACCCGTCCTCAATGGGCGTTGTTGGTCGCACCGCTGTACTTGCCGCCGACGATGAAGCGCGACAGGTAGGTCGGCAGGATCACCTCGCAGGTCGCCAGCTCGGTGATGCCGAGATCCTTGAAGCCCAGCGCGGTTGGGGAAACGACGTTGTCCCGCTTCAGCAGCGCGACCTGATCGCGGGTCAGCGCCGGGGCCAGCAGCGGCACCTTCTCCAGGATGCCGCCCAGCGATTCGGCGAAGTTCCAGGGGATGGTCACCAGCGGACGGTGGCGCTGGATGTCCTTCTGCGTCAGTTCCAGCAGTTCGCGGAAGGTGTAGACGCGCGGGCCGCCCAGCTCATAGGTCTTGCCGCGGGCAGCGTCGGACGCCAGCGCGGCGACGACCGCGTCGGCCAGATCGCCGACATAGACCGGCTGGAACAGGGTCTTGCCGCCGCCGATCAGCGGCAGGACGGGGGCCTTCTGCGCCATCGCGGCGAACTTGTTGAAGAAATTGTCTTCCGGCCCGAAGACGATGCTGGGGCGCAGGATCGTCGCCGCCGGGAAGGCGGACAGCACCGCCTGCTCGCCGGCCGCCTTGGAGCGGGCATAGACCGACGGCGAGGCGGCGTCGGCGCCGATGGCGGAGACATGGATCAGGCGGTTGACGCCGGCCGCGGCGGCCAGCCGGGCGATGCGCGACGCGGCGTCGACATGCACGCCCTGGAAGCTCTGGCTCCCGCGCTCGTACAGCACGCCCAGCAGGTTGATGGCGACGTCCGCCCCCTGCAGGGCGCGGGCGACCGACACGTCGTCGGTGCAGTCGGTGGCGAAGGGCACGATCTGGCCGACGGCGCCGGCCGTCTTCAGGAAGGTGGCCTTGCCCGGATTGCGGGTGGCGATGCGGATGAGGGCGCCCGACTTGGCGAGGCGCCGGATCAGGTGGCGGCCGATGAAGCCCGAACCGCCGAACACCGTGATAACCTGAGTGCGATAGGACATCGACCGTCTCCCGTGTCGTTGCGCGCCAAATCCAGGGGGGAACCGGGGTTTCCGCGCGGCGGCCTTTCCATGGTCCGCCTCGCGCCCCCCCCGCGCGTCGTCCGACTGTGTGTCGCCTGGATGACTGCTGGAACTGCGGGCATGCTTATAGCGAATGGACCGCCGCCAAGCCAGGGGCTGCATCGCCGCGCCGGGTGCCGTGCGACAAAAAAATGAAGGGGTCGAAAAAAAGCTGTTGACGCCCCCCGGCCGGATCATTAAACAACCGCCCACACACCGAGCACCGAGCCCAGGTGGCGGAATTGGTAGACGCGCAGGTTTCAGGTACCTGTGGCAGAAATGTCGTGGAAGTTCGAGTCTTCTCCTGGGCACCATTTCTTTCTACCCGGCTGCGCCGCATGCACAGCTCCTTCGATCGAGAAGGGGATAGTGCAGAGCGGCGTTCGTCGTTTCTAGGGTCCATGGCCGGGGGCCTGACCACCCCGGGACGCGACCATGCCCATCGACCTTCATGACGGTGACCTCCCCGACGGCCTCGACCTCGCCGCCGGCGCCCGCGACAACTGCGTGGCCATCGATACCGAGACCATGGGGCTGAATCCCCACCGCGACCGCCTTTGCCTCGTGCAGCTGTCGGCCGGTGACGGCGCCGTCCATCTGGTCCAGTTCCGCCCCGGCCAGTACGAGGCGCCGAACCTGAAGCGTCTGCTGACCAACCCCGGCGTGACCAAGCTGTTCCACTTCGCCCGCTTCGACGTGGCGGTGATGAAGGCCTATCTCGACGTCAGCTGCCAGCCGGTCTATTGCACCAAGGTGGCCTCGAAGCTGGTCCGCACCTTCACCGACCGCCATGGCCTGAAGGACCTGTGCAAGGACCTGCTGGGCGTCGAAATCTCCAAGCAGCAGCAGTCCTCCGACTGGGGGGCGCCCGAGCTGACCACCGACCAGATGAAGTATGCGGCCTCGGACGTGCTGCACCTGCATGACCTGAAGGCGAAGCTGGACGTCATGCTGGCGCGCGAGGGACGCACCCATCTGGCGCAGGCCTGCTTCGACTTCCTGCCCGCCCGCGGCGAGCTGGACCTCGGCGGCTGGGAAACCCCGGACATTCTGGCGCACTGACACTTGCGGTAAACGCCCTCTCCCGCCACGGGAGAGGGGCTGGCATGCGGCCGACCGCCCCACCCCCTGACCGGCCGTGGATTTGACCCGGCGTCCGCCGGGGGGCATACTGCACGCCGCGCCTGCCGGGAGTCCTCCGGGCAGGCGCCGTGTTTGTAAATGGCCCGTTGCGGGGCCCGTGGTGTGAACGGCCCGCGGACGGGCCTTTTGAATGGAAGGCATGACAGCCTTGACCAGCGTTATCACCTCCAGCCTGACCGGCAGCCTGACCGACAGCTCCACCGCTTCGACGGAAGTGGAGAACCGGGATCTCGCCTGCGCCACCCGCGTCCTGCGGACCGAGGCCGATGCGCTGGTCGCGCTGGCCGGCAGCCTCGACGGGGAGTTCCTGCGGGCGCTCGACATCCTCCAGGGCATCGAAGGCCGCGTCGTCGTCACCGGCATGGGCAAGTCGGGACATGTCGCCCGCAAGATCGCCGCGACCATGGCCTCCACCGGCACGCCGGCCCTCTTCGTCCATCCGGGCGAGGCGAGCCATGGCGACCTCGGCATGATCGCCCGCATCGACGCGGTGGTGGCGCTGTCCAACTCCGGCGAGACGCATGAGCTGGCGGACATCATCGCCTACACCCGCCGCTTCGGCATTCCGCTGATCGGCATGACGCGGCGCGCCGCCTCCTCGCTGGCCGAACAGTCGGACGTGGCACTGGTGGTCCCGCCGGAGCCGGAAGCCTGCCCACTGGGTCTGGCGCCCACCACCTCCACCACCATGATGCTGGCGCTGGGCGACGCGCTGGCGGTGGCTCTGCTGGAGCGGCGCGGCTTCTCCGCCGCCGATTTCCGCGAGTTCCACCCCGGCGGCCAGTTGGGCCGCGCATTGCTGAAGGTCACCGACATCATGCACAAGGGCGATGATTTGCCCCTGTGCCGCCTTGACTCGCCGCTGTCCGAGGTCATCTTCGAGATGACGGCCAAGCGGCTGGGCTGCGTCGGGGTGACCGACGAAGCCGGGGCGCTGGTCGGGATCATCACCGACGGCGACGTGCGCCGTCATCTGACGCCGGAGCTTCTGGCGGAACGCGCGGACAGCATCATGTCGCCGCGGCCCAAGACCATCCGCCCGAAGGCGTTGATCGTCGAGGCGCTGCGCGAGATGAACGAAAAGAAGATCACCACCCTGTTCGTGATCGAGGCAGACCGGCCGCTCGGCATCGTGCATATCCACGATGTCCTGCGCGCCGGTGCCGCCTGACGCCGTTCCCGCCCATCATGGAAGCCAAGCGCCGAGCCGGAGGGACGAAGAGTTGAGCCTGGACGACCTGCGCAGCCCCGACCGTACAGCAGCCGGCCGCACCGCACCCGCACCGACCGTCGGCGGGCAGGGCGGGGCCAAGACGGCCCCGCTCCACGCCCCGGCGGAGTCGCCGGCGATTCTGCGGGCGCACCGGCGGCGCGACACCCGTCCGGTCAGCCGCGTCTACAGCCGCTTCGTCTCGGCCATGAAGTTCGTGCTGCCGGCGGCGGCGCTGGCGATGGTGGCGCTGCTGGCCGCCTGGCCGTCGCTGAACAGCCCGCCGACCCCGCGCGTCTCCGCCGACGCCGGGCAGAGCGAGATGCTGAAGCCGCGCTATTTCAGCCTGGACGAACACAACCAGCCCTTCTCGCTGGTGGCGGCCAAGGCCGACAAGTCGGCCGACCAGCCCGACATCGTCCTGCTCGACGGCCCGCAGGCGGAGATGACCGAGAACACCGGCACCTGGGTGACGATGCGTTCCGACAAGGGCTGGTACAATCAGGTCACCGGCATCCTGCTGATGCGCGGCAACGTCCATGTCCTGCGCGACGACGGCAACGAGTTCACCACCAGCGAGGCCGAGGCTGACATCCGCAAGGGCAATGCCTGGGGCGAGCAGGCGGTGACCGGCCAGGGTCCGCAGGGCGAGATCAACGCCAAGGGCTTCCGCATGACGGACCGCGGCAAGAACGTCGTCTTCCTCAACCAGTCGAAGGCCGAGGTCCAGGCCGCCGAGCGCCCCGGGAGCAAGAAGCCGTGACGTCCAAACGGTCGCCATTCCGTACCGTACTGACCCTGTCGGCCATCCTGGCCGGCGGGTTTTTCTCTTTTGCGTCTCCAGCCTTCGCCCAGGGGCTGCCCGGCATGGGCGGCAAGCAGCCGGTGGAGATCAACGCCGATCAGGCGATCGAATGGCACCAGGACGTCCGCGCCTATGTGGCGCGCGGCAATGCGTCGGCCAAGCGCAACGACTCGACCGTCTTCGCCGACGTGCTGACCGCCTATTACCGCGAGGTGCCCGGCAAGGGGAACGAGGTGTTCCAGCTGGTGGCCGACGGCAATGTCCGCATCGTCAGCCCGACCCAGCAGGTGTTCGGCGACCATGGCGTCTATGACGTCGACAAGCAGGTGGCCGTCGTCACCGGCAAGGACCTGAAGCTGGTCACCACCAAGGATGTGGTCACCGCCCGCGACAGCCTGGAATATTACGAGGCGCAGGACCTGACCGTGGCGCGCGGCGACGCCGTTGCGGTGCGCGGCAACGACCGGCTGCGTGCCGACGTGCTGATCGGCCGGCTGAAGAAGATGCCGGACGGCACCACCCAGATGGAGCGGATCGACGGGTCCGGCAACGTCGTCGTCACCACCCCCACCGACGTGGCGCTGGCCGACAAGCTGGTCTATTCCGTCGCCGACAACGTCGCGGTGCTGATGGGCAACGTCAAGATCACCCGCGGCGACAACCAGCTGAACGGCGAAGCCGCCGAGATGAACATGAACACCAAGATCAACCGCGTCATCGCCGGCCGCGATGCCGGCGGCCGGGTCAGCGGCCTGCTGATTCCCGGCGAGAAGAATGAGGGCGGCAAGACCGGCGCCGATAAGACCGGCGCCGCCGCGGGCAAGAAGCCGTGACCGTGCTGACCGCGAACGGACCCGGCGCCGCGCCCGCCGGCAGCAGCCCCACGGCATCCGCCCCGACCGAAGGGCTGGTGGCGCAGCATCTCGGCAAGTCGTTCAAGAAGCGGCCGGTGGTGCGCGACGTCTCCATCAGCGTCCAGCGCGGCGAGGCGGTCGGGCTGCTCGGCCCCAACGGCGCCGGCAAGACCACCTGCTTCTATATGATCACTGGGCTGATCGCCGCCGATTCCGGCACGATCACGCTGGATGGACAGGACATCACCGCCCTGCCGATGTACCGCCGTGCCCGGCTCGGCATCGGCTATCTGCCGCAGGAGGCCTCGATCTTCCGCGGCATGACGGTGGAGAACAACATCCGCTCCGTGCTGGAGGTGGTGGAGAGCGACCGTGACGCGCGCGAGGCGATGCTGGACGAGCTGCTGGCCGAATTCTCGGTCACGCATCTCCGCCGTTCGCCCGCCCTGGCGCTGTCCGGCGGCGAGCGGCGGCGCGTGGAGATCGCCCGCGCGCTGGCCGGTCAGCCGCACTTCATCCTGCTGGACGAACCGCTGGCGGGCATCGACCCCATCGCCGTGAACGACATCCGCGAGCTGGTCGGCCATCTGCGCGACCGCGGCATCGGCGTGCTGATCACCGACCACAATGTGCGTGAAACGCTCGACCTCGTCGATCGGGCATACATTTTGCACGATGGTGTGGTACTAATGGAGGGACGGCCGGACGAGATCGTGGCGCACGAGGGCGTGCGCCGGGTCTATCTCGGCGACCGGTTCAGTCTGTAGCCCTCCGTTCCCACTGGTCCCGGTTCCACAGCCATGGCGCTTGCTCAACGTCTCGACCTTCGACAAGCCCAGACACTGGTGATGACGCCGCAGCTGCAGCAGGCGATCAAGCTGCTGCAGCTGTCGAACATCGAACTGTCGGACTTCGTCGACCGCGAGATCGAGCAGAACCCGCTGCTGGAACGCGACAGCGGCCCCAGCGACGGCGGCAGCGATCCGGTTGTCGGCGACGGTGCCGGCGGCGACGCGCCGGGCGGACTGGACGGCCCCAGCGGCATGGAGGCGAACGGCCTCAGCGTCGACGGGCTGAACGGCCGCGACGACGGGCCGACGCTGGCGCCGACCGACGGGCGCACCCGCGATACCGTGGAGATGACCTCGTCGGACACGATGGCCTCCTCGTCGGAGGCGCCGCTCGACACCGATTTCGAGAATGTCTATGGCGACGACCGCTTTTCCGACGGCTCGGACGGCGGCAGCGAGGTCTACGGCTCCTATGGCGAGCGCGGCGGGCGCAGCGGCTTCGACGATGACGACAGCAACCTCGAAGCGACACTGACCAGCGAAAAGAACCTGCGCGACCACCTGACCGAACAGCTGAAGATCGACCTGCCCGATCTGGGCGACCAGCTGATCGGGCTGGCGCTGATCGACATGCTGGACGAGGCCGGCTGGCTGGTCGGCTTCGACGCCCAGGCGATGGCGGAACAGCTGGGCTGCGACGTGGAGCGGGTGGAGCGGGTGCTCGCCGCCTGCCAGCGCTTCGACCCGCCCGGCATCTTCGCGCGGTCGCTGAAGGAATGCCTGGCGATCCAGCTGCGCGAGAAGAACCGGCTCGACCCGGCGATGGCGGCGCTGCTCGACAATCTGGAGCTTCTGGCCGCGCGCAACCTGCCGGCCATCATGAAGGTCTGCGGCGTCGATGCCGAGGACGTCGCCGACATGGTCGTCGACATCCGCAAGCTGAACCCGAAGCCGGCGCTGGCCTTCGACCACACGCCGGCCCAACTGGTCACCCCCGACATCCTGATGCGCGCCAACCCCGGCGGCGGCTGGCTGATCGACCTGAACCCGGACACGCTGCCGCGGGTGCTGGTCAACCACCGCTATTTCGCCCGCATCTCCGACAGCGCCCGCAACAAGGCCGACAAGGAATACATCTCCGAACGGTTCCAGTCGGCGAACTGGCTGGTGAAGTCGCTGCACCAGCGCGCCACCACCATTTTGAAGGTGGCGAGCGAGATCATCCGCCAGCAGGACGCCTTCTTCATCCATGGCGTCTCGCATCTTCGGCCGCTGATCCTGCGCGACATCGCCGAGGCCATCGGCATGCATGAGAGCACCGTCAGCCGCGTCACCACCAACAAGTTCATGGCGACCCCGCGCGGCGTCTTCGAGCTGAAATACTTCTTCACCTCCGCCATCCAGGGTGCGGACGGCCAGGCTTCCCATTCCGCGGAAGCGGTTCGGCACCGCATCAAGACCATGATCGATGCGGAAAAGCCGGACGACGTGCTGTCCGACGACAAACTGGTGGAGATTCTCCGTGCGGAAGGGATCGACATTGCGCGGCGGACGGTCGCGAAGTATCGTGAAGCGATGAAAATACCGTCATCGGTGCAGCGGCGCCGTGCCAAGATGTCACGCATGTAAGCGGGTCTGACCGGGGAGGGCTCGATTGACAGTCAGGTGCCCCTTGCCTATCGTCCCGGCCCGCAAGCGGCGGACCAGCATCTTCTAACCGGCATCTTCGGGCGTCGTCTCTACACCGTCCCCAGCGGACCAATTTTTGGAAACGTTCCACCATGCAACTCTCCGTCAAAGGCAAGCAGCTCGATGTGGGCGACGCTCTGCGCACCCATGTGGCCGATAGCCTGAACGCCGTCGTCGGCAAGTACTTCGACAAGCCGATCGAGGCGAACGTCGTCCTGACCAAGGACGCGCATCTCTACAAGGCCGACATCCAGGTCCATGTGGGCCGCGGCATCGTCCTGCAGAGTGCCGGCGACGCCACCGAACCCTACCCGGCCTTCGACATCGCCTGCGAGAAGCTGGCCAAGCGCCTGCGCCGCTACAAGCGCCGCCTGCGCGACCACCACGCCGCCGAGAACGGCGCCGCCCTGCCGGCCAGCTACCGCGTGCTGGAAGCCGAGACCGAGGAGCATCACGACGAGGCCGAGGCTGCCGCCGACGGCGTCGCCAACCCGATGGTCGTGGCCGAGATGGAGACGAGCATCGCCACCCTGTCGGTCAGCGAGGCGGTGATGCGCCTTGAGCTGGCGCAGGCCCCCGCCCTGATGTTCCACAACGGTGCGCATGGCCGCCTGAACATGGTCTATCGCCGCGCCGACGGGAACATCGGCTGGGTCGATCCGGCGGAGAAGGCCGGCGCCTGACGGCGCCGACCCGTCCCTCTGGTCAAGAAGCGTCATGCTCGACCTCATCTCTCCGCACGCCATCCTCCCGAACCTGAAGGCCGGCAACAAGAAGCAGGCCCTGCAGGAGATGGCGCGCAAAGCGTCCGAGCTGACCGGTCAGCACGAGCGGGCGATCTTCGACGTGCTTCTGGAGCGCGAACGGCTGGGCACGACCGGCGTGGGCCATGGCATCGCCATCCCGCACGGTAAGCTGTCCAGCCTGGACCGCGTCCATGGCGTCTTCGCCCGCCTGGAGCGGCCCATCGATTTCGACGCGATCGATGAGCAGCCGGTCGACCTGATCTTCCTCCTCCTCGCCCCGGAACAGGCGGGAGCCGACCATCTGAAGGCGCTCGCCCGCGTGTCGCGTCTTCTGCGCGACCAGTCCATGTGCGAGAAGCTGCGCGGAGCCGAATCCGGCGACGCGATGTACGCGCTCCTGACCCAGCACGAGCCGACCCCGTCCAACTGACGGGCCGCCGCTGTGGGGACAGCATGCCGAAAGGGCCGCCGCACGGGACCGTGCGCGGCCCTTTTTCTTTGGCAGCGGATGCACCAATTGGAGTGGGGGCGGACGGCCTGCTACACTGGGCCAAGCCGACAGATCGACGGGGGCCAAGGCCATGGGAAACGCACAGCGCCGACCCTGGATTTCGCCGCAGGATTACCTCGCTGCCGAGCGGGTCGCAGAGGTCCGCCACGAATATGTCGACGGCGAGATCTTCGCCATGGTCGGGGCGAGCCTCAACCATGCGCGGATCGTGGCACGTCTCGGGCATGCGATCCGGCAGGCGGCGCTGCGCCGGGGATGTGACGCATTCACCAACGATGTGAAGGTTCGGGTGGAGGCGGCGAACGCCTACTACTATCCCGACATTGTGGCGACCTGCGCGGCCGACGACGACCCCTATGTCGTCAAGGACCCAGTCCTGGTCGTGGAGGTGCTGTCCGACAGCACCGAGGCCATCGACCGCCGCGAGAAGCGGACCAACTACCAGAAAATCCCGTCCCTGCGCGAAATCGTGCTGGTGTCCCAGAGCGAACGTCTGGTCGAGATCTACCGCCGCGGCGGCGTTGGCTGGACCGTCGATGCGGTGCGCGAGGGTCCGGTCATGCTGGCCGCGTTGGACCTGACCCTTCCCCTGGAGGCGGTGTACGAGGATTGAGGGGCGGTCGGCGCTTTTTAAAATCCGCCTCACTCGACCGTCATCCCCGCAGAGGCGGGGATCCAGATATTCGGCTCAATCACCTGAAACGGCTGGATTCCCGCCTGTGCAGGAATGACGGTCGAAATGATGCGGGGTCGACTGCGGTCGAACCTCACCCCCGCTCCGCCCAGCCCATGTAGTTCACGTCCAGGTCCCGCGCATTCAGCCGGAACTCGTCGCTCAGCGGGTTGTACGTGATGCCGGTCAGGTCGCGTACGCTCAGCCCGTACGTGCGTACGGCGGCGTTCAGTTCGGACGGGCGCAGGAACTGGCGCCAGTTGTGGGTGCCGCGCGGCAGCCAGCGCAGGATGTACTCCGCCCCGACGATGGCCAACGCGAAGGACTTCGGCGTCCGGTTCAGCGTCGCCAGGAACAGGACGCCGCCGGGGGCCAACAGGTCCGACAGCGACTTCACGAACAGGTTCACGTCGGCGACATGCTCGATCACCTCCATCGCCAGCACCACGTCGAACTTTTCGCCGCTGGCCGCCAGCGCCTCGGCGGTGGTGGCGCGATAGTCGACGGGCGTGCCGGTCTCGGCGGCGTGGGTGGCGGCGGTCTTGATGTTCTTCTCCGACGCATCGACGCCGACCACCTCGGCGCCCATCCGCGCGATAGGCTCCGCCAGCAGGCCGCCGCCGCAGCCGATGTCGACCACGCGCAGACCCGACAGCGCGTTGGGCGCCAGCGGGTCGCGGCCCAGCCGCTTGCACACCTCATCGCGGATGTAGGTCAGGCGCAGCGGGTTCAGCCGGTGCAGCGGCTTGAACTTTCCGGTCGGATCCCACCATTCGGCGGCGATGGCGGAGAAGCGGGCGACATCCTCCGGATCCACTGTCCCGCCAGCCGGGGCGGTTGCGGACGCGTGCGGGAAGGCGGAGGATGAGGCGGTCATGGTGAAAATCCGTAAACTGTGAGGCGGGACGGGTGCGGGCAACTTGCCTCGCTTCCACCGACGGAGTATGGATACGCCGCCCCGCGCCGGCAACGGTGGAGCGGGGGTGCGCTCAGCCGACCCGCATGATCCAGAGGACATGATCCAGATGGCATGACCGGGCGGCCAGACATGGTGTGAGGTATGGCGCGGATCGTCCTGAAGTTCGGAGGCACGTCGGTCGGCGACATCGACCGCATCAAGAACGTGGCCCGGAAGGTCGAGCAAGAGGTGAAGGCGGGGCATCAGGTCGCCGTCGTCGTGTCGGCGATGTCCGGCGTGACCAACCAGCTCGTCAAATACTGCAACGACATCGACAAGCTGCACGACGCGCGCGAATATGACGCGGTCGTCGCATCGGGCGAGCAGGTGACCTCCGGTCTCCTGGCCATCGCCCTGCAGTCGCTCGGCATTCCCGCCCGCTCCTGGGCCGGCTGGCAGGTGCCGATCCGCACCGACGACACGCACGGCAAGGCGCGCATCGTCTCCATCGACACCACCGAGATGGAAAAGTCCCTGCAGACCGGCGAAGTCGCCGTGGTCGCGGGCTTCCAGGGCGTGTCGGAACAGGGCCGCATCGCCACGCTGGGCCGCGGCGGTTCGGACACCTCGGCGGTGGCGCTGGCGGCGGCGGTGAAGGCCGACCGTTGCGACATCTACACCGACGTCGACGGCGTCTACACCACCGACCCGCGCATCGTCGCCAAGGCGCGCAAGCTCGACAAGATCACCTACGAGGAAATGCTGGAGATGGCCTCGCAGGGGGCCAAGGTGCTTCAGACCCGCTCGGTCGAGATGGCGATGAACCACCGCGTGCGCGTGCAGGTGCTGTCGAGCTTCGAAGCCGCTGCGGGCAGTTCGCTTCCCGGAACCCTGGTTGTTGACGAGGACGAGATCGTGGAAAAGGAAGTTGTTAGCGGCATCGCCTACAGCCGCGACGAGGCGAAGATCACCCTGGTGGGCGTCGCCGACCAGCCGGGCGTCGCCGCCGCCATCTTCGGTCCGCTGACCGACAACGCCGTCAACGTCGACATGATCGTCCAGAACGTGTCGGAAGACGGCAAGTCCACCGACATGACCTTCACCGTCGGCAAGGCGGACATCGCCCGCGCCGTGAAGGTGCTGGAGGACGCGCAGTCCACCCTGAACTACAAGCGCATCATTTCCGATGCCAACGTGGTCAAGGTGTCGGTCATCGGCGTCGGCATGCGCAGCCATGCCGGCGTCGCCCAGCGCATGTTCAAGGCGCTGGCCGACAAGGGCATCAACATCCAGGTCATCTCGACTTCGGAGATCAAGATCTCGGTCCTGATCGCCGAGGAGTATGCGGAGCTGGCGCTGCGCGCCCTGCACACCGCCTACGGCCTGGACGCCGCCTGAGCGCAGGTGGCGACCCGGGTGCCGGGGATCGCAACAGCAGGGGAGGGCCGGCCATGACCGACGCCACATCGCACGCGGCGGCAGCATCGGCCCGGCTCGACCGGCTCTGGAAACGGGGCCGGGAGTTCCTCGGCACCCGAACCGCCGTCATGGGCGGAGCCATGAGCTGGGTGTCCGAACGGCATCTGGTCTCCGCCATTTCCAACGCCGGCGGCTTCGGCGTGCTGGCCTGCGGCTCCATGGCCCCGGACCAGCTGGCGGTGGAGATCGCCGGCACCCGGGCGCTGACCGACAAGCCGTTCGGCGTCAACCTCATCAACATGCACCCGGCGCTGGACCAGCTGATCGACGTCTGCCGCGAGCAGCGCGTCGGCCATGTGGTCGTCGCCGGCGGCCTGCCGTCCGGCGCCACCCTGCGCCGCATCAAGGATGGCGGAGCCAAGGCGATGGCCTTCGCGCCGACGCTGACCGCCGGCCGGCGGCTGGCGAAGCACGGCGCCGATGCGCTGGTGATCGAGGGAACCGAGGCCGGCGGCCATATCGGCCCGGTCTCCACCACCGTGTTGGCCCAGGAAATCCTGCCCGAGCTGCGCGAGGTGCCGGTGTTCGTCGCCGGCGGCATCGGCCGGGGCGAGACGATCCTCTCCTATCTGGAGCTGGGGGCGGCCGGCGTGCAGGTCGGCACCCGCTTCGTCTGCGCCACCGAATGCGTGGCCCATCCCAATTTCAAGCAGGCCTTCATCCGGGCGTCCGCCCGCGACGCCCAGCCGTCGGTGCAGATCGACCCGCGCTTCCCCGTCATCCCGGTGCGCGCGCTGGCGAACGAGGCGTCCAAGCGCTTCATGGAATTCCAGCGCGACGTCATCGCCAGGGTCGATTCCGGCGTCATGAGCCGCGACGAGGGCATGCTGGAGATCGAGCATTTCTGGGCCGGGGCTCTGCGCCGCGCGGTGATCGAGGGCGACGTGGAGACCGGTTCCCTGATGGCCGGGCAGAGCGTCGGGCTGGTCACCCGCGAACAGCCGGTGGCCGACATCCTGGCCGAATTGATCGCACAGGCTGAATCGGCTCTGGCCCGGCGGGCGATGGATGAGGCATCGTTAAGCCTGATGGCGGAGCCGACGGTGGGAGCGCTGTAGCGATGACCGACACCCTCGACACGGCAACCGGTGGCGGCGGTATGGAGGGGGGAATGGACGTCCGTTTCGACGGCACCTCGTCGCGCCGGCTGCTCGCCCGGCTGCGCGACATCATGGCGGGGTCGGGGTCGGGTCAGGACCGGCTGGACAAGATCGTCACGCTGATCGCGGCGGAGATGAAGGCGGACGTCTGCTCCTGCTACGTCATGCGCGCCGGCGAGGTGCTGGAGCTGTTCTCCACCGAGGGCCTGAACAAGACCGCCGTCCACAACACCCGCCTGCGCGTGGGCGAGGGCATCGTCGGCTACATCGCCGGCCACGCCCGCCCGGTGGCGCTGGACAACGCGCCCTCCCACCCCAGTTTCGCCTACCGCCCGGAGACGGGTGAGGATCCGTTCCAGTCGCTGGCCGGCGTGCCGATCCTGCGCGGCAGCAAGGTGCGCGGCGTGCTGGTGATCCAGCACAAGGACCGTCGCCGCTATGTCGAGGAGGAGGTGGAAACCCTCCAGACCATCGCCATGGTCGTCGCCGAGCTGGTGGCGCAGAGCGAGCTGGTCAACCCGGTGGAGGTCACCACCACCGGCGACCCCGTGCTGCTGCCGGCCCGCCTGTCGGGCACGGCGATGAGCGCCGGGCTGGCCATCGGCCTCGCCGTCATCCACCGGCCGCAGTTGACCGTCCGCCAGATGGTGGCGGAGGATGCCGACGCCGAGCTGGAACGCTTCAACACCGCGCTGCAGACCATGCACAGCGCCATCGACGATCTGCTGGAAGCGGCGTCGCTGGCGGGGCTCAGCGAACCGCGCGACATCCTGGAGACCTACCGGATGTTCGCCGAGGACCGCGGCTGGCTGTCGCGCATCCGCGAGGCGATCCGCGTCGGCCTGACGGCGGAGGCGGCGGTGCAGCAGGTGCAGAACGACACCCGCGCCCGCATGAGCCATCTGACCGATCCCTACATCCGGGAACGGTTGATGGATCTGGAGGACCTGACCAACAGGTTGCTGCAACATCTGGCCGGCAAGACCAGCGGCACCGACGGCGCCACCTTGCCGGACGACATGATCCTGGTCGCCCGCTCGATGGGGCCGGCGGAGCTGCTGGATTACGACCGTTCCCGCCTGCGCGGCCTGCTGCTGGAGGAAGGCTCGCCGGCCAGCCATGTCTGCATCGTCGCCCGCGCGCTGAACATCCCGGTGGTGCAGGCGGCCGACGCGCTGAACCGGATCGAGCCGCTGGACCAGCTGATCGTCGACGGCGACCATGGGCAGGTCTTCATCCGCCCGGCCGAAGACATCCAGATGGCCTTCGGCGAAGCGGTGGCGTTGCAGCACCGCAAGGAACAGATGTATGCGGAGATCCGCAAGTTCCCGTCGGTGACGCGCGACGGGGTGCCGATCTCCCTGCATCTGAACTGCGGCCTGCTGATCGACCTGCCGCACCTGACCGCCAGCGGGGCGGAGGGCGTCGGGCTCTACCGCACCGAAATCCCCTTCATGGTCCGCGCCTCCTACCCCGACGTGAAGGCGCAGACCGACCTCTATTCCCGCATCATGGACGAGGTCGGCGAGAAGCCGATCGTCTTCCGCACGCTGGATGTCGGCGGCGACAAGATGCTGCCCTACATGACCGGCGGCGAAGAGGAGAACCCGGCGCTGGGCTGGCGCGCCGTGCGCATCGGGCTCGACCACCCGTCGCTGCTGCGCCAACAGCTGCGCGCTCTGCTGCAGGCCGCCGCCGGCCGGCCGCTGTCGGTGATGTTCCCGATGATCGCCGAGGTGGCGGAGTTCGACGGCGCCCGCCGGCTGCTGGCGCTTGAGCTGAAGCGGCTGGCCGCCCAGGGCATCGAGCCGCCCAGCAGCCTGCGCGTCGGCACGATGCTGGAGGTGCCGTCGCTGTTGTGGCAACTTCCGGCACTGCTGCCCAAGCTGGATTTCCTGTCGGTCGGCTCCAACGACCTGACCCAGTATCTGTTCGCCGCCGACCGCGGCAACCCGCGCACCTCGACCCGCTACGATCCGCTGTCGCCGTCGATGCTGTGCGTGCTGCGCCGGCTGGTCGACGAATGCACCCGGCACAAGGTGTCGCTCAGCATCTGCGGCGAGATGGCCGGCCGGCCGCTCGACGCCATGGCGCTGATCGGCGTCGGCTTCCGCACCTTGTCGATGTCGCCGCCGTCTGTCGGCCCGGTGAAGACCATGCTGCGCTCGCTCGACGTCGCGGCGCTGCGCGATTACATGAGCGGCCTCTACACCGGCGCCGACCACAGCCTGCGCGACAAGCTGAAGACCTTCGCCAAGGATCACGGCGTGATGATCTGAGGAGGCTTTCCCCTTGGCCGGGGATGACGCCGGTCCGGGTTGACGACGGTTCCGCCGTCAGTGACTGAACTCCCCTCTCGCCACGGCGAGGCGGTGCATCTGGTGGTGGCCTCGATTTGGACTTGTCGCAAATCTCGCGAAGCCGGTATTCCTCGGTCTTGCCGTCTTGGTCGGGTTCGGGGTCCAACCGGCGGTTTCGGCCGTTGTCGAGGGTCGGGCGGACGCCCCGGACCACCGGGTTCTCGATAGGGACCTGATGGATGAGCGGCCATTGGCCGTAGAGGGGGGAGATCAGGTTCAGCCGGGCAACGCAGGTCTGCGCGCTGAACGCCGCTTCGGGCCCGATCTGGCCGTCCTCAGCGTTGTCCTCGTCCAGGATCTCGCGGCGGGATTTGAACGTCTTGGTTTCCGAAACGCCCTTGCGGCGGATGCGGACGCAGTACCGATACGATCCGCGTTCCTAGATCGTAGTCGTGGGACACCCTCGGTGACAGAGGGAGTGCCTTATATTGTCACGAAAAAGGCCAGGCAGTTGGAGCGGGTGAAGGGAATCGAACCCTCGTCGTAAGCTTGGGAAGCTTCTGCTCTACCATTGAGCTACACCCGCGCGCCCGCTGTTTATAGGCGACTGCCGCGGCGGATACAAGAGCGGAATCAAGCACTCCCGGGAGCGGGATCGGCGACCGGCGGCGCGGGCGGGGCAACACTGGCGGCGGCATCGGCAGCGGCCGGGACGGCGGCGTGCTTCGCCGGGGACGGCCCGTCGGGGCGGCCGGAGATGGCGCGGGCGACGCCGTCGGCGATCACGCGCTGGCAATGCTCGGCCAGGGCCTTGCGGCTGCTGAATCCATCGATGGTCACCGGCGGGTGGAACTCCACCTCCACCGTCATCCCGCCCAGGCGGAAGGCCTGCCACAGGTGCGGCGCCAGATCCATGTCGCCGTACCAGGCATAGAAGGGACGGAAGGCGAAGCCCATCGGGATGCCGTCCAGACGGGTGGCGGCGATGCTGACCGGCTGGACGGTCAGCGGACGGCCGTCGATGCGGCGGGCGGCAACGGCGAACAGGGCGGTCTTGAAGGGCAGCGTGCGGTTGCCGTCGCTGGAGGTGCCCTCCGGGAACAGGATCAGGCTGTCGCCGGCATCGAGACGGCTGCCGATGTCGTCACGCTGCTTGTCGACCGTGGTGCGCGCCTTGCGTTCGACGAACACCGTGCGCTGCAGCCGGGCCAGCAAACCGAAGAAGGGCCAGCTCCCGACCTCCGACTTGGCGACGAAGGAGCCGGGGATTTGCGAGCCCAGCACCGTGATGTCCAGATAGGAGGAGTGGTTGGACACGAACAGCACCGGCCCGTCGGCGACACGCTGGCCGCGCACCACCACGTCCAGCCCCATCAGCCGGGTGCAGACCCGGTGATAGAAGGCCGGCAAGGTGCGGCACAACCGCCAGCCGCGCGCCACCGCCAGGGCCTGCAGCGGAATCAGCAGAAGCGTCCACAGCAGGTACAGCGCCAGGCGCAGGGCGCCGCGGCCGGATGACCCCAGGGCGCGCGCGGTGCGGGTCATGATCGCCTCAGCCGGCTTGGCTGTCGCGGCTGCGACGTTCGTAATGCTTGGCGTACTTGTCGGTGATCAGGTCGCTCTTCACCACGATGCAGACATCGGTGGTGTTGAACTGGTGGTCGATCACGGCACCGTCGCCGATGAAGCCGCCCAGCCGCAGATAGCCCTTGATCAGCGGCGGCAGGATGTTCAGCGCCCGCCGCGGATCGATCTGGTCCTTGGGCATGCGGTCCAGCGACACGAAGCGTTCCGGCAGGGCCGTCGCCCGCAGTTCCGCCGGGGCCAGATGATGGTGGTAGAGATAAGACAGCGGCTCCGCCATCGCATCCGGATCGGTGCCGGGCAGGCTGGCGCAGCCGAACATCAGGGCGATGTCGTGTTGGAACACATAGGCGGCAATGCCCTGCCACAGCAGCTGCATGCTGCCGCGCGACCGATAGCCGGCATCGACGCAGGACCGCCCAAGCTCCAGCACCTCGCCGGGATAGCTGGCGAGGCGGCTGATGTCGTATTCGTCGCTGGAATAGAAACGGCCGACCTTCTCGGCGGCAGGACGGCGGATCAGCCGGTAGGTTCCGACCACCATGTCGGGACCGTTGCCCCGGGCATGGTCGATGACCAGCAGATGGTCGGCCACATCGTCGTAATCGTCGAAATCACGGGCCCGGACCTGCATCGCCGGAGAGGGAACCGCCGCCATCTCTTCATAGAAGACACGATAGCGCAGCGCCTGCGCCCAATCGATCTCTTCCGCCGAGCGCGCCAGCCGCACCTCCAGTGTGCCCAGACGAATGCCGTCCGTCAGCTTTTCACCACCGGCATCCGGGGCATCTGGTGCGGACGCCTCGCGCCGCTCCGGGCTAGTCCGGGTCATGCCCGGCTGGTCCAAGCTTGCATCAGCCATGTCGACGGTCCGCTGCGATGGTTCGGGACTATGCGCCGCGCCGGCTTGCCGCCGCCAGGCCACGGCGGCCAGGGTCGGGACGGACAGCGTCGCACGCACCACAAGGCATAACACGATCCGCCGGTTGCCGGTCAACCGACATCGTCGCGTGCCGTCAGCCGAAACCTGCTGCGACCCAGGGGGACCATCCGCTTCGGGGATGCAATCCCTTTGGGACTCCCGTGTGTCCCGGCAGCCAATACGGAAAGAAGAAACGGGAGAGGGCAGGGAGAGAGGCCAGGCACGGGCGGCGCCGCCGTCATGACGCCGGTCCGCCCTGCGGAAGCCCCAGCCCTCAGGCGCCGCGGCGGGCGCGGGTGCCGAGACCGATCTGCTTGGCCAGCGAGCTGCGCTGACGGGCATAGTTCGGCGCGACCATCGGGTAGTCGGTCGGCAGGCCCCAGCGGTCCCGGTATTCTTCTGGAGTCATATTGTACGCCGTCTTGAGATGGCGCTTCAGCATCTTCAGCTTCTTGCCGTCTTCCAGGCAGACAATGTAGTCCGGCGTCACCGACTTCTTGATCGGCACGGCGGGCTGCGGCCGCTCCTCCGCCACCACCGGTTCGGTGCCGACGTTGGCCAGCGACTTGTAGACCTGTTCGATCAGAGTCGGAAGATCGGTCAGCGAGACTGTATTGTTGGAGACATGCGCCGCCACGATCTCCGTGGTCAGAGACAACAGCGCGTTGGAAGGGGACCCGTTGCTCATGTAAGCTTGCTCCGCGGCATTCGTACCTCACCATATAAAGAGGTTTTCTGCATCGTGCAATATCCATCCTTTGGAACAAAGAGGAATCGGTGACCGAAAAAATCTCCGCAGACTTGTTTCTCGACATCACCTCGCAGGTTTGTCCGTTAACCTTCGTCAAGACCAAGTTGATGGTAGAGCGGATGGACGCGGGGCAGACACTCGAAGTCCGGCTGAATGCAGGCGAACCCTTGGAAAACGTTCCACGATCCTTGATCGAGTTGGGGCACAGCATTCTGTCTGTCCACCCCGAACGATTGGATGATCCTGACGGAGTCCACCGCCTGGTCGTGCGGAAAAATTAACCCCTATGCCCCATCCAGATTGCGGCGCAGGACAAGCGCCGCGACCCGGCCATCGATACGCTTGTAGTATCCGGGGCGGCGCCCGACGGAAAAAAAGCCGCTGGCCTTGTATAGACTCGATGCTGCCGGATTATCCTCGGCGACTTCAAGAAACAGCGCAGTCGCACCCAGGTTCTGCGATCCGGTGACGGCAGCCTCGACCAGCAGGCGGCCAATGCCGCCACGGCGCGCCTGGGGCAGCACGCCGATCGCCAGGATCTCGGCATCCTCCACCGCCACGCGGGCCATGACGAAGCCGACCGGCTGGTCCTGCGCGTCGAGCGCGATGACGGCGAAGCCGGCCGGCGGCGTGGTCAGGGTGGCGACCGACGCCTCGTCCCACGGATCGTCGGGGAAGCAGGCCTGCTGCAGGGCCGCGACCACCCCGGCCTCCAGCGGGCCGGCGGGGTGGAGGCGGACGGAGGGCGCGGTCATGCCGCCGCTCCCGGTTCCGGCTTGGGGGCGGGCTTGGAGGCGGGTCTGGGGGCCGCGGACTTCGGCAGGGTGACGTCGGGCGGGCGGAGATAGAAGGGCTCGGCCGGCAGGCCGGTGGGACGGGCCGCCCCCAGCGCCGCGACCACGGCGGCGTCCGGTAACCCGTCGCCGGACGCAGGAACGACGTCGGCCCGGCCGCCCAGCAGCGGGAGCACCGCCGCCGCCGCGTCGCCCGCCAGCAGCAGCGGACCGGACGGGCACAGCGCGTCGAGCCAGCCGGCGATCGCCGCCGGATCGGGCATCGCCGGCTCGCCGACAGGGGTCAGCGCCGCGTCGTACAGCTGCAGGAAGGGCTCGGCACGCCGGCTGTCGACGGCGACCAGCAGAGAACGGCCGGCGCGTTCGGCCGCCGGCACGCCATGGGCGATGGCGTCGAAGCTGGTGATCCCGACCACCGGCAGATCCTGGGCGACGGCTATGCCGCGCGCGGCGGCCAGCGCGATGCGCAGTCCGGTGAAGGCGCCCGGCCCGACGGTAACGGCGATGCGGTCGAGGTCGGCGAAGCCGACGCCGGCCTCGGCCATCACCTCCTGCGCCAGCGGCACCAGCACTTCAGCCTGACCGCGGGACATCGGCGGGCTGTGCCGTACGGTCACGCGCGTGCCGCCGGCCTGACCGGCCGTTCCCTCCCACACTCCCTCCCACACTGCCGCCGAACAGCCGGATGTGGCGGTATCCAGACCCAGAACCTTCATCGCTTCGCCTTCCTGGCCGCCGCGTCGCGCCGACGACCGATGTGTAATACGCAGGCACGCCTTCCCTGGATTGCCATACCGGAGCCGTTCCATCGGGAAAAACCGCCTCGGGCATGGCAGACCCGTGACCATGGCAGATGGCGCCGCGGCCATGCTAGAGGACGATCGTTTTCCTCATACGCCCACGGTTTTCCATTCCATGCTGACCGAGATCGCGCCCCCGGCCTTCGACATCGACCTGGAGCTTCTCTACGCCACCGCCGACAACCTGTCAGGCGTGCCGATCTACCGCTCGCCGGTGTGCCTGCTGCATCCCGACGCGGCCCGCCGGCTCGGCGATGCCATCCGGCTGGCCCGCGGCATCGGCTGCCGCCTGCGGATTTACGATGCCTTCCGCCCGGCGGAGGCGCAATGGAGGCTCTGGCACGCCTTTCCCGACCCCGTCTACATCGCCGACCCGCGGCTGGGCTCCAACCACACCCGCGGCGTGGCGGTCGACCTGACGCTGGTGGATGGCGCCGGCTCGGCCCTGGACATGGGCACCGGCTTCGATGCGATGACCGAGCGGTCGCACCATGGCCGCAGCGACCTGACCGCCGAACAGCAGCGCAACCGCGCCCTGCTGCTCGGCGTGATGATCGGCGCCGGGTGGGAGCATTACCCGTCGGAATGGTGGCACTATCAGCTCCCGAATGCCGAGCGCTACCCGCTGCTGACCGATGCGGCGGCCGGCGGCCGGCTGATGTAGGGAAGGCCGGTGCGAGGATAAGGTCGGTCCCTCTAGCAGGGCTTGTGCCGGGGCGGAGGTCTTCCATTGTTGCACGCGCGCACCGCATCACTGCCGTCCGTGGAAAAGCGACGGACGGAGCTTGTTCGCATGGCGGGGACTGTGGCACATCATTTGCGTCTGGGCGAAGGTCGCCCCGATCAGCCTTTTCCGCAGGGCGCCATGCCGTTCCGTCGTGCCGTCAGGGTACTCGCCACCGCCGCGCTGTCCGTCTGGACCGCGTTCGTGCCGGTGTCCCGGCCCGCTGCCGCCGAATCCGCCTCTCCACTGGGCGCCAGTGCGGTGGTCTTCGCCTATGACCGCTTCGGCGAGGACCAGAACCCCTCGATCAGCATCCGCATCGACCAGTTCGAAGCCCATCTCGACGAACTGACCGACGGCGATTACCACGTCCTGCCGCTGCCGAAGATTCTGGACGCCCTGCGCAACGGCAAGCCGCTGCCCGACCGCACGGTGGCGATCACCATCGACGAGGCCAGCCGCTCCGCCTTCACCGAGGCCTGGCCGCGGCTGAAGGCGGCGGACCTGCCCTTCACCCTGTTCGTCGCCACCGACGCCGTGGACCGCGGGTCGCCCACCCACATGAGCTGGGGCGAAATTCGCCAGCTGGCGGCGGCCGGCGTCACCATCGGGGCGCTCGGCACCTCGACCCAGTCGATGCTGGCGCGCAGCCCGGATCAGGTGGCGGCCGACCTGCGCCGGATGTCCGACCGCTTCCAGACAGAACTGGGACGGCGCCCGGCGGTCTTCGCCTATCCGCAGGGGGAATATTCGCTGGCCGTGCGGCAGCTGGTGGTCGACCAGGGCTTCACCGCCGCCTTCGGCCAGCAGTCGGGGGTCCTGCACCCGCAGGCCGATCCCTGGAGCCTGCCGCGCTTCGTCATGAACGAGACCTATGGCAGCGCCGACCGCTTCGAACTGGCGGCCAACGCGCTGCCGCTGCCGGTGTCGGACCTGACGCCCGACGACCCGCTGGTCACCGTCAATCCGCCGCCGCTGGGCTTCACCATCGCCGACGGGGTGGGTGACAGCTCCAAGCTGGCCTGCTTCGCCACCGGCCAGGGCCGCACCGCGCTGGAGCGCATCGCCGAGGATCGGGTGGAGGTCCGCATCAAGGATCCCTTCCCGCCGGGCCGCGCCCGCGTCAACTGCACCCTGCCGGCCGCCGACGGCCGGTGGCGCTGGTTGGGCGTGCAGTTCCTGATCCCCGAGTAAATCCGGGAACCAGAGGTCGCGGCGGCAATCCCGACCGGTTCGATCGGGCATTGGCGGGAAGACGGGCGCCGCCTAAGGTGCCGGTCCCGGCGTGCCGATACGAGGCGCGCCCGATTTTTCAGAGCGGCGATTTTTGGGAGCGGGCGATGGCCGACGAGACATATTCAGCGAGCGGGCAGGGGGAGGGCTCCGATATCGGCTGGTCCGATACGGTGCGGTTCCGGCTGCCGGCCGGCTGGGCGGTCGATGTGGAAGAGCATGAAGGGCAGCCGGTGGGCACCTTCCGGCCGCCGCCGCCGGCCGCCGGCGTGCTGCGGCTGGTGACCGACCGGGTGGTGCCGCGACCGGAGTCCGGCGGAACGGCAGCCACCCTGCAAGAGATGGCGCTGCGCTTTGTCCGGCCGCAAGACCAGCGGGCGGGCGACCGGACGGTGGAAAGCCGCGCCGACGGCGCCGTGATCGCCCAGGCGATGATGCGGACGGAAGAGGAAGGCCGTGCCGAGACCCATTACCTGTGGCTGGTCGGCGCGGAACGCCCGGATGCGGCGGGGAGTGTGGCCGCGGTGGCAATGTTCAGCTTCGCGCTTCCCGACCTGATGGATGGCGACGAGTCCTGCGCCGAAATGCTGGGCCGGATCGACGACGCCATCCGCAACGCTGAGATACTGTAAAGCAGAAGGGCTTCCGCCCCCGCACTTCTGGGAAGGCCAGGGTTGCCGGTCAGCAGTGGCCGGCCCCGGTCGCCATCAGCGCCTTCAGGCGGACGGCCTGGGGGTCGTGGGCGACGGCCGCCTCTTCCGCGGCGAGCGCGGCGAGGCTGATGAAGCGCGCCAGGTCATCGAGGTCGCAACGCGTCGCGTCGCTCATCAGGCTGTCCAGGCAGGACTTGATGGCCAGGGCCACATCGCGTCGTTCGTCCATCATCGCGCTTCCCTTTCACACCTGTATGACCAGCTTTGCATGGAACCGCATGCTCCGGCGGCGGCGACAGACGCGCCGATGGCCCAATCCCTTGCGGTCGTCCCCTATGACACAAAGGAGATAGCATATTCCTTTTGGGTTTTCACTATTAGATTCTCCAAAACATGAATAATCACAGCAACTGCGAATTGATTCGAAGAGGGACAGCACGCCATTGCTTGTTAATGAAAGGTTAACTTCATTGACTGGTTCAGGACCGAAGCATTAATCACTTGTAACATCTGTGACGATTTGAATCAGAGAGGGTGAATATCGGGATACTCGCCTTCGCTTGCTTGAATACGTCGGTATTCTATTGCGAAGAGCAGCGGAACGGCGGCGGCGTGGCGGAGGATGTCGCGGCAACGTTTTTTCGCCGCTTTTGCGGGCCGAAAGGCGCGCCACCCTGTTGCAGCCCGAAACGGCTCCGCCTATATCTCCGCCAGCACGGGCCGGACCCGGGGGCGTTGCTCTCAAGCATCACTCTTCCGCGGACCAGACCCCCAAGCGCTCCACCGACGTTTCACCGACCCTATGGGGATCGCGGCGGTGCCGGACCAGACGGGCCGCCACGCATCTGCCGAACGAAAGAGGCTGAACATGAGCAAAGTGATTGGTATCGACCTCGGCACCACGAACTCGTGCGTCGCCGTGATGGAAGGCGGCAGCGCCAAGGTGATCGAGAACGCCGAGGGCGCGCGGACCACGCCGTCCATGGTCGCCTTCAGCCAGGGCGGCGAGCGGCTGATCGGCCAGCCCGCCAAGCGCCAGGCGGTCACCAATCCGGAAAACACCCTCTTCGCCATCAAGCGTCTGATCGGCCGCCGTTTCGACGATCCGCTGACGAAGAAGGACCAGGGCCTGGTTCCCTACCGCATCATCTCCGGCGACAACGGCGACGCCTGGGTCGAGGCGCACGGCAAGAAGTACAGCCCCAGCCAGATCAGCGCCTTCATCCTCACCAAGATGAAGGAAACCGCCGAGAACTATCTGGGCGAGAAGGTCACGCAGGCGGTCATCACCGTCCCGGCCTACTTCAACGACAGCCAGCGCCAGGCCACCAAGGACGCCGGCAAGATCGCCGGCCTGGACGTCAAGCGCATCATCAACGAGCCGACCGCGGCCGCGCTGGC
>NZ_CAMLJP010000095.1 GCF_946480385.1 uncultured Azospirillum sp.
GCCAACAAGCAAACGGCCGGCACCGTTTTGGGTGGCGTGGTCGGTGGCTTGGCCGGCTCGCGCTTCGGCGGCGGCAGCGGCAAGCTGGTGGCGGTGGGCGTCGGCACGCTGCTGGGTGCGGCGCTGGGCAATGCCGCGGGCGCCTCGCTCGACCGTGCCGACCAGAATTACGCCCAGCAGGCGGCGGTCAACGCCTACAGCGCGCCGACCGGCAGCACCATCCGCTGGAACAACCCGGAAACCGGCAATTACGGCAGCTACACGCCCGTGCGCGAGGGCACCGGACCGCAGGGCCAGCTGTGCCGCGAATACCAGACGACCATCGTGGTCCAGGGGCGCACCCAGCAGGGCTTCGGCACCGCCTGCCAGCAGGCGGACGGCACGTGGCGCGTGGTCAGCTGACAGAAACAGCGGTATCAGGCAAGCGCCGTCCGCCGCCGGGCGGCGCTGACCGATTTGGGCGGCGGGCTGGTCAGGGCGCTGGCGATGCGCACCGCCCCTTCGGCGTCAAGCGGCAGTGCCGTGGCGGCATCCTGCATCCGCTGCCGTTGCCCCGCATCGGACCATAGGGCGAGCGCCCGTCCGGCGATCACCGCCGCCGCCTTGGCGGGATCGCAACCACGGGCGTCCACGGCGGTACACCAGCCGAGTTCGGCGGCGTCGCCGCTCGCCGTTGCCTGATTGTCGGCGGTGACCACCAGCAGGGTCGGTACTGCCAGCGCGGCCAGTTCCCCCATGGTGCCGCCGCCGGCCGAGACCGCCAGACCGCTGTCGGCCATCAGCGCGCCCATGCGCGGGCAGTCGATCTCCACGGAAACGCCATCGGCGGCGAGTGCCCCCAGCTCGGCCGCTCGCGGATTGCTGCCGCCGACCACAGCGACGATCCGGCAGCCGTCGGGCCGCTCCGTCGCCAGAGCCTGCAGAACCGGCCCGGTCAGGCCGAGCGGGTCGGAGCCGCCGAAGGTCACCAGCAGCACCGGCCGGTTGGCGATGGTCCGACGCGGCGCCTGCGCCGCCTGCCGAACCTCCCGCCGCAAGGGCGCGTAGCCGGGGCCGAGCAGCAGGACGGCGCCGGGCGCCATCGCGTCATAGGGAAGGGCCGCCGCCTGCGGTGCTGCGTTGACGACGAGGTCGGCGTGCAGCGGCGTGCCGTCGCCCAGATCGTCCCAGGCCAGCACCCGCGCGCCGGCCGCCTGCAGCCCGACGCGGTAGGCCTCGCCGAAACGGTAGCCGTCGAGCATCACCGCCGTGCCATGCTCCCGCCGCAGGAGCGAGCGGGTGGCGGCCAGATCCGCCGCCTGCCCCACCGGCCCGGCGATGGAGACATGGCGGAAGCCGTCCGCCGACAGCCGGCGGTCGATGGCGGGGGTGGATTCCACGGCGGCGAACAGCGCCTCGTGCCCCTGGTCGCGCAAGGCTTCGGCCACGGCGAGACAGCGCATGACATGGCCGGTGCCGATGGTCGGCGACGCGTCGGCGCGGATGAGGATGACGGCCATGGCACGGGTCCGGAGAAATCGGCGTGGCGGCCCGGCCCCGGCGCAAGCACCCACTGCGCACGGTGTCGAGTCGGTGCGCATCTTGGCCCGGCACTTTGCGCGAGTCCAGTGGCAGACGGTCGCGTACGCGGGGGTAAATTGCGGCCGCCGGGACTCCCGACTGGCCTCCGCGTCAGGACTCGCGGCCGGCGATGACGCTGGCGGCGGTGGCGAGGCTTTCCGGCGTGCCGATGTCGAGGAAGCGAGCCTTGGCGACATGGGCGTTCAGCGTGCCCGGCGGAAGCTTTTCCAGCACGTCGCGTTCCAGCGACACCGCGCCTGCCGCGATGAAGCGGTCGAGGAAGGCGGCGGAGAACAGGTAGACGCCGGCGTTGATGGTGCCCGCCCCCGGCGCCTTGTCCAGGAAACGGCGGACGCGGCTGTCCGGTCCGATCTCCACCCGCACGAAGCGGGAGGCGTCCTCCACCGTCACGCACAGGACCGACGCCTCCGCCCCCGACAGCCGGTGCGAGGCGATGAAGGCGCGCAGGTCGGCGTCGAGGAAGGTGTCGCCGTTCACCACCAGGATGGTGCTGCTGCGCAGCTCCTTGCGGACATAGCCGAGGGCACCTGCGGTGCCGAGCGGGCGCGGTTCGATCTGGCAGACCACGTCGATGGTGCCGGCGGAATCGCCGCGGGCGAGCCATGCGGTCACCCGGTCGGCCAGATGGCCCAGGCACAGAACCACCCGGCGCGATCCGTAGGTCGACAGGTAATCCAGGAGGTGGCCGAGGAAGGCGCGGCCCGCGATCGGGGCCAGGACCTTCGGCGTGTCACCCAGAACGCCCCGGATGCGTGTGCCCAGCCCGCCGGCAAGCACCGCGACGTCTATGTTGGCAAGAGCGTCCTCAGACCGCACCGACCGTCCTTTCCCTTGAACCGCGCCCCGAAACCCTGTCCTGAACCCATCTGTCGCCGTCCGGCAGGAAGCAGCTTACGACGGCGCGGGCGCCGGGTCATCCACCCTGCGTGGCGCCCGGCGGCCATAGTCGATAAAGGGGCGGCTCCGGAATCGCAATGCGGAATTGCGTGGGCCTCCCTCCTCCGATGGTCATGGAGCCCCTTCGGCGAGGCGCTGCAGGCGTCGCGCGACCGCCGCCAGGGTCACGTCATGGTCACCGGCATGGCCGGTCAGCGCCATCGATGGGAACCAGGGCCGCACCGCCGTTCCCAGGGCCGACCAGTCGCCGTCGCCCGCGATCCGCCAGACCGGGATCCCAAGGGCGGCGGCCAGTTCTCCCACCGCGGTCGGGGCGGAGATCACGAGGTCGAGGCCGGAGATGAGCGCTGCCACCCCCTCCAGATCGTTGCGCTGATCCAGGTCGGGCCAGTGGTGCAGCACCGTGCCGAAGCGGTGCTGGGCATCCTCGCGCTCCGCCCTATGCCCGTCATATTGCAGGCTCACGAAGACCACGCCCGGCACGGTGAGGACCGGGCCCCACTGGTCGATCCGGCTGTATGCGCCGGCCCGGTCGGCCGTCATCCGGCTGCTTCGCCAGCAGATGCCGACCCGCAAGCCGGGACCGAGGGCCGCCAGCCGACCGCGCCATTCCGCCGCCAACCCCAAATCGGCGGTGAAGAGCGGAGCGGCTGAGGGAAAATGCCGCAGGTCTGACCGCAGCCGCGCGGCGATGCTGCCCATCGGCGCATGGCAGTCGGCGTCACGCGGATCCGCCGTGGGTGCCCGAACCTCGGCCCCCGGCAGGGCGCGGGCGAACAGGCCGGTCAGACGCGGGTCGCATTCGACGATCAACCGGCCGGATCGGCGGAGCAGGTCGGGCAGCGCCGTGCCGAACATGATCTCGTCGCCCAGCCCCTGTTCCCCCCATGCCAGGATGCGGCGGCCGGCCAGCGGCTCGCCCTGCCATTCCGGGAGATTGAGGCGGCGGGATACGGCATCGCCGGTGGCGAAACGGTGGGCGTAGTCGTCCCAACCACCGGTCAGGTCACCCTCGGCCAAGCGCAGCAGGCCGCGGTTCATTCTGGCATCCGCCCGGCCCGGCGTCAGCCGCAGGCTCCGTTCGGTCCAGTTGCGGGCGGGGCGACGCTCTTCCCGCATCAGCAGCGTGTGGCCGTGGTTGACCAGCACGTCCGGCTGGTCCGCGGCGAGCGCCGTCGCTTTCCGGTGAGCGTGCAGGGCGTCGTTCCAGTGCCCAAGGCCAGCCAGGGCCATGCCCAGGTTCGACCAGCCCTTGGCCGAAGTCGGCGCGATGCGCAAGGCACGGCGGCACTGCCGGGCGGCTTGCGTGAAACGCCCCCGCCCCTTCAACGCCGCACCGGCCGTGATCGGTATGCCGGCAAGGCTCGGCGCCAGGGCCGCGGCACGCGTGCAGGCGGTCTCCGCCTCGGCGAAGTGCCGGGCGGCGAGCAGGGCGGCGGCAAGGTTGCCCCAGCTTTCCGCCTGCATCGGGCGCAGCCGGACGGCGCGGCGGTGCAGCGTCGCGGCCTCTACCGCGCACCCACTGGCCTGGAGCGCCACGCCGAGATTGCCGAAGGCTTCGGGGAAGGACGGATTCAGCGCCACCGCGCGCTGGTGCCACTGGACGGCAGCGTCGACGCGGCCAAGCCGGAGCAGCGTGAGCCCCCCATTGGTCCAGGCAGCGGGATGGGTCGGAGCCGCTGCCACGGCCTTGCGGTGGAGGGCTTCGGCATCGAGCAGGCGGCCTTGCCGGTGCAGAGCGACGGCCTGCCCCGCCAACGCCTCTCCCGCCGCGGATACCCTCTCCACCCCGGGGAGAGGGCCGGGTGAGGGGGGCGCATGGCGTGATGTGGCCGATAATCGGGAGAGGGAACGCAATGCGCCGGCCATATCGGCCATCGTCGCCGACAGCGGCTCGCCGGGGCGGGGCTGGAAGAGGCGCATCGACGGATACCAGGGGCGCACCCCGGCCCCCAGCTGCGTCCAGTCGCGGGTGCCGAAGCGCCAGACCGGAGTGCCCAGCGCGCCGGCCAGTTCGCCGACCGACATCGCCGGCGAAATGACGAGGTCCAGCCCGGCGGTCAGCGCGGCGACGCCGTCGAAATCGTCCTTGCGGTCGAGATCGTCCCAGCGATGCAGGCGGATGCCGAAGTGCCGCTCGGCCTGCCGGACCTCCTCCTCCACCTCGCCATATTGCAGCACCACCCAGTGGATGCCGGGCAGTGCGAACAGCGGCGCCCAGCTGTCCAGCGGCAGATAGGCGACGCTGCGCTCCACCGTCATCATCTGGCTGCGCCAGCCGATGCCGATGCGCAAACCGGGACCGAGCGCCGCCAGACGTTCGTGCCAACGCTCGACCAACCCGGCGTCGGGCACCAGCCAGGAGAGGCGCGGCGGGAAATCGGCCAGCCGGCGGCGCAGGACACGGGGCAAGGAGCCCATCGGCACATGGCGGTCATAGTCCGGGATCGCCATCGCCTCCCTGCCCTGCGCGTCCAGCGCCTCCGCCCGCACCCGCAGGGCCGGGAAGGAGCGGGCGAACAGCGGCACCAGCCGGCGGTCGACCTCCAGGGTGGTGGAGACGGCGCGTCCGGCCAATTCGGGGCAGAGGGCGGAGAACAGGATGGTGTCGCCCACGCCCTGCTCGCCCCAGATCATCAGGCGGCGGCCGGTCAGGCCTTCGCCGCGCCACGGCTGGGCGCGCGGTTGGCGCCCCTGCCCGACCTGCCCCGAGCCGAAGCGCCAGGCGTAACCGGGCCAGCCATGGTCGAGATCGCCGGCCTCCAGCCGCAGCAGGCCCTTGTTGAAGTGGGACAGCGACAGGTCGGGCCGCAGCGTCAGCGCCCGGTCGTAGCAGCGCTCCGCCCCCGTGCCGTCGCCCAGTCGCTGGCTGGCCAGCCCCAGGTTGCTCCAGGCCTCGCCATAGGCGGGGTCCAGCGCCAGTGCGTTGCGGTAGCAGTCGGCGGCGCCGACATGGTCGTGCCGGCCCTGGCGCAGGTGGCCCAGATTGTTGCGGGCGGGTGCCTCCAGCGGGGCGAGCCGGATGGCGCGCCGCTGCGACCGCTCGGCCTCGGCGAAACGCTCAGCACTGCGCAAGGCATTGCCCAGGTTGGTGTGGGTTTCCGGCAGGGTGGGATCGAGCGTCAATGCAACATGCCACGCCCTCCAGGCATCGGACGTGCGGCCGGCGGCGTGGCGGGCATTGCCGAGATTGTTCCAGGCACCGGCGAAGTCGGGCCGGTGGCGGATCGCTTCCCTGTGCAGGGCCTCCGCCTCGGCATGGCGGTGTTGGGCGTTGCGGATGCTGCCGAGATTGTCGAGCGCATCGGCATGGTCGGGCTGGATGGCGGTGGCCGCATCGAAGCAGGCGGCGGCATCATCCAGTTGACCAAGTGCCTTAAGACAAATACCCAACCCATTGAGAGAAAACGCATCGCGTGGATCGAGGCGCAGGGCGTCGGCATAACGCTCCGCGGCGTCCTCCATTCGCCCGGCGGCATGAAGCGCAGCGGCGAGAGCGGGCAGCGCCGTGGGGTCGGAGGTCCCGCCATCCAGCGTCGCCGCCATGTGCAGGGCGTCGGCGGCCTCCCTGTTGCGGCCGAGTTTCTGAAGGCTGACAGCCCGGTTGGTCCAGGGGCGCGGATCGCCGGGCAACAGTTCCGCCGCGCGTGCATGGGCAGCCAAGGCCTCTTCCGCCCGGCCGATCCCCTGCAGGGCGGCACCAAGATTCAGGTGGGCGTCGGCCAAGCCGGGGGAAAGCCGGGCGGCCTCGGCATACTGGGTGGCGGCCTCCGCCAAGCGGTCGAGTGCGGCCAGCACCAGCCCCAGATTGAAATGGGCGCCGACATGGGTGGGATCGCACTCCAGCGCGTGACGCTGCGCTGCTTCGGCTTCCTCGAGGCGACCAAGCCGTTGCAGAACGATGCCCTGGTTGGCGTGGTAGTCCGCAACTTCCGGCGCGATCTCAATGGCTCTGTTAATCAGATCAATAGCTTGTGCATCATTGTTGCGTTGGTGGTTCAGTACCCCCAGCAGATGCAGGGCGTCGGCGTGACGCGGTTCGGCATCCAAGACACGTCGATACAGTGGTTCGGCGGCGTCCAGGGCGCCGGCCTGATGATGGCGAAGTGCCTCGGCGAACCAGTCGGCAATGCTCACAAATCACCTGCGGAAAGTCTGGTAAGCATCTGTATCGTCTTGGTGATTGTGCCGCCGACTCCAACCTCCCCATCGGGATGGATGCAGCGCATGGTCGGGAACCAGGGACGCACCGCGGTGCCAAGCTGCGTCCAGTCGCGCCGGCCGAGCCGCCAGGCCGGCACGCCCAGCGCCGCCGCCATTTCCCCGGCTGAGGACGCGACGGTGATCGCCAGATCCAGGTTCGCCATCAGGGCCGCGGTGCCCTCCAGATCGGCGATCTGGTCGAGGTCGGGCCAGCGGTGGATGCGCAGGCCAAAGCGCTCCTCGACGGCGGCGATCTCCTCCTCGCGCCCATCATATTGCAGGCTGACGGCATGGATGCCGGGCAGGCGCAGCAGGGAGGTCCACTCCTCCAGATCCGTATAGGACTGGCGCCGTTCGGTGGTGATGCGCCGGCTGGTCCAGGCGATGCCGACCGTCAGGCCGGGGCCGAGCGCGTCCAGCCGCGACCGCCATGCCGCCACCCGCTCCGGATCCGGCTTCAGCCAGCCGGCGGGCGGGGGTGGGATCGGCGCGGTCTTCCATAACAGGCGTGGGAGTGAACCGAAGGGCAGATGGCAGTCGGCATCGTCCGGCCGCCGCGTCGGTGCGCGCACCGTGGTGCCGGGAAAGGAGCGCTGGAACAGCGGGACCAGCCGGGGTTCGCATTCGACGATGGCGTCCGGGAAACGCGACAGCGCTTCCGGCAGAAGGGAGCCGAACATGAACTCGTCGCCCAAACCCTGTTCGGCCCACAGCAGCAGGCGGCGCCCGGCAAGCTCGTCCCCCTCCCATTCCGGGATGTTGAAGGGGCGCTTCGGCCGCAGGCGTCCGGACTCGAAGCGGACGGTGTAATCCTCCCATCCCTCGGCCAACCGACCTTGGCGCAGGCGCAGGATGGCGCGGTTGAAGCGGGCGAGCGCCTGTGTGGGATCGGCATCCAGCGCCTTGGTGAACTCCCGCTCCGCGCCGACTTCGTCGCCCAAATCCTGAAGGGCGAGCGCGAGATTCGTATGAGCGGCGGCATAGCCGGGGCGCAGGTCCAGCGCGCGGCGTTGCAAATCGGCGGAGACCGCGCCCTGCCCTTGCAGGCGGCGGATGGTGCCGAGGTTGGTCATCGCCTCCGCCATGTTCGGGTCGAGCCGCAGGGCGCGGGCAAAGGCATCGGCGGCAGGGCCGATGCGGTCGGCCCCTTGCAGGATGAGGCCGTAGGCGTTCCAGCCTTCGGCATCGGCCGGTTCCAGAGTCAGGTAGCGGCAGTAGGGCGGTTCCGCGTCCCCTCCGCGGCGTTGCCGCGATCCGGCCAACGCAAGGGCTGCCGCGGCATGGTCCGGCCGGCGGGCCAGCACGGCATGCAACGCCGTCTCCCCTTCGTCGGCTTGCCCGAGGTCGAGCAGTGCAAGGCCCAAAGCGGCACGTGCCTCCGTCAGGGACGGGTTGGCGGTGAGCGCGTGACGCAGCAGCGGTTCCGCCTCCGCCGAGCGGCCGAGGCTGCGAAGCACCGCACCCAGGTTGCCTTCCGCCTCCGCATAGTCGGGACGAGCGCGCAGGGCGGCACGGTAGGCGTCGGCGGCCTCGGCAGCCTTGCCTTGCGCATTGAGGGCGTTGCCCAGCGTGTTGGCGGCCTCCGGGAACGGACGGCGCAGGCGCAGGGCGTTGCGGGCCGCGCGTTCCGCCTCCGCGAAGCGGCCGAGCGCCTGGAGAGCGTAGGCGAGGTTGGCGTGGTAATCGGGAACGCCGCGCTTGGCCGCCACTGCCTGCCCGATCAGGTCGGCGGCCTCGGCAAAGCGACCAGTTTGGCAGGCGATCATGCCCATCAGATGCAGGGCGTCCGGTTGGCGCGGCTGGGCGGCGAGCGCCTGTCGGTAGAGAGCTTCGGCCTCGGCCAAGCGGCCAGCCTGATGCAGCGGCACGGCCTGCCCGACCAGCGCCGCGGCGGTGGCGGCAGCGGCATTGCCGGATTTGCGCTGGTTGCTCATGTCCCGTGCCGTTCCTGTTGGCTACGGGTAAGGGATAGCACGAATTGGACGCAGGGAAATGGGGCGCGGCGACCACCGCGCCCCCTGTCATCCCTGATTTACGCGCCCACGCCCGCCGGCGGGGTCGGGGCGGCGTTGACCGGGTCGGCGAGCTGGGCGTCGACGACGGCGACGGCGGTCATGTTGACCAGACCGCGGGTGGTGACCGACGGGGTGACGATGTGGACCGGCCGCTGGACGCCCAGCAGGATCGGGCCGACATTCTGCGCCTCGCCCAGGATCTTCATCATGTTGAAGGCGATGTTGGCGGCGTCCAGCGTCGGCATCACCAGCAGGTTCGCCTCGCCCTTCAGGCGGCTGTCGGGCAGCAGCTCCTTGCGGATGGCGGGAGCGAGGGCGGCGTCGGCATGCATCTCGCCGTCGATCTCCACATCCGGCATTTGCTGGGAGGCCAGTTCGACCGCAGCGCGCATTTTGCGGGCCGACGGGGTGTCGGCGCTGCCGAAGTTGGAGTGCGACAGCAGGGCCACCTTCGGCTCGATGCCGAAGCGCATCACTTCGTCCGCCGCCAGCCGGGCGATCTCGGCCACCTGCTCGGCGGTCGGGTCGGGGTTGACGTAGGTGTCGGTGATGAAGTGGACGCCCTTCTGGGAGATCAGGGCGTTCATCGTCGCGGCGACCTTCACGCCGTCACGCAGGCCGATCAGGCCGCAGATGTGCGCCCAATGCTCGTTGAAGCGGCCGGTGGTGCCGCAGACCAGCGCGTCGGCCTCGCCGCGGCGGACCATCAGGGCGCCGAAGACGGTGGGCTGGGTGCGGACCACGTTGGCGGCATGGCTGGGCGACACGCCGCGGCGGCCCATCAGCTTGCGGTAATGTTCAGTGAAGTTGTGATAGCGCGGGTCGCGGATGATCTCGATGACCTCCACGTCCTGGCCGATCTTCAGGCGCAGGCCCATCTCGCCGATCACCCGCTCGATCACCTCGCGGCGGCCGATCAGCACCGGATGCGCGATGCCGTCGTCGACCACCACCTGGGCGCAGCGGATCACGCGCGGGTCCTCGCCCTCGGCATAGACGACGCGCTTGGGCGCGGTCTTGGCCTTGGTGATGACCGGCTTCATAAACAGGCCGGAGCGGATGACATACTGGTTCAGCTGGTCCTGATAGGCGCGGAAATCGGCGATCGGCCGGGTGGCGACGCCGCTGTCCATGGCGGCCTTGGCGACGGCCGACGACACCTCGACGATCAGGCGCGGGTCGAAGGGCTTGGGCAGGATGTAGTCCGGGCCGAAGCGCAGCGTTTCACCGACATAGGCCGCCGCCACCACGTCCGACGGTTCGGCGCGGGCGAGGTTGGCCATGGCGTGGGTCGCCGCGATCTTCATCTCCTCGTTCACCGTGGTGGCGCCGACGTCCAGCGCACCGCGGAAGATGAAGGGGAAGCACAGGACGTTGTTGACCTGATTGGGGAAGTCCGAACGGCCGGTGGCGATGATGGCGTCCGGACGGGCTTCGCGGGCCAGATCCGGCATGATCTCCGGCTCCGGGTTGGCGAGCGCCAGGATCAGCGGCTTGTCCGCCATGCGGGCCAGCAGTTCCGGCTTCAGCACCTTTGCACCCGACAGACCAAGGAAGATGTCGGCGCCGTCGATGACGTCGGACAGCGTGCGCGCCTCGGTGTCGTGGGCGTAGGCCTCCTTGTACTCGTTCATCTCCTCGTTGCGGCCCTTGTGGACCACGCCGATGCGGTCGACCAGCCAGACATTCTCGCGGCGGACGCCCAGCGACAGCATCAGGTCGAGGCAGGCGATGCCGGCGGCGCCGCCACCGGTGGAGACGACCTTGACCTTGGAGATGTCCTTGCCGACCAGCGCCAGACCGTTCAGCACGGCGGCACCCACCACGATGGCGGTGCCGTGCTGGTCGTCGTGGAACACCGGGATCTTCATGCGCTCGCGGCAGCGGCGCTCGATCTCGAAGCAGGCCGGGGCGGCGATGTCTTCCAGGTTGATGGCGCCGAAGGTCGGCTCCAGCCGGACGATGGTGTCGACCAGACCATCGACATCCAGCTCGTTCAGCTCGATGTCGAAGCAGTCGATGCCGGCGAACTTCTTGAAGAGGACGGCCTTGCCTTCCATCACCGGCTTGGCGGCCATCGGCCCGATGTTGCCCAAGCCCAGCACGGCGGTGCCGTTGGTGACGACCGCCACCAGATTGGCCCGCGCGGTCAGCTCCGCCGCCTTCGACGGATCGTCGGCGATGGCGGTGCAGGCATGGGCAACGCCCGGCGAATAAGCCAGCGCCAGATCGCGCTGGTTGGCCATGGGCTTGGTCGCGACTACTGCCAGCTTACCGGGCCGCGGGTTGCGGTGATACTCAAGCGCCATCGCCTCAAAATCGCCGGACATCGGGTCTCTTCCTCCGGTTAACAAGATTTCAGTTAATTCTTTGCGTTCACTTCACCTGATTGGCGGTTATAGCCCATTCGGACTGTTGCGCCAACCGCCCCGCGAAACGGAAGGGGGACGATTCGAACCAAATCGAAGCGTCCCCCATACCTTACAGGATCCTTGTGGGGGCCGGATGGATCATCTTTGGAATTTCCAAATCCGGCGCCCGCATGTGTGCCGCGCGTTTGCGGCAGATCGTCAGATCCGGGCGAGCGCCGGTTCCTTGAAGTGCTGCTGGTATTCGGCGACCGCCATGCTCTCGTCGAACTCGCCTTCCATCTTGGCGACGACGACGGTGGCGACGCCGTTGCCGATCAGGTTGGTCAGGGCGCGGGCTTCCGACATGAAGCGGTCGACGCCCAACAGCAGGGCCAGACCTTCGATCGGCAGGACGCCGGTGGCCGACAGGGTGGCGGCCAGCGTCACGAAGCCGCCGCCGGTGACCGCGGCCGCACCCTTCGAGGTCAGCATCAGGATGACCAGGATGTAGAGCTGCTGCCAGATCGTCAGGTCGACGTTGAAGGCCTGGGCGATGAAGATCGCCGCCATCGACAGGTAGATCGAGGTGCCGTCGAGGTTGAAGGAATAGCCGGTCGGGATCACCAGACCGACGACATGCTTGGAGCAGCCGAACTTCTGCATCTTCTCCATCATGCGCGGCAGCACGGACTCCGAGGAGGAGGTGCCGAGCACGATCAGCAGTTCCTGGCGGATGTAGCGGATGAAGCTCCAGATGCTGAAGCCATAGGCCTTGGCGATGCTGCCCAGCACGACGAAGATGAAGATCGCCATGGTGAGATAGACCGACGCCATCAGCTGGCCCAGCGCCGTCAGCGACGAGATGCCGTACTTGCCGATGGTGAAGGACATGGCGCCGAAGGCACCGACCGGGGCGACGCGCATCAGGATGCCGATCACGCCGAACAGGGCATGGCCGATCTTGTCGAAGATGTCCTCGACCAGCTTGCCCTTCTGGCCCATGGCGGACAGGGCGACGCCGAACACCACGGCGAAGAACAGGATCTGCAGCATGTCGCCCTGGACGAAGGCGCCGACGACATTGTCGGGCACGATGCCGACGACGAAGTCGATGAAGCCGTGCTCATGGGCGGAGGTGGCGTATTTCTGAACCGCGTCGGCCTTCAGCTGACCCGGCAGGATGTTCATGCCGGCGCCGGGACGGATGAGGTTGACGACCAGCAGCCCGATGCCGAGCGCAAAGGTCGTCACCACCTCGAAATACAGCAGGGCCTTGCCGCCGACCTTGCCGACCTTCTTCAGGTTGCCGATCGAGGAGATGCCGGTCACCACCGTCAGGAAGACGATCGGGCCGATCACCATCTTGACCATCTTGATGAACAGATCGCCCAGCGGCTTCATCTGCACGGCGATGGCCGGGTAGAAGTGCCCCAGCAGGATGCCGATGCTGATGGCGGTCAGAACCTGGAAGGTCAGGTTGGTGTAGAAGGGCTTCTTCACCGCACCCTGGTGCGCGGCGGTGGGGCGCGCGGCGGTCGCGTCTGCGCTCATGCTACTTCTCCTCGTGGCGTTCCTCAGAACGGCGTTCCTGGCAGGGTGCCCGTTCTTTCGTCCGGCATTCGGCGCCGGCTGGGCGGGCGGCCCCCAACTGATTGCCTATGAAAGCAAGCGGTGGGCCAATTGCTGAATCCAGCAACATCAAGCATTTGCCGCATGGCCGAGGGCGAGAATCCGCACGACACGGGGTCCAGCGATGTGCGAAAATCCGCACACTTCACAGCGCTGCGGTATCAATGTTGCGGCGCAGCACAATCAAGGAAGACGTTGCTGAGCAATCCGACCGACCCGGCGACAGAATCGACCGCCCTTCTCTCCCCGTCCGTGACGCTGTCACCGGCGGCGCAGCTGGTCGCCCGGGCGCTGGAACGGCCGCGCCGGCTGCTGATGGTGGCGCTGCTGCTCGGCGTTCCGGCGGCCGCCGCATTGGCGGCGGGCTGGGCCTCGTCTCTGGCGCTGGACGATCTGAAGGACAGCGCGCGGGCGCAACTGGCGCTCTACAACGCCAACCTGCGGGCGGAGCTGGAGCGTCATGCCGCCGTTCCCCTGGCGCTGGCGCAGGATGAGGAAGTGCGTGCCCTGCTGGTCAACCCGACGCCGGCCGCGGTCGACCGGCTGAACCGCAAGCTTCAGGGCATCGCCCAGGCACTCGACGCGCTGGCGCTTTACGTGATGGACGCCAAGGGAACGACGCTGGCGGCCAGCAACTGGAACAGCGCCGCCAGCTTCGTCGGCGAGAATTTCTCCTACCGTCCCTATTTCCGCATGGCGATGGACCAGGGGGAAGGGCACCATTTCGCGCTGGGCACCACCTCGCTGGTGCCGGGCTATTACACGGCGAACCGGGTGGTGGCGGAAAACCGCACAGTCGGGACGGTGGTGCTGAAACTGGGGTTCGACCGGCTGGAGCGGGGTTGGACGCCGGGGCAGGAAAAGCTGCTGGTGACCGACCGCGACGGGGTGGTGTTCATCACCAACATGCCGTCCTGGCGTTATCACGCCCTGCCCCGCCGCCTGCCGATCAGCCTGCCCATCGTGCCGGAGGGCACCAGCGAGGGGCTGGACGTGCTGCCCTGGGCCTTCGGCGGTGCCTCCGACCGCATCCTGCTGGAGGAGAAGGACGGGCAGCGCCGCTATTTGCTGACCTCCGTCGCCATGCCCGGCGGCGACTGGACCCTGCATAGCCTGACCAGCCTGGATCCGGTAACCGCCCGCGCCTGGGTCGCCGGGCTGCTGGCCGCCGCGGCGGTGGCGATGGCCGCACTCACCGCCTATGCGGTGGCGCTGCGCCGGGTGGCGCTGGTCGAGCGGATCGCGCTGCAGGAGGAATCGCGGGCGGAGCTGGAGCGCCGGGTCGCCGCCGCCACCGCCGACCTGCGCGCTGCGGAGAACGAACTGACCCAAGCGGCCAAGCTGGCGGCGCTGGGCCAAATGTCGGCCGGCATCGCGCATGAGATCAACCAGCCGCTGGCCGCCATGCGCAGCTTCGCCGACAACGCGGTGGTCCTGCTGGAGCGCGGGCGGATGGACGCGGTGCGCGGCAATCTGGCGGAGATCGCCGAACTGACCGACCGTATGGCCGCGATCACCCGCCAGTTGAAGGGCTTTGCCCGTCGCGCCTCCGGCACGCTGGGGCCGGTGTCGGTGCAGGGTGCAGTGAGCCAGGCGCTGGCCCTGCTGGAATCCAAGCTGCGGCGCGAGGACATCACGGTCGAGGTCGATCTGCCCGACCAGCCGGTCCGGGTGGTGGCGGAGGATGTGCGGCTGCAGCAGGTGCTGGTCAACCTGATCGGCAACGCGGCCGACGCCATGCGCGGCTGTCCGGTGCGGCGCCTGCGCATCGGTCTGGTCGCGGCGGAGGGCGAGGCGCTGCTGAGCGTCGCCGACACCGGCGGCGGCATCGCCGAGGCCGACCTGCCCCGGCTGTTCGTCCCCTTCTTCACCACCAAGGAAGCCGGCGAGGGACTGGGGCTGGGGCTGTCGATCAGCCACGGCATCGTCGAGGATTTCGGCGGCAGCCTCACCGCCGCCAACCGCAACGGCAAACCGGGTCAAGGCGCCGTCTTCACCCTGCGGCTCACCACCACGGAGCAGGCCACATGAGTCAGTCCATTCCCGAGGGCGCCGGCGCCGTGCTGTTCGTGGACGACGAGCGGGCGGTGCGGCTAGCCGGGCAGCAGGCGTTGGAACTGGCGGGATTCGAGGTGACGGCCTGCGACGGGGCGGAACGGGCCTTGCGCCATCTCGGCCGCGACTGGCCGGGCTGCCTCGTCACCGATGTGCGCATGCCGCAGATGGACGGGCTGGCCTTGCTGGCGCGGGTGCGGGAGATCGACCCTGACCTGCCGGTCATCCTGATCACCGGCCATGGCGACGTGCCGATGGCGGTGGAGGCGATGCGCAACGGCGCCTACGACTTTCTGGAAAAGCCCTTTCCGTCCGACCGGCTGACCGAGATCGCCCGGCGCGCGGTGGAGAAGCGGCGGCTGGTGCTGGAGAACCGCCGACTGCGGGCGCAGATCGCCGGCGGAGCCGATCCGGCAGGGACCATCGTCGGCCGCACGCCGGGCATCGAGCGGCTGCGCGCCACCATCGCCGCGGTCGCCGACACCGACGCCGACGTTCTGGTGTTCGGCGAAACCGGAACCGGCAAGGAGATGGTGGCCCGTGCGCTGCACGCCACCAGCGGCCGGCGCAAGAACCCCTTCGTCGCGCTGAACTGCGGCGCCATGCCGGAGACGATTTTCGAGAGCGAGCTGTTTGGGCACGAGGCCGGCGCCTTCACCGGAGCCGCCAAGCGCCGGGTCGGCCGGATCGAGCATGCCGGCGGCGGCACCCTGTTCCTGGACGAGATCGAAAGCATGCCGCTGGCCCTGCAGGTCAAGCTGCTGCGTGTGATCCAGGAACGGGTGGTCGAACCGTTGGGATCGAACGAGCAGGTGCCGGTCGATTTGCGGGTGGTCGCCGCCACCAAGGCGGATCTGCGGCAGGCGGCGGACGAGGGGAAATTCCGCGCCGACCTCTATTACCGCCTGAATGTGGTGGTGCTGACCATCCCGCCGTTGCGCGAACGCCGCGACGACATCCCGCTGCTGTTCCAGCACTTTGTCGCCCAGGCCGCCACCCGCTACAACCGCGAGCCGCGGACGCCGACCCGTGAGCAGATGCAGCGGCTGATGAGCCAGGACTGGCCCGGCAACGTCCGCGAACTGCGCAACGCCGCCGACCGTTTCGTGCTGGGGTTGGAGGATGTGGCCCCGGCGCCGGTCTCGGCACCGTCGGCGCTGTCGCTGGCTGAGCAGGTGGATCTGTTCGAGAAGGGCCTGATCCAGTCCGAACTCGCCCGCCATCGCGGCAGCGTGAAGGCGGCCATCGAGGCGCTGAACATCCCGCGCAAGACCTTCTACGACAAGCTGAAGCGCTATGGGCTGAGCCGGGAGGATTTCATCGAGTAAGTCCCTGCACCGGCTAGCGATCTTACTCAGAGATGCAGGAACTTCGCGATACCTGCGAGCGCCAGCACGCTGACGATGAATCCCAGCAGATGAAGTGTGGTCGGGAGCTTTTCGACCGCGCCCTCGACATTGGCGACACGTTCCCCCACCTTGGCGACATCTTCCTTTGTCGCCAGGGATTTCAAGCGCTCGTCAATCCGTGCAAGCGTCGGCGCCATCTGATCAAGGATGGTTTCCAGCCGGTCAACGCGTCGGGTCAGGTCGTCCATACCAGGAGGATGGCCCCCGCCACCGCTTCCGTCAACGGGCGCGCGCTCGCTGTCCCGTATGATAGATTGCCGATCATCTATGCCGGATGCTCTGTTCGGAAGGGCCATTGGCAACGTTACCTTGGATTGCAGGCGAATTCTGATCGCGTGATGCGCGGCGTTATCGGAATGCAAATGCATTCTCGCGGAATCGAGGTGAGTCTTCCACAACTCATCACGTCCTGCGGTGGATCGCCGCTCCTTTCCTTCTCCCATTCGTCCAGTTGACATCCGGTTCCGCTTGCCGGTTGCGCGCTTGGTTCCCATGTCGCTTCACATGTCCGGCAGCCCTTTCCATGTTTCGGGAAACCGGCTTTCGGGCAGCTCGGCCGGGTGGACCTTTCCTTCGCTTCGGCTGTTGTACTGGAGACCACACAGCACCGACGTCGAAGGGGACGGCCTTAGAATGTCACCGAGGATTAGCACCATGACCCCCCGTCTCCTTGCGGAGCTTCTGGAACCGATCCTGACCGCAGCGGAAGACGACGAAGAGGCCCTGTCCGAGGCCGTGAACCTGACCGCGGAGGCCATGGCGGCGCTGGGCGCCACCGTGCTCGATCCCGACGGGAAGCCGGCCCGCGGGGTGTCCGATGAACGGGCCGTCGTTGCCGCGCTGAACACCCATGCGCACAATCTGATGCGCGACGGTCGGCTGGACGACGTGGTCGAGGCTCTGCAGGTGGCCGAGCGGATCGGCCGCCTCGCCCATCTGCCGCACCACCCGCGGACCGTTTGACCACTCTTTCGGGAGAAGGGCGCAGTCGTTCGTGGAAGCGGCTTCGCGGGTGCGGGAATTTCTCCCCGCCGTGCTGTTTGAGCGACGTGCCACCCAGCGCTCAACAGGGGAGGAGCCCTCGTGCCCACTGCGCCGCAGCCACATGCCCAGCCGAATGTTTTAGCCAATCCGCTGGAAAGCGGGATTCTCTCCCGCCTTCAGGACGATCTGCTGCCGGACCATCTCCTGACCCGCCGCTGGTATGCGGCGAAGGACGCCGGTCGGCCGGTCGTGCGCATCGTCGACGCCCTGCCGCTGCCGCTCGCCGGCGGATCGCAGGCCCAGCTCTGCCTGCTGCGGGTTGATCCGCCGGGGCGGGAGCCGCAGCTCTACCAGCTTCCCCTGATCCTCGACCGCGGCACCGGCGAGGATGCGTCGGTGATCGCCGGCTCCAAGGACCTGCCGGTTCCGGGCCGCCTGCGCGACGGCTATGCCGATGACGGCGTGGTCCGTGCGCTGCTGGGCGCCATTCTGAAGCGTGATCCCGAACCCAGCGAAACGGCGCTGTCCGCCGGCCTGACCGCCGGCCACACCCGTGCCTGCGAGGCGATGGCGGAACGGTTGCATGCCGACGCCCCGCTGCATCGGATGACCGCCGAACAGTCCAACACTTCCATCCGCGTCGGCGACGCCGCCATCCTGAAGGGGCTGCGCAAGCTGGAACCCGGCATGCACCCCGAACTGGAGGTCAGCCGCTTCCTGACCGAGGTGGCGCAGTTCCCCAACACGCCGGCCCTGCTGGGCTGGGTCGAGCGCTCCAACAGTTCCGGCTCCACCACGCTGTGCGTGATGCAGGAACTGGTGCCGGAGGCGAAGGACGCCTGGGGCCATGTCACCGGTTACCTGAACGACCGCGTTGCCCGCTTTGAGGACAGCGAGACGGCGCAAGCGGCCGATGCCGACAGCGTCGGCTTCCTGCGCCTGCTGGGACAGCGGACGGCGGAGCTTCACCGGGCGCTCGCCACCCCCGGCGGCGGCGACGCCTTCACGCCAGAGCCGGCGACGGCAGAGCGGCTGACGGAATGGGCGGGTGGCGTGCGGACCCTGGCGAAGCGCGTGCTGGAGCGGCTGCGCGCCGCCGGGCAGACGTTGGACCCGGCAATTTCCGCGCAGGTCAACGCGCTCGCCGCCAGCGAGGCGGCGGTGATGGCGCAGATCGATGCGCTGATCCCCGCGAATGCCGACCTCAGCGCCATGCGGCTGCATGGCGACTATCATCTGGGGCAGGTGCTGGTCTCGCGCGGCGACGTGCAGATCGTCGATTTCGAAGGCGAGCCGATGCGCCCGCTGGCCGAACGGCGGGCCAAGCACTGCATCCTGCGCGACGTCGCCGGCATGCTGCGCTCTATCGCCTATGCCGCCGCCATGGCGCGCGATGCGATGCCGGCCGATCTCGATGGCCCGTCGCGTGATGCCCGTTCCGCCTGGTTGTCCTGGTGGGAGGGGGCTGCGTCCGCCGCCTTCCTCGACGGCTACCGCGGCGCCATTGGCGACTGCCCCGGCTTCCCGCGCGACCCGCAAGCCGCCGCGCCGCTGCTGAAGCTGTTCCTGCTGGAAAAGGCGTTGTACGAGGTCGGCTACGAGCTTGCCAACCGGCCGGGTTGGGTGGGGATCCCGCTGGCCGGCGTTACCGCCATCATCCGCGCCGATGCCGGGCCGGAGATCGCCAGCCGCGACCGTGACCGCATTCCGCCGGTGGACGAGCGCCGCCGCAGCCATTCCATGCCCTTCGGGGCGGAGGTGCAGGCCGACGGGGCCGTGCGCTTCTCCCTGTGGGCGCCGACGGCGGCGTCCGTCCTGCTGTCGCTGGACGACGGCGGGCCGCCGCTGGCGATGGAGGGGCAGGAGGACGGCTGGTTCAGCCTGACCACCGCGCGGGCGCAGGCGGGCAGCCGCTACCGCTTCGTCCTGCCGGACGGGCTGGCGGTGCCGGATCCGGCCTCCCGCTTCCAGCCGGACGATGTGCATGGCGCGTCGGAGGTGATCGACCCCGGCGTGCATGCCTGGACCGATGCCGCCTGGACCGGACGCCCCTGGCACGAGACGGTGCTGTACGAGCTGCATGTCGGCACCTTCACCCCGGAAGGCACCTTCCTGTCCGCCATCGACCGGCTGGACGATCTGGTCGAGTTGGGCGTGACCGCGATCGAGCTGATGCCAGTGGCCGATTTCCCCGGCGCGCGCAACTGGGGCTATGACGGCGTGCTGCCCTTCGCGCCGGACAGCGCCTATGGCCGGCCGGAGGATCTGAAGACTCTGGTGCAGGAGGCGCATGCCCGTGGGCTGATGGTCTTCCTCGACGTCGTCTACAACCATTTCGGACCGGAGGGGAATTACCTCCACGCCTTTGCCGACAGCTTCTTCACCGACCGCCACAAGACCCCCTGGGGCGCGGCGATCAACGTCGACGGCGAGCGTAGCGGGCCGGTGCGCGACTTCTTCGTCCACAATGCGCTCTATTGGCTGGAGGAATACCACCTCGACGGCCTGCGGCTGGACGCGGTCCACGCCATCATCGACGACAGCGACCGCCATGTGCTGGAGGAACTGGCCGCGCGGGTGCACGGTCATTTCCAGAACCAGCGCCATGTCCATCTGGTGCTGGAGAACGACGCCAATCAGGCCCGTTTCCTCGCCCGCCACCGCGAGGGCGATCCGCGCTGGCACACCGCCCAGTGGAACGACGATCTGCACCACTGCCTGCACAGCGCGGCGACCGGCGAGGATGGCGGCTATTACGCCGACTACGCCCACGACCCGGCCAAATGGGGCCGCGCGCTGGCGGAGGGCTTCGCCTTCCAGGGCGATCCGTCGGCCTATCGCGACGGCGAACTGCGCGGGGAGCCGTCGGCCCATCTGCCGCCGACCGCCTTCGTCACCTTCATCCAGAACCACGACCAGATCGGCAACCGGGCCTTCGGCGAGCGCATCACCCACATCGCCAAGGCGGAGGCGGTGCGTGCCGCCACCATTCTCTATCTCCTGGGTCCCGGCATCCCCATGCTGTTCATGGGCGAGGAATGGGCGTCGGCCAAGCCCTTCCCCTTCTTCTGCGACTTCGGCGAGGAATTGGCGGAGGCGGTGCGCAAGGGCCGGGCGGAGGAGTTCGCCAAATTCCCCGAATTCCAGAACCCCGACGCCCGCGCCCGCATCCCCGACCCCACTGCGCCGGGGACCATGGAATCGGCGAAGCTGGATTGGGATGCCCGCGGACAGGCGGAGCATGCCGGCTGGCTCGACTGGTATCGCCGGGCGCTGGCATTGCGCCGGACGGAGATCGTGCCGCGGCTGGACGGGGTTCCCGGCGGTGCGTCGAGCCATAAGGCGGTCGGCAAGACCGGGCTGACGGTCTGCTGGAAGCTGGGCGACGGCAGCCGCCTGCATGCCTTCGCCAACCTCGGCGACACGCCGGCCGCCGGCTTTCCGGAGGCGTCGGGCCGCGTGCTGTGGACCGAAGGCGACGGGCTGACGGGCGACACGCTGGCGCCCTGGTCGGTGGTGCTGTGGCTTGAGGAGGCCTCGGCGCTCGACCGGCTGGCCGACCGCATGGGGGTTGAGCGCTCCTTCGACAATGCCGCCGGCGAGACGGTGACGGCAAGCGAGGAGACCATCCGCGCCCTGTTATCGGCGATGGGGGTGGAGGCGGGCGACGAGGCCGCCGCGCTGGCCCATCTCGACCGCCTGGACGAGGAGGAGTATGGCTGCGCCCTGCCCCCGGCGGTGGTTCGCCGCGCCGGGGCGGCGGTCACCGTGCCGGTCACCCTGCCCCACGGCACCCGGACCCTGCGCTATACCCTGACGCTGGAAAGCGGGGAGACGCAGAGCGGCGTCGTCGGTTTCGGCAGCCTGCCGCGCTGCCGCTGCATCACCGCCGGCGACGTGACCTATGCCGAGCGGCGCCTGCCGCTGGGCAAACTGGACAAGGCCGGCTACCACACGCTGCGGGTGGAGACGGAGCATGGCGTGGCGGAAACCCGCCTGATCCTGGCGCCCGCCCGCTGCCATCTGCCGACACCGATGCTGGTGGGGGAGAAGCTGTGGGGCCTGTCGGCGCAGCTCTACACCCTGCGTAGCGGGAAGGACTGGGGCATCGGCGATTTCGGCGATTTGCGGACGCTTGCCGACATCGCGGCGGCGCGTGGGGCGGCGGTGATTGGGCTGAACCCGCTGCATGCCCTGTTCCTCGACAATCCCGAGCATGCCAGCCCCTATTCCCCGGCCAGCCGGCTGTTCCTGAATCCGCTCTACATCGACATCACCGCCATGCCCGAGTTCCTGGACGATGCCGACATGCGCAAGAGGGTGGCTTCGCCGGAGTTCCGGCAGGCGCTGGAGACGGCTCGGTCCACCTCCCACGTCGACTACGCCGCGGTCGCCAAGCTGAAGCTGCCGATCCTGGAAAAGCTCTTCGCCGATTTCCAGACCTCGGGAAAGCCGGAGCGGCGTGCCGCCTTCGACGCCTTCTGGACCGAAAGCGGAATAGGGCTGGAGCGGTTCGCCACCTTCCAGGCGTTGCGAGAACGCTTCGCGGCGGAAGGCAAGGCAGATTGGCACCAGTGGCCGGCGGACTACCACGACGCCACCGCACTGGCGGTGGAGCGGTTCGCCAAGGAGCATTCCGACCGTGTCGCTTATTATGCCTGGCTGCAATGGCTGGCCGATGACCAGCTGCGCGTGGCGGCGGAGCGGGCGACCGAACTCGGCATGACCATCGGCTTCTACCGCGACCTTGCCGTCGGGGCCGACGCCAGCGGGGCGGAGACCTGGATGACGCCGCAGGCGGTGGTGGACGCCGCCCATGTCGGCGCTCCGCCCGACCTGTTCAACCCGGCCGGCCAGGATTGGGGGCTGCCTCCCTTCCATCCGCAGGCGTTGCGCGTGGCCGGCTATCAGCCCTTCATCGATCTGGTCCGCGCCAACATGCGGCATGCCGGTGCGTTGCGCATCGACCACGCCATGGCGTTGCAGCATGTCTATTGGATCCCGGACGGCCACCCGCCGGGCGAGGGCGCCTATGTCGCCTATCCGATGGAGGATCTGCTGGGCATCCTGGCGCTGGAAAGCCAGCGTCACCGCTGTCTGGTGGTGGGCGAGGATCTGGGCACCGTGCCGGACGGCTTCCGCGAGCGGATGACCGAGGCCGGGGTGCTGAGCTACCGCGTCGTCTTCTTCGAATGGACCGACGGCGGCGCCTTCAAGGGACCGGACGAGTATCCGGAACTGGCGCTCGCCACCGTCGGCAGCCACGACCTTGCCACGCTGCGCGGCTGGTGGGAGGGCGACGACATCGTGCTGAAGGCGGAGAAGGGCCTCTATCCGGCGAAGGACGAGGCGGAGAAGCAGCAGGCCCGCCGCTCCGCCGACCGCAGTGCCCTGGTCGATGCCCTGCGCGCCGCCGACATCGCCCTGCCCGCCGGTTTCGGCGCGGACAGCCCCTATGACGAGGCGCTGGACCATGCGGTGCATGCCTTCCTCGCCCGCACCAACGCGGCGTTGGCGGTGGCGCAGCTGGACGACCTGACCCGCGAGCGCGATCAGGTCAATCTGCCGGGCACCACCGACCAATACCCCAACTGGCGCCGTAAGCTGTCGATGACGCTGGAGGAACTGGCCGATGCGCCGGAGCCGGCGGCGGTCGCCGACATTCTGGCCGCGGCTCGCCAGTCATCTCCCCCTGCCCGCCGCTGATCGAAAAACGCCCTTCCCTACTCCGAGGAGCAAACATCCATGGCCCCCGCCGCCGGCAAGCCCATCCCTCGTGCGACGTACCGGGTCCAACTGAATGGCGAGTTCGGCTTCGACCGCACCGCCGCCATCGCCGATTACATCGCCCGTCTGGGCGTCAGCCATCTCTATGCGTCCCCCTACATGAAGGCGCGGCCGGGTAGCACCCACGGCTACGACATCGTCAACCACAACGAGTTGAACCCGGAGGTCGGCGACCAGAACGACTTCAGCGATCTGGTGGAGGCACTGAAGCGCAACAATCTGGGCCAGATTCTGGACTTCGTTCCCAACCACATGGGTGTCGGCGGCAGCGACAACGAATGGTGGTTGAATGTGCTGGAGTGGGGGCCGGACAGCCCGTATGCCGGGTATTTCGACATCGAATGGGAATCCGACTACCGCTATCTCCAGGGCAAGGTCCTGGTGCCGTTCCTGGGCGACCAGTATGGCGCGGTTCTGGTGTCGGGTGGGCTGGAGCTTCGCTTCGATAACGAGACCGGCAGCTTCGCCGTCTGGGCCTATGGCAGCCACAAGCTGCCGGTGCGGCCGCAGGATTACGGCATCATCCTGGGCAGCGACCACCCCGATCTGGAGCGGATCGCCGACGCCTTCACCCATCTGATGGATGCCCGCCCCCACCAGCTTCGCGGCGCATCCGACCTGAAGGCGGAGCTGGCGGCTCTGGTTGCGACCCGGCCGGACATGGCCGACGCGATCAACCAGCGGCTGGCGGTATTTCGTGGTTACCAGGGGGAGATCGACACCTGGGGCCATCTGCATGAGCTGATCGGCCGCCAGAACTGGCGCGTCGCCTATTTCAAGGTGGCGGCCGACGACATCAACTATCGCCGCTTCTTCAACATCAACGAGCTGGCCGGCCTGCGCATGGACGAGCCGGAGCTGTTCGACGTCGCCCACCGCATGGTGCTGGGCATGGTGGCGGACGGCACGCTCGACGGCATCCGCATCGACCACATCGACGGACTGATCGACCCCAAGGGCTATTGCGAGCGGCTGGTCGCGGCCTCCTCCAAACCTTTCTATCTGGTGGTGGAGAAGATCCTCGCCCGGCATGAACGGCTGCGCGAGGATTGGCCGATCGACGGAACCACCGGCTACGAATATGCCAACCTGATGGGCGGTCTGTTCGTCGATCCCAAGGCGGAGGAGGCCTTCACCCGCCTCTACGCCGACTTCATCGGTCGGCGCGACGATTTCGAGGAGGTGGTGCGGCAGTGCAAGATCCGCATCATGGAAAGTGAGATGGCCAGCGAGTTGAACGTGCTGTCGCGCAAGGCGTCGCGCATCGCCCGCTCCAACCCAGCCACCGCCGACTTCACCGCCAACATCCTGCATCAGGCGCTGAAGGAGACCATCGCCCGCTTCCCGGTCTATCGCACCTATGTCGATGGCGGCGTGCCGAGCGACCTCGACCGCCGCGACATCGATTGGGCGATCTCCCAGGCGCGGCGGGCGGAGCAGGGGCCGGACGGCTCGGTTTATGATTTCCTGCAGCGGCTGCTGACCACCGATCTGGTGGCGGCTCCCAAGAGCGGCTACAGCCATCAGCAGGTCACGCGCTTCGCCATGCGGTTCCAGCAGTACAGCGGGCCGGTGATGGCGAAGGGGTTGGAGGACACCGCCTTCTACCGCTACAACCGGCTGGTGGCGCTGAACGAGGTGGGCGGCCATCCCGACCATTTCGGCGTCAGCATCTCCGCCTTCCATCGCGCCAACCAGGACCGTGCCCGCAACTGGTCCGGCAACATGCTGGCCAGCACCACCCACGACACCAAGCGCGGTGAGGACACCCGTGCCCGGCTCTACGCTCTGTCGGAGATGCCGGAGGAATGGGAGCGGCAGGTGCAGACCTGGAGCCGCCTGCTGCGCGCCCGGCGCGGCGACGTGGAGGGCACCGCCCCGCCCGACCGCAACGACGAGTACCTGTTCTACCAGCTTCTGCTCGGCGCTTGGCCGGCGGAGTTGACCGGCGCCTCGGTCGAGCAGATCGATCAGGCGGCGATGACCACCTTCGCCGAGCGAATCGTCGGCGCGATGACCAAGTCGATGCGGGAGGCCAAGCTGCATTCGACATGGGCGGCGCCGAACGAGGTCTATGAAGGGGCGGTCGTCAGCTTCATCCACGATGCGCTGGACGTGACCCGCCGCAACGCCTTCCTCGAGGCCTTCCTGCCCTTTCAGGCGGCGCTGGCCCGCATCGGCATGGTCAATGGGCTGTCCCAGGCCCTCCTGAAGCTGACCAGCCCCGGCGTGCCCGACATCTATCAAGGCTGCGAGCTGTGGAACCTCAGCCTCGTCGATCCGGACAACCGGCTGCCGGTGGATTACGACGCCTGCCGCAAGCTGCTGGACGAGGTCGAGGATTTGGTGGAGCGCGGTGCCGTGCCCGGTTTGCTGGAGCGTTGGACCGACGGTGCGGTGAAGCTGGCGGTGACCCGGCAGGCACTGGCGGTTCGCGCGGAAATGCCGGAGGTCTTCAGTGCCGGCGAGTATCTGCCGCTGGAGGCGACCGGCGACCGCGCCGACCATGTGGTGGCCTACGCCCGCCGCAGCGGCGACGATACGGTGCTGGTGGCGGTGCCGCGGCTGGCCGCACAGTTGGGCGACAGCCCGGATTGGGGAAACACCGCGATCCCGCTGCCGCGCGGCACCCGCTGGCGCAACCGGCTGACCGGGGCGGAAGTGGAAGGCGGAGACACGGTGATGGCGGCGACGCTGTTCGTCGATCTGCCGGTGGCCCTGCTGTCGCAGGAAGGCTGAGCCGGCACT
>NZ_CAMLJP010000096.1 GCF_946480385.1 uncultured Azospirillum sp.
CTCTCTCTCCGACCACAAAGACAAGGGCTTCCGGAGAAATCCGGAAGCCCTTCGTTGTTTCAGGGTTCCGTTCGGTATGGCGAAACAGCATGGCAAAAATGCAGCGTGCAGGCTGTGACTTTGCATTGCGCCGCCGGCCGGAACCGTTTATACACCCGCTCCACCGGCGGACGGCACCGTCCACCGGTGCCATGATCGGAGAGTAGCTCAGCCTGGTAGAGCACTGCTTTCGGGAGGCAGGGGCCGGAGGTTCGAATCCTCTCTCTCCGACCACAAAGACAAGGGCTTCCGGAGAAATCCGGAAGCCCTTCGTCATTCTGGACCGGTTCCGTTCGGGCGGCCCGGCCCGTCTGTCAGGCAGCGTGCTGCTGTTGCGACATCTGGCTCCGCACATGGTCACAGGCCTGATCGACCTCCCGTGTGAAGGTGTCGTAATCCACCTGCATGCCGTTCAGGTAGGCGCTCCAGCCCGCGCTGGACTTCGCGTAGTGAACGGCGGCCTCGATCTCGTCCTGTGTCGCGCCGAACAGCTTGGCGAGTGCCGTATGATAGAAGGCGCAGTACCGGCACTTCATGACGGCGGCAATTCCCAGACCGATCAGTTCGCGGTATTTCTGGGGGATCGGTCCATCATCGACCTGCACGGCCTTGAACAGGCGCCATTCGGTTTCGATGGTGGTGTCGGGCAGTTCCTTGAAGAAGGATGGAACCAACCCGAAGATGTCCGTGATCTCCTGATATACGGCTTGGCGATCCGCTTGGCGATCCATGTGCCCCTCCCTGAGGTGAGGCGTGGGCGTGCCGCGGGATATGCAGGCACGCTCGCGTCGAAGGTGGCCATTATGCGCCGTGAAACGTCGGCTGGACGTTTCCATTGTGGCAGATATGCTTTTTAGCCCTTGCCCCGGCGCCGATTCCCTCAAATCCGGACAGACGTCTTCTCACACCGTGCACAGAAACCGCCGATCCGTCCCCTCCAGCACCAGGGCGGTCAGGCGGTTGGTGGCGTAGGCGCCGGTGTCGATGCCGATGCGGTTGAACAGCAGTTCCGGCTCCGGCGCGATGGTGTGGCCGTGGACGACCACCTTGCCGTGATCGGCTCGTGACTCCAGGAATGCCTCGCGGATCCACAGCCGGTCCTGGTCCTCCTGCCGGTCGAGCGGGACGCCGGGGCGGACGCCGGCATGGACGAAATGATAGTCACCGATGGTCAGATGGCAGCGCAGACCGGCCAGGAAGGCACGGTGATGGGCCGGCAGCAGGCTGTTCAGCATCATCTGCGCCTGCTGCAGATGCTCCATCGGCGCATCTGGATTGGGGGCGGGGATGCCGTAGCTCTCCAGCGTCGCATCGCCGCCATAGGTCAGCCAGCCGGGGGCGACGCGCAGGTCCGACAGGAAGCCCAGCATCGTGTCCTCGTGGTTGCCGCGCAGGAACACCGCGCCGAAGGCCGGCGGCAGCCCGCAGGCGAGCCGTTCGATCACCAGCCGGGAATCCGGGCCGCGGTCGACATAGTCGCCGAGGAAGACGAGGTATTTCAGCAGGTTCGGCGCCTGTTCGGCATCGCGCAGGATCTGGCCCAGCATCTGGTCCAGCAGGTCGAGCCGGCCATGGATGTCGCCGACCGCATAGACGCGCATGCCGCGCGGCACCGATGCCGGTCCCGCCCGGCCGCCAAAAGCACCGGCCGAGGGAACGCCCGAAATGGCCTCCGTCCACAGTTTGCGTGCCAAGCTCAACACGAGATCGGTCTCGAATTCGTCACATCCCGTCCCTTCACCTGTGTCCGGGCCGTTTCCCCTTCAAGGGGTCCCCGGCGTTGCACCGCATTTGCGCCGCTTTCAGTCGAACGGCGATGCCGCCGGTGGCGGAAGGTCGCGCGACGACAGCAGCGGCCGGCGCAGCCGTCCGGCGGCGATGTCGGCGCGCAGTGTCTCTCCGTCCGCGTTGCGCACGCGCTCCAGCTCCGCCCGGTTGGCCTCGAAGAAGGGGTTCTGCTCAGACGAGTTCGCCGGCCGGGCATGCTCCAGATGGTAGAGCGGACCCGGCACCCGCTCGACGCCATGGCCCAGCCGGCGGAAGCGCTCGACGATCTCGTCATCCTCGAAGCCCCAGGACAGGAAGGCTTCGTTGTAGCCGCCGTTGGCGAGCAGCCGCTCCCGGTCGAAGAAGGCGCCGCCGCCGGGGGAATTGCGGTGCATCAGCGGAAAGCGTGGGCAGACGGCGCTCAGCGGCGCCGCCGACAGGGTGTGGCCGAAGCGCAGGACCTCCCGGCCCATGATCCAGAAGAACAGCCCGTTGTAGGGGAAAACCAACCCGCCGCCCCGCCGCACGGCGTCGCGCGCCAGCACATACTGCACCGGGTCCACCACGATGTCGGTGTCGTGCAGGGCGACGATGGGTGTGTCGGCCGCCTCGACCATGCGGTTGATGAGGTGGGCCTTGTGGGTAAAGGGTGTGTCGTTGCCGCGCAGATGCAGGTGGCGGCAGCGGGCGGCCAGTTCGGGGCCGAGCGAGTCCGGCACGTCGCTCGGTCCGTCCTTGTCCTCGCCGATCAGCAGGGTGGCGTCGACATGCTTCAGCAGGAAGCCGACGATCCAGCGCAGGTTGCGCCTGCGGTCGTCGCTGTCGGCGCGGAACGGGATCAGGATGGTGGTGTCGCGCAGGTCGTGGCGTCCGTCGGGCAGCCGTGCCGCCATCGCCGCGCGGCGGATGCGGAAGGCCTCCTCCTGCCGGGCCAGCCTTTCCCGCGACAGGTCGTCGGCGGGATTCAGCGCGAGCGCCATCTCATAGAAATGCACCGCCGCACCGGACCGGCCCAAATCCGCCTCGATGTCGCCATGCTGGCGCCAGCCGGCGGGATAGTGGGGGTGGCGACCCAGCAGGGTGTCCAGCGCCGCCAGCGCCTCGTCCAGGCGTCCGGCGCCCTGCAGGGCCTCGCTCAGGTGATATTCGGCGTCGGGAAAATCGGGGCGCAGCGCCAGGGCGCGGCGGTAGGCGACGATGGCCTCCTCCGTCCGCAGGGCGCGGTGGTGCAGGGTTCCCAGGTTGAACAGCGCGTCGGCATCGGGCACCCGCTCCACCGAGCGGGTCAGCAGCTCCAGCGCACGGTCCATATCGCCCCGGCGGCCGGCGATGAAACCCATCCGGTGCAGCGCTTCGGCATTGCCAGGGTCGGCGTCGAGGATGCGGGCATAGAGCTCCTCCCCCTCGTCCAGGCGCCCGGATTTCAGGTGGTCGAGCGCGATGGCAAGTGCCTCGTCGAGGGTGACGGTCCGGCTGCCGTTGGGCATGAGGGTCATTCCGTTGCGGATTGAAGAACTTCGGCGATTCCACTTTGACACGGAGGGGGCCGGCGGTGGACTCTTCGGTCGAACCGATCCGCTTTGCGACCAGCCAAAAGGCATCCGCAGCACCATGACCAACGATCATAAGAAGCGCTCCACCGGAGGACTCGCCCTTTCCCGCCGCACGCTGGGCCAGGCGGCCATCGCCGGCGGCGTGCTGGCCGGCTTCGGCCGCGCGCCGGTCTTCGCCCAGGACACCACGCTGAAGGTCGGCGTTCTGCTGCCGCGTTCCGGCCTGCTGGCCCAGGCGGGTCAGGCCTGCCAGCGCGGTGCCGACATCGCGCCGGCGGTGCTGTCCGACCTGGGTTACAAGGTCGAGGTGATGTCGGCGGACACCGAATCGAACGCCGACGTCGCCCGCTCGCGCACGGAAAAGCTGATCAACGACGGCGCCCATGTCATCGTCGGCGCCTTCGACAGTGGCCAGACCGCCGCCGCCGCCCAGGTCTGCGAGCAGCGCGGCGTGCCGCTGGTGATGAACATCGCCGCCGCCGACAAGCTGACGGAGCAGGGCTACAAGACCGTCTTCCGCAACTTCCCGACTTCCACCATGCTGGTGTCGAACGGGATGTCGCTGATGAAGGATCTGTTCGCCGCCACCGGCACCACGCCGAAGACCGCCGTCTTCCTTCATGCCAACGACACCTTCGGCATGGCGAACAAGGCCGCCGTCGATGCGCTGTTCCCCAAGCTGGACATGCCGTTCCAGATCCTCGAATCGATCTCCTACGACCCGCGGGCGCAGGATCTGGCGGTCGAGGTGGCGAAGGCCAAGGCCACCGGCGCCGAGCTTGCCATCGTCACCACCCGCGCCAACGACGCCATCATGATGGTGCGCGAGATGGTGAAGCAGCGGTGGGAGCCGAAGGGCATCATCTCCCCCGGTTCGCCCGGCCTGTATGACGAACAGTTCTACAAGGTGCTGGGCAAGTACGCCGACTACGCCATCACCAACCTGCCCTGGTACGATCCCAAGGCGGCGATGACCAAGCGGGTCGAGACGGCCTTCAAGAAGCAGTTCCCCAACGACCGGTTCGAGGGCTACGCCTTCAACGTCGCCTTCACCTTCGAGGCGATCCTGATCGCCGCCGACGCCTTCAAGCGGGCCGGCACGGCGGAGGCCTCGGCGATGCTGGCGGCGCTGCGCCAGACCAACCTGTCGGACAAGCTGATGGTCGGCCCGGCGATCACCTTCGACGAGAAGGGCCAGAACACCAACCTGATCTCCGCCTGCATCCAGAACCATAAGCTGCGCCCGACCGTGGTCCTGCCGAAGGCCTCGGCCGAAGCGGAGCCGGTCTTCCCGATGCCGGGCTGGGGCAAGCGGGCGTAACGACGCGCCCCGGAGAACCTCCCTCTCCCCTCGGGGAGAGGGTCTCTCAACTCCCCGGCGCCCGCGGCGCGCTCCAGTTCCGCAGCACGCTCACCACGCGCAGCACGAACACGGCGAGCGCGCCGACCACCGCGACCGGCACCGGTGGAAGCTCCATCCGCTGGCCGGCAATCACAATCGCGGCCCCCAGCAGCGAAGCCATGGCGTAGATCTCCTCGCGCAGCACCCGCGGCACCTCGGCCACCAGCAGGTCGCGCACCGCGCCGCCGCCGCAGGCGGTCAGCGCCCCCAGCAGGGCGGCCGGCAACGGGCTCAGCCCATAGGACAGCGCCTTGCCGCAGCCGGCGACGGTGAACAGCGCCAGCCCGGCGGCGTCCAGCACCATCACCGGCTTGCCCAATCGGCTGATCGGACGGTGGAACAGGAAGGCGGTCACCCCGGCGGCCAGCGCCACCAGCAGATAGCGGTCGTCATGCAGACTGGCCGGCGGCAGCGCGCCGATCAGCACATCGCGCACCACGCCGCCCGCCAGCGCCGCGGCCAGCGACAGCACCATCACCCCGAACAGGTCCAGCCGCTTGCGCACCGCCAGCGTGCCGCCGCTCAGCCCGAAGACGAACACGCCGATGAAATCCATCACCGTCAGCAGGTCGGAGAGGTCGGTCGGCATCGGAATGGGAATCGGCGGCATTGGGGGGCTCGGCGGAGGGTGTCTGCCCAACGATTGAGCACGGCCACCCCCACCGCGCCAAGCGAAACCTCTGCTACACCGTGTCGGGCGCCGACAGCCGGATGCTCATCCGCCGGGCCTCCAGCATGAAGGCGCGGGTCATCTGCAACAGGTCGGTGCGCCAATAGAGCTGGGTCAGCGGCTCGTCCAGGAAGCCTTCCGGCAGCATGGCGTAGCAATAGGTCTCCACCACCCGCAGGTCATGGTCCCAGGGATCGACGCCGTCGCGCCAGCCGATGGTCCAGCCGGCATGGCCGGCGCCGATGGCCCAGCGTTCGAAATGCGGGGCGATGGTGTTGCTGTCGATCGGGTCCTTCACCGGCACCTGATAGATGGCGACAAAGCGCCAGACATTCAGTTGAAGCCGCATCAGCAGCGAATCGCCGAAGGCGCCGATGCGATACAGGCAGTCCGGCGAGCCGGGGGCGTGGCTGAAGGTCACCGCCGCCCGCCGCAGTTCGGCCAGCGGCGTGGCGGACGGGGCGTCGCCCAGTGGCGGCGTCTCGTACTCCACGGCGCGCAGATCCTCGACCACGTCATGGGTCAGCAGGTGGGAAACGCGGCTCTGCGCCTCGGCGATGGTCAGGCGGGTCAAGGGGGCGGTCCCTTTCTGCTGGTGGCTAAGGGTCAGGACACGAACGCCCCGTCCGGCGTTTTGTTCATGGACGGGCAAATCTGCGTCGATCGGCCCCTTGACCTTCCAATGACTGGAAGCCCCATATCACTCCATGCCGAGCGGAATTGAAGGAGAAGCGGCATGACCACGACCCAGCACAGCATCAGCCCAACGACAGGCGCCGAACTCGACCTCGGCGTGTCGGGCATGACCTGCGCCTCCTGCGTCCGGCGGGTGGAGAAGGCGCTGGGCCGGGTGCCGGGCGTCACCGCCGTCTCGGTCAATCTGGCGACGGAGCGGGCGCGGCTGACCTTCGCCGGCCCGCCGGACGTCAAGGCCGCGGCGGACGCGGTCGAGGCCGCCGGCTTCCAGGCCGAAAAGCGGGAGTTCGACCTTTCGGTCACCGGCATGACCTGCGCCTCCTGTTCCGGCCGGGTGGAGAAGGCGCTGAGCCGGCTGCCGGGCGTCGACTCGGCGGCGGTCAATCTGGCGACCGAGCGCGCCCATGTCGTCGCCTTCGCCGGCAGCCTCGACACCGCCGATCTGGTCGCGGCGGTGGAGAAGGTCGGCTATGGCGCCGCCCCCGTCGACCAGGGTGGCGAACAGGCGGAGGAGGAGGCGCGGGCCGACCGCAGCCGGCGCGAACTGCACCATGTGCTGATCGCCGCGGCGTTGTCGGCGCCGCTGCTGGCCGGCATGGTCGGCGACCTGTTCGGGGCGAACTGGATGCTGCCGGGCTGGGTCCAGCTGATCCTTGCCAGCATCGTGCAGTTCTGGCTCGGCGCGCGTTTCTACCGCGCCGGCTGGAACGCGGTGCGGGCAGGGGCCGGCAACATGGATCTGCTGGTGGCGCTCGGCACATCGGCGGCCTGGGGGCTCAGCCTCTACCTGATGCTGACGGCGCATGACGGGCACGAGCCGCATCTCTATTTCGAAGCCTCCTCGGTCCTCATCACCTTCGTGCTGTTCGGCAAATGGCTGGAGGCGCGGGCCAAGGGCCAGACCGCGGCGGCGATCCGCGCGCTGATGGATTTGCGCCCGGCCACCGCCCGCCTGCGCCGCGACGGGGTGGAGACCGAGGTGCCGGTGGAGCGTGTCCATGTCGGTGACCATGTGGTGGTCCGCCCCGGCGAACGGGTGCCGGTCGACGGCCGGGTGGTCGAGGGCAGCGGCGGGGTCGACGAATCGATGCTGACCGGCGAGAGCCTGCCGGTGGACAAGGAGCCGGGCGCCCGCGTCACCGGCGGTTCGATCAACGGCGACGGCCTGCTGGTGGTCGAGACCACGGCGGTCGGCACCGAAACCATGCTGGCGCAGATCGTCCGCATGGTGGAGGGCGCCCAAGCGTCGAAGGCGCCGATCCAGCGGCTGGTCGATCGGGTCAGCGCGGTGTTCGTCCCGGCGGTGCTGGCGGTGGCGGCGCTGACGCTGATCGGCAGGTGGATCGGCAGCGGCGATCTCGAGGCGGCCATCGTCACGGCGGTGTCGGTGCTGGTCATCGCCTGCCCCTGCGCGCTGGGTCTGGCGACGCCGACCGCCATCATGGTCGGCACCGGCGTCGCCGCCCGCCACGGCATCCTGATCAAGGACGCCGAAGCGCTGGAGCGCGCCCATGCCCTGACCGCCGTCGCCTTCGACAAGACCGGCACGCTGACGGAGGGCAAGCCCCGCGTCACCGACCTGATCCCGGCCGACGGCACCGACGGCGAGACCCTGCTGCGCCTCGCCGCCGCCCTCCAGACCGGCAGCGAGCATCCGCTGGCCCATGCGTTGCGCGACCGTGCCAAGGCGGCGGGCATGGCGCCGGAGCCGGTGAGCGACTTCCGTGCGCTGGCCGGCCGCGGCGTTTCCGGCACGGTGGCGGGGCACCGCCTGCAGCTCGGCAACGCCCGCGCGGTGGAAGAGGCCGGCCTGCAGCCGGGTCCGCTGGCCGAACCGGCCGAGGCGCTGGCGGCGACCGGCCGCACCCTGTCCTGGCTGATCGAGGTTGGTGAGACGCCGCGCCTGCTCGGCCTCGTCGCCTTCGGCGACACGGTGAAGGACAGCGCGATCACCGCCGTCGCCTCGCTGAAGGCGCAGGGGGTGGAGCCGGTGATGGTAACCGGCGACGGCTGGGGTGCTGCCCGCTCCGTCGCCGCGGCGCTGGGCATCGAGCGGGTGTTCGCCGAGGTGCTGCCCGGCGACAAGGCCGCCGTCGTCGCGACGCTGAAGGGGGAGGGCAAGGTCGTCGGCATGGTCGGCGACGGCATCAACGACGCGCCGGCGCTGGCCGCCGCCGATGTCGGCATCGCCATGGCGACCGGCACCGACGTGGCGATGCACAGCGCCGGCGTCACCCTGATGCGCGGCGATCCGCGTCTGGTCGCCGGGTCCATCGACGTGTCGCGGCGGACCTATTCGAAGATCCGGCAGGGGCTGTTCTGGGCCTTCGCCTACAATGTGGTCGGCATCCCGCTGGCGGCGTCGGGCAATCTCAGCCCGGTGCTGGCGGGGGCGGCGATGGCGCTCAGTTCGGTCAGCGTGGTGGTGAACGCCCTGACCCTGCGGGGCTGGGCTCCGCCGAAGAACGGGGATTTGTGATGAAGGACGGCATGACCATCGGCGACGCCGCCAAGGCGTCGGGCGTCAACGCGAAGCTGATCCGCTATTACGAATCCATCGGCCTGATCCCGGAGGCCGGGCGGACGGCATCGGGCTATCGCGTCTACAGCGACCGCGACGTGAATGTGCTGCGCTTCGTCAAACGGGCGCGGACTCTGGGCTTCGGGATCGAACGCATCCAGAAGCTGGTCGGCCTGTGGCAGGACCGCTCCCGCTGCAGTTCGGAGGTGAAGCGGATCGCCATGCAGCACATCGACGAGTTGGAGGCGAAGATCGCCGAGCTGCAGGCGATGCGCGACACGCTGCATGAGCTTGCCGACGCCTGCCACGGCGACGAGCGGCCGGACTGCCCGATCTTGAAGGACTTGGCGTCGTAAGGGAAAACTCCCTCTCCCGTCCCGGGAGAGGGAAGGGGCCCATGGCTTCGCCATGGGAAGGGTGAGGGGTGATCCAAGGATCAGGGGCTCCATGTCCGGATAACCCCTCACCCTCCCCACTTCGTGGGTCCCCTCCCTCTCCCGGGACGGGAGAGGGCACTACCCCCTACCGCTTCGTCTTCGGGTCGTGCGTGTGGTGGATGTCGCGTTCGCCGCCGCCGCCGGACGTGCCGGAGTGGCGGGTGTTGGTGGGTTCGCCCGGATGCGGGTGCTTTTCCGGAGCCGGCGCCGGCTTCTCGGCGTTCTGCTGGCTGCTGCCGGGACCGCCATGGTGGCGGTCGGTCGCGTCACTATGCTTGCTCATGCCTCACCGATCCTGCTGATAGCCCTGGTGGGTGGTGTTCTGCCGGGTGTTGGCGGTCTGGCCTTGTTCCTTGGTGTTCGGAACGTCGCGCTTGCCGGCTGCCGCCTCCGTCGACGCGCTGGTCGCCGGCTCGCCGGGACCCTTGTCGCTGCGGCCCTCGGGCGGGACGGGCGGAATGTGCTTGGTCATGGTGGCGCTCCTTCCTGTTGGCTCGCGTTTCCTTCCAACAGGAGGGCGGGGGAGGGGTTCCGGTTGGACAGAGACCCACCCGCGCGGTCGGCTTTCGCAATGCTTTCATGCGAAATTGCTGCGACCGCACAGAGTGGATCGGCCTCTATGCTGACCGCCACCATGCCAGACCTGCCCGCCACGCCTCTCCCCACCGCAGCATCCGCCGTCCGCCAGCCGTCCGTCGCTGCGTCTGACGGCTTGCCGACTCCGCAACGCTATTGGGCGATGGCGGCGATGACCGTCGCGCTGATCATGGCGGTGCTGGACGGGGTGGTCGCCAACATCGCCCTGCCCACGATCCAGCGCGAGTTCGCGGTCGACGCCGCCGGCGCGATCTGGGTGGTGAACGCCTATCAGCTGGCGGTCACCGTCTCGCTTTTCCCGCTGGCCTCCCTCGGCGACATCATCGGCTACCGCAAGGTCTATTGGTTCGGTCTGGCGGTCTTCACCGTGGCCTCGCTGGCCTGCGCGCTGTCGCCGAACCTGCCGGTCCTGACCGCCGCCCGTGTGTTGCAGGGCATCGGCGGCGCCGGGATCATGAGTGTCAATCTGGCGCTGGTCCGCCACATCTACCCCTCCACCCATCTCGGGCGCGGAGTCGGCTACAACGCGATGATCGTCGCGGTGTCCTCGGCGGCGGGACCGAGCCTTGCGGCGCTGATCCTGTCGGTAGCCTCCTGGCCCTGGCTGTTCGCGGTCAATGTGCCGCTGGGGCTGGCGGCGCTGGTGGTGGCGGCGCGGGCGATGCCGGTGTCGAACCCGGCCGGGCACCGTTTCGACTGGCTGAGCGCGGCGCTGAACGCCGCCACGCTCGGCCTGCTGATCGTCGGCTTCAAGGGGGTGGACGGCAGCCAGCCCACTTGGCAGGTCGCGGTGGAGCTGGTGGCGGCGCTGGCGCTCGGCACGACGCTGGTGCGGCGCGAGTTGGCGCACGCTGCACCCTTGCTGCCGGTGGATCTGCTGCGCCGTCCGGTCTTTGCCCTGTCGGTGGTGACGTCGGTCTGCTCCTTCGCGGCGCAGAACATCGTCTTCGTCGCCATGCCCTTCTTCTTCGAGGACGTGCTGCACCGGTCGCTGGCCGAATCCGGACTGCTGATGACGCCCTGGCCGCTGATGGTGGCGCTGGTCGCCCCGATCTCAGGGCGGTTGGCCGACCGCTACGAGCCGATACGGCTGGCGGCGGCCGGGCTGGCGCTGTTCGCCACCGGCCTCGCCCTGATGGCGCTGCTGCCGCCCGACCCGTCGACGCTGGATATGGTCTGGCGGATGGCGCTGGCCGGCTTCGGCTTCGGTCTGTTCCAGACCCCGAACAACAAGGTGCTGGTCAGCAGCGCGCCGAAGGAGCGCAGCGGCGGCGCCAGCGGCATCCAGGCGACCGGCCGGCTGCTGGGCCAGACGCTGGGGGCCGCCACGGTCGGTCTGGTCTTCACCGCCATCGGCAAGGCGGACGGCAGCGTCGTGGTGCTGTGGCTGGGCGCCGGGCTGTGCCTCGTCGCCTGCCTGACCGGTATCTTCCGCCGCCGCCCGGCCGCCTGACGGGGTTATTGGTTGTTCGGCTGGCCCTCGGGCTGTTGGGTGGGCTGCTGGCTTTCGGGCCGCGTCAGCGTCGGCTCGTCGCCATAGGCAAAGGTCGGCGCCTTTGCGAGGTCGGCCTGCCCGATGTTCAGCACCGGCCCGGTCGGGCCGTTGCCCAGCATGCCGGCCGGCAGCGCCACCAGCTTCTCGCCCAGCCCCAGCACCTCGTTCGGTGCCACGACGATGCGGTCCACCCGGTCGCCGGTCTGGTCCATGGTGAAGTCGAGGATGCGGCCGGCCGGCTGGCCGTCATTGGTGCGCAGCTCCGTCCCCACCATCGCCCGCGCCTGATCGGGGTTGAGCGCGGCCGGCGGCAGGGCCGCCACCGGCGGCGACGCTTGCCCTGATCCCACCGGTGGCGCGGGGTTCTGCACCTCGTGAGAGGGAGCCTCGCCGCTGACCCCCGGCGGGGAGGTGATCGCCCCGGTCGCCGGCTGGTCGTCCGGCCGCGGCGCGGTCATCAGCGGCGGCGAGGCGGTGGCGCCCGGTGCCGGTGCGGTCTGGGCAAAGGCGGTGCCGGTCAGCAGCAGCGCCGCGGCCGGCAGGAGCAACAGGGGGCGGAGCATAAGGGCGACCCTTCCATTCGGATTCGGTATCGCCCTGGTTAACAGCGCAAAGTGCCTCCGGGTTGCCGGCGGGCTTTGCATAGTCTCCCCTATCCCGCTACTTCCCGCGCCCCGTCTTGTCCTGCAGCGCGTCGATCCGCTTGGACGCTTCCGCCTTGCTCAGGCCGTCGTCGAAGGACTCGCCGGCTTCCTCGCTCAGCGTCTTCAGGTAGGAGGCCTGGGCGCCGGTCATCGGCTCGTCGCCGGTGGTCCAGTCGTCGGGGTTCTTGTCGCGGTTGGAGTGGTCCTCGCCGGTCTTCGGATTCTCGTGCTCGGACTGGGTCCGGCGGTCGTCGGTGTGCTTGGCTGTCATGATCCGTGCCTCATGAAAAGGAACGTATCAAGAACGGCCGTGAAGGCAGGAAGTTCCTGCCCTCACCGGAAAATCGTCAGCCGCCGTTGCCGCGCAGCAGGAAGACGCCCTGTTCGCCCAGCAGGTTGGCGAGGCCGGAATGGGCGTGGCTGGTCACCCGGCCGGCGCGGTCGATGATGCGGGTCTGCTCGATGGTGATGCCCATCTCCTCCGTCAGCACGACGAAGTCGCGCAACGTGCAGAAATGGATGTTGGGCGTTTCCCACCACTGGTAGCCCAGCTTTTCCGTCACCGGCATGCGGCCGGTCAGCATCAGCTGCAACCGCACCCGCCAGTAGCCGAAATTGGGGACCGACACGATGGCGCGGCGGCCGATGCGGCACAGCATCTGCAGCACGTCGCGCGGCTGGCGCATCGCCTGCAGGGTCTGGCCCAGGATGACGTAGTCGAAGGCGCCGGCGGGATAGTCCTTCAGGTCGGTCTCGGCATCGCCCTGGATCACCGACAGGCCATGCGCCACGCATTGCCGCACGCCGTCCATACTGAGTTCGATGCCGCGCCCGTCCACATTCTTGGCATGGGACAGATAGTCCAGCAGGGCGCCGTCGCCGCAGCCGACATCCAGCACGCGGCTGTTCGGCTCCACCATCTCGGCGATCAGCTTCAGGTCGTCGCGAATGTCCACCATGGTCGGTCGTTCTGCCCCAATCAGCGCGCGCGGCGGCGGGCGGACAGGCCGCGATGCTCGGCGCAGCCCTCCAGGAAGCCGTGGATGACCTGATGGAACTCCGGCTCGTCCAGCAGGAAGGCGTCGTGGCCCTTGTCGGTCTCGATCTCCACGAAGCTGACATTGGCGGCGACGGCGTTCAGCGCATGCACGATGGCCCGCGATTCCGAGGTCGGGAACAGCCAGTCGCTGGAGAAGCTGGCAAGGCAGAAGCGCACCGGAGTCGTCTTGCCTCCCGGCCGGAAGGCGTTGGCCAGCGTGCCCCCGGCATCGGCGGCGAGGTCGAAATAATCCATCGCTCGCGTGATGTAGAGGTAGGAGTTGGCGTCGAACCGCTCGACGAAGGCCGCCCCCTGGTAGCGCAGATAGCTTTCCACCTGGAAATCGGCATCGAAGCCGTAGCTGACCGCCTTGCGGTCCTGCAGGTTGCGGCCGAACTTGCGGTGCAGCGCCGCTTCCGACAGGTAGGTGATGTGCGCCGCCATGCGGGCGACCGCCAGACCGGCCTCCGGCTTGGTGCCTTCCAGCAGGTAATTGCCGCCGCGCCAGTTCGGATCGGCCATGATCGCCTGGCGTCCGACCTCGTGGAAGGCGATGTTCTGCGCGGAATGGCGGGCGGCGGTGGCGATTGGAACCGCGGCGAACACCGATTCGGGGTAGGCCACCGCCCATTGCAGCACCTGCATGCCGCCCATCGAGCCGCCGACGACGCAGAACAGCTTTTCGATGCCGAGATGCTCGACCAGCAGCTTCTGCGCCCGCACCATGTCGCCGATGGTCACCACCGGGAAGGACAGGCCATAGGGCTGGCCGGTGGCGGGGTCGATGTCCTTCGGCCCGGTGCTGCCCAGGCAGCCGCCCAGCACGTTGGAGCAGATGACGAAATAGCGGTCGGTGTCCACCGGCTTGCCGGGACCGACCAGCATCTCCCACCAGCCGGGCTTGCCGGTGACCGGGTGCTTCTCCACCACGAAATGATCGCCGGTCAGGGCGTGGCAGATCATGATGGCGTTCGATTTGTCGGCGTTCAGCGTGCCGTAGGTCTGGTAGGCGATCTGGAAGCCGCCGATCTCCACCCCGCTGTCCAGCCGCATCGGCCGGTCCACCGCCAGACGCACGCGCTTGCCCGGCATCTCCGTGCTGTCGGCGACCGTGGGGGTGACCAGGGGGGGCTGCTGCGCGGTGGGGGGCGCGGACATGTCGTTTCGTGCCTTGGAAGCGGTTCTGGCCTTCGGGATTTCCAGCCTTGCGGCGCCTTGGCGGAAGCCCTCGGAGAGCTGTGGCGGAACGGGAGGGTATAGCTACGAAGCCCGCCTTCGGAGTGTCAATGTTTTCTTTGATTTCAGGGCGCATGCGGACTACTACTAACCGGCTTTGCATTCGATGGTTTTCTGACCCATGGCCGCCGCCCGGACCCCGCTCGACGATTTGCGCCGCGAGATCGACCAGATCGACGACGCGATCCATGACCTGTTGATGCGCCGCGCCGCGGTGGTGGAACGCATCGGGGCGGCCAAAGGCAATGGCGCGGCGGAAAACGGCACGCAGCCGATCATTCTGCGCCCGGCGCGGGAGGCGACGATCCTGCGCCGCCTGATGGCCCGCCATGCCGGCTCCTTCCCCGCCCAGGTCGTCGTGCGCATTTGGCGGGAGATGATCACCGCCTTCACCCGCATGCAGGGACCCTTCGCCGTCGCCGTTTATGCGCCGGAGGACCGCCGCGGTTTCTGGGATGTCGCCCGCGACCATTTCGGCGGATTCGTGCCGATGACCGCCGTCAACACCCCCGCCGCCGCCTTGCGTGCGGTGTCGGAGGGAACGGCAACCGTCGCCGTGGTGCCTTATCCGGCCGAGGACGACTCGGATCCCTGGTGGCGCTTCCTGGTGTCGGCCGACGCCGGCCGGCCGCAGGTGGTGGCGCGTCTTCCCTTCGGCGGGCGCGGCAATGCCCGCGGCGAGAATCGCGACGCGCTGGCCATCGCCGCCGTCCCGCACGAGCCGACCGGCGACGACCGCACTCTGCTCAGCATCGAGATCGGCGGCGACCTCAGCCGCGGCCGGCTGAAGGATCTGCTGGAGGCCTGCGGCCTGCCGCCGGTCGGCTTCTGCACTTGGCACCCCGCCGGCCATGCCACCGGGATGAGCGGCGGCGGCCCGTCGGTCCATCTGGTCGAGATCGCCGACTTCGTCGGGCAGGCCGACCCCCGCCTCGCCATGCTGCTGGAACGGTCCGGCGACATCCCGGTGAGGGTCAACGTTGTCGGCGGCTATGCCGTGCCGCTGCATCTGGGCTGATGCGCGCTTTTGGGGCGAGCCGCCGGGGCGGCTCCTGCCTTATCCTGCTCCCCCATTTTCCGCGATGGAACACCAACGCCGGCACTGTTCCATCCTGTTCCACCCCATCCCACCCAAACCCATCCCATTCAGTCGGAAGGTAAGCAGACCATGACCCAGCCGAACGGCCCGCAGCCGCGTCCGGGGATTCTCGACATCGCCGCCTATGTCGGCGGCGAGCATCAGGGTCATATCCGCCTCGCCTCCAATGAAGGGGCGCTGGGTCCGAGCCCGAAGGCGATGGAGGCCTATTCGGCGGCGGCCGGGACCCTGCACCGCTACCCGGACGGCGGCTCCGCCGCCCTGCGCGGCGCCATCGCCAAGCGCTTCAACCTGGATGCCGACCGCATCGTCTGCGGCGCCGGCTCGGACGAGATCATCAGTCTGCTGATCCGCTCCTATGCCGGGCCGGGCGACGAGGTGCTGTATTCGCAATATGGCTTCCTGATGTACCCGATCGGCGCCAAGTCGGTCGGTGCCACCCCGGTGACGGCACCCGAGGATGGGCTGACCGCCAGCGTCGACAACCTGCTGGCCCGCGTCACCCCGCGCACCCGTCTGGTCTTCCTCGCCAACCCGAACAATCCGACCGGCACCTACCTGCCGGCGTCGGAGGTGGCGCGGCTGCATGCCGGCCTGCCACCGGACGTCATCCTTGTCATCGACGCGGCCTATGCCGAATACATGAACAAGGACGACTACACCGCCGGCGAGGAACTGGTGGAGAAGTTCCCGAACGTTGTGATGACCCGCACCTTCTCGAAGATCTTCGCACTTGGCTCGCTGCGCATCGGCTGGTGCTATGGCCCGGCCGGGATCGTCGATGTGCTGAACCGGGTGCGCGGTCCCTTCAACGTGTCGACCGCCGCCCACGTCGCCGGCATCGCCGCGGTGGAGGATGCCGAGTTCCTCGACCGTTCCCGCCGCCACAACGAACAGTGGCGCGAGTGGTTCTCCGCAACCGTGCGCAAGCTTGGCCTGACGGTTCACCCGAGCGTGACCAACTTCGTGCTGGTCGATTTCAAGGCCCAGCCCGCCGGCAAGAACGACGCCGAGGCGGCCCGCCAGTTCCTGAAGGCCCGCGGCATCCTGGTCCGCCAGATGCCCTCCTACGGCCTGCCGAGCTGCCTGCGCGTGACCATCGGCACCGAGCAGGAAATGCGCGCGGTGGCCGAGGCGCTGCGGGACTTTTTGAAGGGGTAACGGTAGCGGGTTCAGGGCGAAGGCCGGTCCCCCGGCCTTCCCTCACGCTTGCGGGCGTCGGTCCGGCAGCGGTCGGAGCAGTATTTCACTTTGTCCCACACCTGCTCCCATTTCTTCCGCCAAGTGAAGGGGCGGTTGCAGACCGGGCAGGTCTTGGTCGGCAGGTCGGCCTTCTTCACGCCCCTCATGCCGGGCCGCCACCCAGCACCGCCGCCGGACGACGCAGCACGGGATCGAAGGGATTGAGCTGGCGGCTGATGGCGGCCGATTCGCGCTTCAGGATGTCGACCACCACCGGCAGCCGTTCCTCGTTCAGCCGCTCGCTGATCGTGCCGACGCTGAGTGCCGCCACCGCATGGCCGTCGCGGTCCAGCACCGGGACCGCGACGCCCGACATGCCCGGCAGCAGGCCGGTGGAACGGCTGGCATAGCCCACCTCCCGTACCCGCGCGATCTCCGTGCGCAGATAGACCTCGTCGATGATGCCGACGCCCTGCATGCGCGGCAGGTTGAAGCGGATCACCTCCTCCCGCTCCTCCTCATGCAGGAAGGCCATGATGGCGAGGCTGCCCTGGCCGACGCCCAGCGTCACCCGGCCGCCGATGTCGCCGGTAAAGGAGCGGATGGGGAAGGGCCCCTCGCTACGGTCCAGGCACACCGCGTCGAAGCCGCTGCGCACCAGCAGGAAGATGGTGTCGCGCAGGGTCGCCGACAGGCGCAGCAGGATCGGCCGGCAGATGTTGCGCAGGTTGTTCGGGTTGCCGGCCTGGGCTGCCAGCCCGAACAGGTCGATGCCCAGCCGGTAGCGCTTGGTCGCCTTGTCGACCTCCGCCATCCTTTCTTCCACCAGGATCTTCAGCAGGCGGTGAACGGTCGGCGGGGTGAGTTCGAGCGCGCGCGAGATGTCGGTCAGCCGCGCCCCCGTTTCGTTGGAGGTGGCCAGGAGGCGCAGGATCGCCAGCCCGCGCTGCAGGCTGGATTTGCCGCCCGCCTCGTCCAACGAAACGGGGGCGCCGGCATTTTCGTCACCGTAACCCTTGTTGGCCTTGCTGCGGGTGTCGGCACTCATTTCCAGCCCCTTCCTGAAAATCGGTGATGTTGGCTGCTCCATCTATTCCGCATATCGGAAGCTTTTGCAAAATCTTTTCTGCCTATGGAAAAAGCGGATTGACGCGACCGGGGGTGCGGCGGAACCATCGGGGCAACAGGTGAGGCCCGGAGACCGAGGCCAATTGTCGCAAGAGGGAGAATTCCCCCCGTGTCGTTCCTCGAATTGAAAAACATCACCAAGCGTTACGGCCCGCTGACCGCGGTCGGCGATGTCTCGCTGTCGGTGGAAAAGGGGGAGTTCGTCTCCCTGCTGGGGCCGTCGGGCTGCGGCAAGACCACGACCCTGCAGATGATCGCCGGCTTCGTCGAACCGTCGGCCGGCACGATCCGGCTGGACGGACGCGACATCACGCGGGCCAAGGCGAACAGCCGCGGGCTGGGCATCGTGTTCCAGAGCTACGCGCTGTTCCCGCACATGACCGTGTTCGACAATGTCAGCTTCGGGCTGGAGATGCAGCGCGTGCCCAAGGGCGAGCGCAAGCCTCGGGTCGAAGAGGCGCTGTCGCTGGTCCACCTCTCCCCCTATGCCAAGCGCTACCCGCGCGAACTGTCGGGCGGTCAGCGCCAGCGCGTGGCGCTCGCCCGCGCCCTGGTCATCCGGCCGCCGGTCCTGCTGCTGGACGAGCCGCTGTCGAACCTGGACGCCAAGCTGCGCGAGGCGATGCAGTTCGAACTGCGCGAGATTCAGCGCAAGGTCGGCACCACCACCGTAATGGTCACCCACGATCAGGCGGAAGCCTTCTCGATCAGCGACCGCGTCGTGGTGATGGAAGCCGGGCGCATCACCCAGATCGACCAGCCCTATCGCATCTACGAGCATCCGGAGACGGAGTTCATCTCCCGCTTCGTCGGCAAGACCAACCTGCTGCCCGGCAAGGTGACCACCGCCACCGGTGCCGGCGCCACGGTGTCGCTGGCGGGCATCGCCGTGCCGGTGGAGGCCGCCGCCCTGTCGGTGGGCGAGACGGTGACGTTGTGCATCCGGCCCGAGAAGCTGCACCTGACCGCCCCGACGAACGGGTTGCTGACCGGCCGTGTCGCCGACCGCTTCTTTCTGGGCAGCCAGTGGCTCTATCACATCGACGGGCCGCTCGGCACGCTGATGGTGGTGACGCCGAATGACGGCTCCACCCCGGCGGAGCAGGGCGCGACGGTTGGGCTGGACTGGTCGCCGTCGGTCGTGCGCGTCCATCGCGGCGCCATGGCGGAGGCGCCCGATGTGGCGCTCGAGGTGACGGGATGAGCGCCACCGTTCCCGATGCAGCGCCCGCGGCGTCCGGCGACGAGACGCATGAGCGCCGTTTCCCCACCGCGCCGCTGTTCCTGTCGGCGCCGGCTGCGCTGCTGTTCGCCGCGCTGGTGCTGATCCCGCTGTTCCTGACGGCGCTGCTGTCCTTCAACCAGTTCGACTATGCGACCGGGCGCACCGGCGGCTTCACGCTTGAGCATTACCTGTCGGTCCTGACCGACGAGTATTATCTGGAAATCTTCCTGCGCACCTTCCGGATCTCGGCGCTGGCGACCGCCATCTGCGTGGTGATCGGCGTGCCGGAGGCCTACATCCTCAGCCGGATGAGCAACCCCTGGCGGTCGATCTTCCTGCTGGTGATCCTGGCGCCGCTGCTGGTCTCGGTGGTCGTGCGCGCCTTCGGCTGGAGCATGCTGCTGGGGCCGGAAGGGCCGGTGAACGCCGCGCTAATGGCGTTCGGCATCGGCCGCATGCGGCTGCTCTACACCGAAGGCACAGTGATTGTGGCGCTGGTCCACGTCATGCTGCCCTTCATGGTCATCCCGGTCTGGACCTCCTTGCAGAAGCTGGATCCGGCGGTGGAGCAGGCGGCGCTGTCCTTCGGCGCGTCGCGTGGCACGGCCATCGTCCGGGTGGTGGCGCCGCAGATCCTGCCCGGCATCCTGTCGGGAAGCCTGATCGTCTTCGGCCTCAGCGCCAGCGCCTTCGCCATCCCCGGTCTGCTGGGCGGACGGCGGCTGAAGATGGTCGCGACGGTGGTCTACGACCAGTATCTCAGCGACCTCAACTGGCCGATGGGTGCCGCGGTCGCAGCGCTTCTGCTGATCGCCAACCTGATCGTCATGCTGACCTACCACCGTCTGGTGGAAGGCCATTACCGCCGCCGGCTGGGGTGAGATGCCATGACCCGCAACGGACCCGTCGCCCTGATCTTCCATACGCTGGTCGTCATTTTCATGATGGCGCCGCTGGCCATCGTCTGCCTCGTCGCCTTCACGCCCGAGAACACGCTGTCGCTGCCGACCCACGGCTTCTCGCTGCGCTGGTTCGACGCGGTGTTCCATCACCCGGACTTCGTCCAGTCCTTCTGGAACAGCCTGTGGCTGGCCGTGCTGTCGGCGACGCTGGCGGTGGTGCTGGCGGTGCCGGCCTCTCTCGCTATCACGCGCTGGGAGTTTCCCGGCCGTGGCTTCCTGAATGCGCTGTTCCTGTCGCCGCTGATCATCCCGCATCTGGTGCTGGGCGTCGCCATGCTGCGGCTGTTCGCCATCGTGGGTGCTACGGGCAGTTTCGGCTGGCTGGTGGCGGCGCACATCGTGATCGTCACGCCCTATGTGATGCGCCTGCTGATCGCCGCGATTTCCGGCTTCGACCGCAGCGTGGAGCAGGCCGCCTTCTCGCTGGGCGCCAGCGAGGCCACCGTGTTCCGCCGCGTCACCCTGCCGATGATCCTGCCCGGCGTCACCGGCGGCTGGCTAATCGCCTTCATCAACAGCTTCGACGAGCTGACCATGTCCATCTTCATCACTTCGCCGTCCACCGTGACGCTGCCGGTGCGGATGTACATGTACGCCACCGAATCCATCGACCCGATGATGGCGGCGGTGTCGGCGCTGATCGTCGGCATCACCGCGGTCGCCGTTCTTCTGCTCGACCGTGTCTATGGGTTGGACCGCATCCTGGTCGGCCAGCACTGAGTTCTTGTTCCGGCCGTCCTTTCTCTTCGGAGACCAGTCATCATGGCTTTGCTGCAGCGTGTGGCCGAACAGGGCCGGCGCGTGGTCCGCTTTACCCTTGACGGGCGCCCGGTGGAGGCGCTGGAGGGCGACACCGTCCTGACCGCCATGCTCACCAATGGCGAGCGGCTGCGCCGAACGGAGTTCGCCGACAGCCCGCGCGCCGGCTTCTGCATGATGGGCGCCTGCCAGGATTGCTGGGTGCGGACGGAGGAGGGCGAGCGGCTGCGCGCCTGCGGCACCTTCATCGCCGACGGCATGCGCCTGCTGAGCGGCGGGGAGTGGAATTCGTGAACGAGGTTCTCCCTCCCGTGATCGTCGGCGCCGGTCCGGCCGGCATCCGCGCGGCGGAACGGCTGGTCGCCGCCGGCCTGCATCCGGTGGTGGTCGACGAGGCGGCGCGCTGGGGCGGCCAGATCTACCGGCAGCCGCCTGATGGCGGCTTCACCCGGTCGAAGAAAGCGCTCTATGGGTTCGAGGCCGGCAAGGCCGACGCGGTCCACCGCGCCATGGCGGCGATCCGCGACCGGGTCGACTACCGCCCGCGCACGCTGGTGTGGAACTGCGAAGCCGGCGCGCTCGACCTGCTGTGCGACGGGGCGAGCGAGGCCTTGCCCTTCAGTCACCTGATCCTGGCGACGGGCGCGACCGACCGCGTGCTGCCCTTCCCCGGCTGGACGCTGCCCGGTGTCTTCACGCTGGGCGGCTCGCAGGTGGCGTTGAAGTTCCAGGGCTGCGCCGTCGGCCGGCGGGTCGCCTTCCTCGGCACCGGGCCGCTGCTCTATCTGGTCGCCTACCAGTATCTGAAGGCCGGGGTCGAGGTGGCGGGGGTGTTCGACACCACGCCCTTCGCCGTCCAGGCCCGCGCCACCGCCGGCATGCTGCGCGGTCCGGCGACGCTGGCGAAGGGGTTGCTGTTCGTCGGCTGGCTGTGCGCCCATGGCGTGCCGATCCACAATGGCGTCCGCCCCGTGCGCGTCGAGGGGGCGGAGCGGGTCGAGGCGCTGGTCTGGCGGGATGCGCGGGGTCAGGAGCAGCGCACGTACTGCGATGCAGTCGCCTTCGGGCTTGGCCTGCGGTCGGAGACCCAACTGGCCGACCTTGCCGGCTGCCGGTTCCGTTTCGACGAGGCCGACCGGGCGTGGCTGCCGGAGCGCGATGGAGCAGGGCGCAGCTCGGTACCCGGCGTCTATCTGGCCGGCGACGGCAGCGGCATTTCCGGTGCCGATGCGGCGGAACTGGCGGGGGAGCGTGCGGCGCTGGCTTTGCTTGAGGACCTCGGACGGCCGGTGGATGAGAAACGGGTGAAGGAACTGGACGCCCGGCTCTCCCGCATTGCCGCCTTCCGCCGCAGCCTGTCGGCGGCCTTTCCCTTCCCGGCGGACTGGGCTGACGCCATCGCCGACGACACCATGATCTGCCGCTGCGAAGGCGTGACCGCCGGCGCCGTGCGAGAGGTCGCGCGGAGCGGACAGGCCCGCGAGATGAACCGCGCCAAGGCGCTGACCCGTGCCGGCATGGGCCGCTGTCAGGGCCGCATGTGCAGCGCCACCACGGCGGAATTGCTGTCCCGCACGTTGGGCGCTGGCCCGGATGGGGTGGGGCGTCTGCGGGCGCAGCCGCCGATCAAGCCGCTTCCGGTTTCCGCCGGTGCCGAGCGGCGGGAGGTCGCGTGATGCGGGAGCGTATCGACTGCGACGTCGCCATCGTCGGCGGCGGGATCGTCGGTGGTTCGGCGGCGCTGTTCCTGCGGCAGGCCGGCCTGTCGGTCAACCTGCTGGAGCGCGACTGGTGCGGCGCCAAGGCGAGCGGCGTCAATTTCGGCGGCGTGCGCCGGCAGGGCCGCCCGCTGGAGCAGCTGCCGCTGTCCCAGCGCGCCCATGCCATCTGGGGCCGGCTGCCGGAACTGCTGGGCACCGATGCCGAGTACATCCGCTCAGGCCATCTCAAGCTGGCGCGCAGCGAAGCCGATCTGGAGTCGCTGATTGCCTACCGCGAGCGCAGCCAGGGTTTCGGCCTCGGGCTGCAGATCATCACGGGCGAGGAGTTCCGCCGGCGCTGGCCGGCGCTGGGCGACCGTGCCCTCGGCGGGTCGCTCTGCCCAGAGGACGGCCACGCCAACCCGCGCCTCGTCTCCCCTGCCTTCGCCCGCGCCGCAGCAAGGCTGGGGGCCGTGGTGCGCGAACAGACCCCGGTCGACCGGGTGGAGAAGGACGGCGACCGTTTCATCCTATTGAGCGGCGATGCCCTGGAAGTCCGTGCCCGCTTCCTGCTTAACACCGCCGGCGCTTGGTCCTGGCGGGTGGCGGAGGCGTTCGGCGAGCCGGTGCCGCTGGAATCGCTTCACCCCAACATGGCGGTGACGGAGCCGCTGCCCCGCTTCCTCGACGTCAACATCGGGGTGGAAGGCGGCGGCGTCTATGGCCGGCAGGTGCCGCGCGGCAACATGGTGGTCGGTGGTGGGCGCGGCTTCGCGCTGGACGCCGACCGCGCCCGGCCGCAGCGCGACGCCGTGCTGACCCTGATGCGCGACGCGGCGGAGCTGTTCCCGCAACTGCGCCACGCCCACGTCATCCGCTGCTGGACCGGGGTGGAGGGCTACACGCCCGACCGCAACCCGGTCATCGGCCCCAGCCGCACCACTCCCGGCCTGCTCCACGCCTTCGGCTTTTCCGGCGCCGGTTTCCAGATCGGCCCCGGCGTCGGCCAGACGCTGGCCGAACTGGTCACCAGCGGCGAGACGCCGATGCCGCTGGAGGCTTTCCGCATCGACCGCTTTCCAACAACCGCCTAAAGACTACACGCCCCTTGGCCCAATGGAGGACATGCATGCCCAGCTTGCGTAACCTGACGCTCACCGGTCTCGCCACGGTTGCCATCACGGCGGCCGCCGCGCTCTCCACCCCCGCCGCCGCCCAGACCAAGACGGTCTATATCGGCATGAACGGCGGCACGATGGAGAAGACCTACACCGAGCATGTCTTCCCCGCCTTCGAGAAGGCGACGGGCATCAAGGTGGTGGTGGTCCCCGGCACCTCGTCCGACATCCTGGCCAAGCTGCAGGCGCAGAAGGACAATCCGCAGATGCACGTCGTCTTCCTCGACGACGGGCTGATGTACCGCGCCATCGGCATGGGCCTGTGCCAGAAGATGGACAGCTCGCCGGTGCTGAACGACGTCTATCCGTCGTCGCGCATGAAGGGCGACATGGCGGTCGGCGTGAACATGGGCATGACCGGCCTCGCCTATAACAAGGCGATGTTCGACGAGAAGGGCTGGGCGCCGCCGACCAGCTGGATGGATCTGGCCGATCCCAAGTACAAGGGCAAGGTCGTCGTCCAGTCGGCCGCCAGCAGCTCCTTCGGCCTGCACGCCTTCCTGATGTACAACCGCATCAAGGGCGGCAACGAGACCAACGTCGATCCGGGCTTCACCACCTGGCGCAAGACCATCGGCCCGAACGTGCTGGAATACATCCCCAGCTCCGCCAAGATCGCCGAGATGGTGCAGACCAATGAAGCGGCCATCTTCCCGCTGACCCCGACCGGCGTCGGCAGCCTGAAGGCCAAGGGCATTCCGGTCGAATACGCCCAGCCGAAGGAAGGCTCGGTCGTTCTGATGGTCGGCGAATGCGTCGTCGCCAAGAACCCGGACAACGAGGCCGCGCAGAAGCTCGCCGCCTATCTGCTGGGGCCGGAGGCGCAGCTCGCCGCCCTGCAGTACGGCGCGCAGATCCCGTCCAACACCAAGGTCAAGGCACCGGCCGACGTCGCCGACGAGATGAACAAGTTCCAGGATTACATGAAGAACGCCGTCACGGTGGACTGGGACGTCATCAACGAGAAGCGTCCGGACTGGAACCAGCGCTGGAACAAGGAAATCGAACGGTAATCAGGGCATGAAAAAGGGGGGCGACGAAAGCGCCCCCCGATTTGTTTTGCGTGGATGCTTATTCGGCAGCCATCGCGGCGCGGCGCTGGGCCTCGCGGGTTTGGCGGCCTTCCTTCAGCTTTTCCGACAGCAGGAAAGCCAGTTCCAGCGACTGGCTGGCGTTCAGGCGCGGATCGCAGGCGGTGTGGTAGCGCAGGGCCAGATTGTGATCGGTGATCGCCTGGGCGCCGCCCGTGCACTCCGTCACGTCCTGGCCGGTCAGCTCGAAATGCACGCCGCCGGCATGGGTGCCTTCGGCCTGATGCACCTCGAAGAAGCCGCGCGCCTCGGCCAGCACCCGCTCGACCGGACGGGTCTTGTAGCCGGTGGTCGACTTGACCGTGTTGCCGTGCATCGGGTCGCAGGACCAAACCACGGTGCGGCCCTCGCGCTGGACCTTGCGCAGCAGCGGCGGGAACTTCTCCGCCACCTTGTCGGAGCCCATGCGCACGATCAGCGTCAGGCGCCCGGCCTCGTTGGTCGGGTTCAGGATGTCGATCAGGCGGATCAACTCGTCCGGGTCGGTGGTCGGGCCGCACTTAAGGCCGATCGGGTTCTTCACGCCGCGCAGGAACTCGACATGGGCGCCGTCGGGCTGGCGGGTGCGGTCGCCGATCCACAGCATGTGGGCCGACACGTCGTACCAGTCGCCGGTGGTGCTGTCGACGCGGGTCAGCGCCTGCTCGAACGGCAGAAGCAGCGCCTCGTGGCTGGTGAAGAAGTCGGTCTCGCGCAACTGCGGCGTGGTCTCCGCGGTGATGCCGCAGGCGGCCATGAAGGCCAGCGTCTCGTCCAGGCGGTTGGCCAGCTCCTGGAAATGCTCGCCGGCCGGCGATTTCTCCACGAAGCTCAGCGTCCACTGATGGACCTTGTGCAGGTCGGCGTAACCGCCCTGGGCGAAGGCGCGCAGCAGGTTCAGCGTCGCGGCAGCCTGGGTGTAGGCCTGCATCATGCGCTCCGGATCGGGAACGCGGGCGTCGCTGGTGAAGTCGAAGCCGTTGATGATGTCGCCGCGGTAGGACGGCAGCTCAACCCCGTCGATCTCCTCCATGTCGGCCGAGCGCGGCTTGGCGAACTGGCCGGCCATACGCCCAACTTTGATGACCGGGATCGAGGCGCCGAAGGTCAGCACCACGGCCATCTGCAGCAGGACGCGGAAGGTGTCGCGGATGTTGTTGGGGTGGAACTCGGCGAAGCTCTCGG
>NZ_CAMLJP010000097.1 GCF_946480385.1 uncultured Azospirillum sp.
CCGGGGGGCGCAGGCGGTCCAGACGCTCGCGCAGCTCCGCCGGGTCATAGGGCTTGGCGATCAGGTCGTACCCGCCCATCGCCACGTCGTCCGCCACCACCGCATGGGCGGCGAAGCCCGACGCCAGCAGAACCGGCAGGTCGGGGCGCAGGCGCCGCGCCTCGCGCGCCAGCTCGGCGCCGTTCATGCCCGGCGGCATCACGATGTCGCTGAACAGCAGGTCCAGGGGCTCCGAACCGCGCAGCACCAGCAGGGCCTCGCCGGCGCCCGAGGCGGCGGTCACCCGGTGGCCCCAACTGCGCAGCAGGGCGCAGCCGTGCTCGCGGATGTTGTGGTCGTCCTCCACCATCAGGATCGACAGGCTCGGGCGGGCGGACGGCGGACGGACGCCGGTGGAGAGGGCGGCGGTCTCCCCGGCCATGCGGTCGGGCGGGAAATGGATGGTGACGGTGGTGCCCTGCCCCACCCGGCTGGCCAGGGACAGGGTGCCGCCATGCAGCTCCACCAGCCGGCGGGTCAGCGGCAGGCCCAGGCCGGCGCCCTCGGTCTGGCGGTTCTCCGGGCTGGCGACGCGGGTGTAGGCCAGCAGGACGCGGCCCAGATCCTGTTCGGGGATGCCGACGCCGTTGTCGCGCACCTCCAGCAGCAGGCCGCCGTCGGGGGCGGGCGCGGCGGTCAGCGATACCGTGCCGCCGGAGGGGGTGTATTTCACCGCGTTGGACAGCAGGTTCAGCAGGATCTGGCGGATGCGGCGCTCGTCGCCGCGCATGTGGCGGGCGGCGGGGTCCACCGTCGCGTGGAGGGCGATGCCGGCGCGGGCGGCGCGCGGGGTCAGCAGGCGGATGGCGAAGGTGGCGGCGGCATCGAGGTCGACCGGCTCGTCGTCGAGGACCAGCTGGCCGGAGTCGGCGCGGACATGGTCGAGGATCTCGTTGATCAGCTCCAGCAGATGCTGGCCGCTGTCGCGGATGTTGACGGCGAAGTCGCGGTAATGGGCGGTGCCGACCGGCCCCTCCGACTCCCGCGCGATCAGGTCGGCGAAGCCGATGACGGCGTTCATCGGCGTGCGCAGCTCGTGGCTCAGGCTCGCCAGGAACTCGGTCTTGCTGCGGCTGGCGGATTCCGCGGCGTGGCGGGCGTCCTGCAGCTCCGCCTCCATGATCTTGCGGGCGGTGACGTCGCGCTCGACGCTGACGTAATCCTGCGGCGCGCCCCAGTCGTCGGTGACCAGCCGCACCGCCGCCTCGATCCACACCCAGCGGCCGTCGGCATGGCGCAGCCGATAGGTGGTCTTCAGGGTCGGGCGGTCGGGGGTCAGGCGGGCGAGGCCGGCGGCCAGGGCGTCGCGGTCGTCGGGATGGACGCGCTCGACCAGCGGGCGGCCGATCAGCTCGGCCGGCGGGCTGCCCAGGCTGTCGCGCGTCGCCTCCGAACAGAAACGGCGCACCCCGTCCAGGCCGATGCGGCCGATGATGTCGGTGACGCTGCGGGCGAGAAGGCGATAGCGCGCCTCGCTGGCGCGGATGGCGCGTTCGGCCTCGTGCCGGCGGGTGATGTCGCGGGCGCCGACCGACAGCATGACGATGGCGCCGCTCTCGTCGCGGATCGGCACCTGCGACACCTCCCACCAGCGGGTGACGCCGTTGTGGGTGTGCTGCTCCTCGAAGCGGGTGGGGGCGCCGGCGTCGATGCAGGATTGCAGGTCGGCCATCGCCTTGGCGGCGAGGTCCGGCGGCAGCAGGCGGTCGAGCGGCTGGCCCTCCGCGTGGGCGGCGCGGTCGCCCATCATGGCGAGGGCGGCGGCGTTGGCGCAGTGCAGGGTGAAGCTGCCGTCGGCGTTGACGCGGACGATGGCGAGGCTGTCGGCGGAGCTGTCGAAGACGGCGCGGAACAGGGCGGCGTTCTCGTCCAGCGCGCTTTCGTCGGCGACGCGGCGGTGCTCCCGCGCCAGCATGGTGCCGAGCAGGCCAATGCCGAGCGTGGTGAAGGCGACCAGCGGCAGCGCCGCCTCCTCCATCACCCGCATGGCAAGGTCGAGGTCGGGCAGCAGCAGGAAGGCCAGCAGGGTCAGCGGCGTGATCGCCAGACCGAACAGCGACAGCAGGCCGAAGCCGAAGGCGCCTTTGCCGCTTCCCTTGCCGCTGCCGCCCTGCCCGGCGGCGCGGCGCTCCATCGGGCGGGCCAGCAGCGGCGCGGCCAGGGCGGTCAGCAGGATGCCGGCAAGGCCGGTCAGTGAACCGATGCCGCCCAGCCACAGCCGCACCGCGCCGGCGATGGCGGCCGACAGCAGGGCCGCCGGCAGGCCGCCGAACAGGCCGGCCAGCCCGATCATCGCATTGCGCAGGTCGATCAGCACCCCGCCCGCCACCGGATAGGCGTCCAGCATGGAAATGGCGGCGGCGGCGCCGAACAGCAGGCCGGAGAGCAGGGCGAAGGGCCGGCGCCGCGCGCCGAAGCGCCGCAGCACATGGCGGTAGGCCAGCAGAACCAGCGCCAGCAGGCCGACGCCGTGCGTCAGGGCGATGACGATGCCCGTTCCCATGCTTGCGCCCTCCCCCACGCCCGCGAAGCTTGACGCGAACTTTTACACAGGCAATCAGCCAAGAAGAAGAAACGATTCGAAACAGTCATACCGCCTTTTTTCCTACTACTACCGATGATGGCGGCTTGACCGGCGGCGTTACGTGCCTGTCGTGTTTGCCCGGCGGTTCGGCTAGGATGGCCCGGCGAGTTGTTCGTGGTCGTCTTGTTCTCGGTGGCTTCGGCATGTTCTTGAAGATCTTCTCTCGGAGCCTGGTCGCCCGAACGACGGCATCGGCGGTGTTGCTGGTGTCGGTGCTGGTTGCCGTGCCGATGGTTGTGCTGATCCAGGCCGACGTGCGGAACACCCGGGCCGAGCTGGCCATCCGGGCGGAGATGGCGACCCGCATCGTGCTGGACGAGGTGACGAACGCGCTGTGGGACCTCGACCCCGAAGAGGCGGCGACTGCGCTGAGCCCGCTGCGCTCGATCGACAGCTTCGCCGAGGCGGTGATCCTGGGCACGCATGGCGAGCGCTTCGCCGTCTACCGCAAGGCGGGCGCCGCCATTGGCGCGGAGGATGCCGCCACGGTGGCGGCGGTGCCGCTGATCCACCAGGACCGCAGCGGCACCACCCGCAACATCGGCACCCTGCTGGTCAGGCTGGACACCGGGCCGACCGACGACGCCATCCGCCACCATGTGCTGGTGCTGGGCGGGATCGGCATCGCGGCGCTTCTGCTGGTGGTGCTGGGGGTGATCTGGGCGACGCGCGGCATGACGCTGCCCATCGCCGGCATGACCCGCGCCATGGACGATCTGGCCGCCGGCGACGTGACGGTGACCGTGCCGGTGCGCCACCGCGACGATGAGATCGGCCGGATGGCGCGGGCGCTCGGCACCTTCCGCCAGAACGCCATCGACCTGCGCGCCGCCAAGGAGCGGGCGGAGCAGGCCGTCGCGTCGAAGGCCAAGTTCATGGCCGCCGCCAGCCACGACCTGCGCCAGCCCGCCCAATCGCTGCTGATGCTGACCGCCATGCTGCGCGCCACCGCCCCCAACCCGAAGGTGGCGGACTCCGCGCGCAAGATCGAACAGGTGGTGATGACGCTGAAGCAGCTGCTGGACGAACTGCTGGAGGTGTCGCGGCTGGATGCCGGCGGCGTCACCGCCAACAAAGCGGTGCATGAGGTCGCCGACCTGTTCGAGGCGCTGGATTCGCAATATGGCCCGGTCGCCCGCGGTAAGGGGCTGGCCTTCGCCGTGCCGCAACACCGCGCGGCCGTGCTGACCGACCGGGTGCTGCTGCTGCGGCTGCTGGGCAACCTGATCGACAACGCGATCCGCTACACGAACTCCGGCCAGGTGCAGGTCGCCTGCCTGGAATCCGGCGGCAGCCTGATCGTCGAGGTGCGCGACACCGGCATCGGCATCCCCGAGGACCGGCTCGACGCCATCTGGGAGGAGTTCCACCAAATCGGCAACCCGGAGCGCAACCGCGACAACGGCATCGGGCTCGGCCTGTCGATCGTCCAGCGGCTGGCCACCGTGCTGGACCACCCGGTCAAGGTGCGCTCCACGCCGGGGAAGGGCTCGGTCTTCTCGGTCACCGTGCCGCTGGCGCCGGTGGAGACCGCCCTTCCGGACAGGATGGCGGCCGAACCGGTGCCCCCTGCCCCCACCCTTGCCCCGGCCCTTGCCCCCACCCTTGCCCCGGCCCTTGCCCCGCCTCCTGCCCCGGCTGCCGCCAATGGCGCGGCGGTCGCGACGCTGGCCGATGCGCCGGCGAAGGAGGGCGAGATCGCGATCCTGGTGATCGACGACGACCAGTTCGTGCTGTCGGCCATTTCGATGTTCCTCACCACGGCGGGACACCGCGTCGTCGGCGCCTCCACGGTCGGCCAGGGACTGCGTGCGGTGGAGGACGGCACCGTCCGGCCCGACGCGGTGATCGCCGATTACCACCTGTCGGCCACCGAGAACGGCCTGGACTTCATCGAGACGGTGTGGCGGCGGCTGGGGCTGCGCATTCCGGCGGTGCTGATCTCCGGACGGTTGGACGGCGCGGTGGCGGCGCGCGCGGCGGAGATCGGCGTTACCGTGGCCGCCAAGCCGATCATGCCGGACCGGCTGTCGGCACTGGTGGAGCAGATGACGGCCGGGCGGCCGGCGGCGCTTCCGCTCGACACCGCCTCTCCGCATAAGACCCTAAGCGAATGACGTCATCGGCCGGGAGGCCGGATATTTAGTACCAAAAATATCTCACATATCCCGCTGTGCTGTGGCACAACAATCAGGCTGTGCCCATGGACAGTCCTGCAACCCTGTCCAAGGGCGAAAAGAAGCAACCTCGGAGGATCCCATGCGCGGCGCCACCACGACCGACACCACCCGTGCCCGTGACATCATTGCCGGCTTCGACTTCGGCTATGTGGTCGAACGCGCCGTCGCCGCGGGGATGACCCGCAGCACGTCCGAGATCGCACTGGCCCAGCTGAAGGACTTCCTGCTGGCCTGCGCCGAGCATCCGGACCGCGACATCGTCCCGCAATCCGCCGCCTGCGACGATCTGTGGCACGAGTTCATCGTCGCCGACACCCGCGCCTATTTCCGCTTCTGCGAGGCGGTCTATGGCGAATACCTGCATCACAACGGCGCCGCCGTTCCGGCCGAGCGCATGGCCGCCGCCCGCACCGACAGCGCCCGCCTGTTCGCCGGCGCGGATTGCCTGCGGGAAGCGAAGGCTGCCGACTGCCTGCGTGAGGCTGCAAAGGCCGATTGCCTGCGCGAGGCGAAGGCTGCGGATTGTCTGCGCGAAGGCGCGCAAGCCGATTGCCTGCGTGAAGCCAAGGCGGCCGACTGCTTGCGCGAAGCTGCGAAGGCTGACTGCCTGCGCGAGGCCAAGCCAGCCGACTGCCTGCGCGAAGCTGTGAAGGCTGACTGCCTGCGTGAGGCAGCGAAGGCCGATTGCCTGCGTGAGGCCAAGCCGGCCGACTGTCTCCGCGAAGCGCGGTCGCAGGGCGCCGTCTGACGCGGCACCGGCTTCAGCAAAAAGCCCCTGTCCGGCAGCGGACAGGGGCTTTTTTCATGCGGTCACCCTGCCCTGCCCCGCGCCGGCTCAGCCGAAATTCAGGCCGCCGAACGGGGTGATGAAATTCTCGCTCAGCACATTGCCGCGCAGCGCGACATAGTCCGGCACCACCAGCGGAATCACCGGCAGGTCGTTCATCACCAGACATTCGGCGTCCTTGTAGACCTCGGCACGGCGGGCGGAATCGGGGATGGCCATCGCCTGTTCGATCAGAGCATCGAACTTCGCATTCGACCAGCCGACCGGGTTGAAGCGGCTGCGGCTGCTGAACAGCTCATCCAGGAAGTTCATCGGGTCGGGGTAGGTGGCGGTCCAGCCGAACAGGAAGGAATCATAGTCGCGGCGGCGGGATCGCGAGATGAACTCCTGACGCGGAGAAATCACCAGCTTCGCCGGAATGCCGGCGTTGTTCCATTGCGAGACGTAATAGACGAACTCCCGCCGATATTCCGGAACGACCGCGACCTGGAAGGGGTCGATGCCGCGGCCCTCCGGATATCCTGCCTCCTCCAGCAGCCGCTTTGCCAGCATCGGATCGTAGGCCAGCGGTTCCAGCTTTTCGTTCGACAGCAGCGCCGGGGGAACGATGCCGTTGTGCACGGTCGCCACCCCGCGGAAGAAGCGCTCCGCCATCGCCGCGCGGTCGATCAGCAGCGACATCGCCCGGCGCACCCGCAGATCGGCGAAGGCCTTCACCCGCCGGGAATCGAGCGCGACCACCCGCATCTGCATGCGCGGCACATTGGACAGCCAGCGTTTGAAGCCGGGATCGTCCATCACCCCACGCAGCGCATCGGTGTCGACGAAGGTGAAATCGATCTGGCTGTCGTTGAACAGGGTGATGCCGTCGTTGCCGACGCCGGTGGCGAGGAAGGAGACCCGCTCGAACGGCACGGCACCGCCGCGCCAGCCGGGATTGGCCTCCACATCCATGCGGATGCCGTCGTTCGACCGCACCAGCCGGTAGGGTCCGGTTCCGGCCGACATGGTGCGGAACCAGTCGGGGCCGGCCTTTTCCGCCGCCTCCACATCGACGATGTTCAGCCGGGCGAAGGGGAAGACGGCGCAGGGCTCGTCGCAGACCACCTCCAGCGTCCGGTCGTCGACCACGGTGATGCCCGACAGCCCGGCGGCGGTCTTCGCCCGCAGCTCGCGAAAGCCCCGCACCTTGGACAGGGCCAGCACCGCGAAGTTGGCGCCGTCGCCGGCCAGGGCCGCCTCGAAGCTGCGCTTGACGTCGGCGGCGGTCAGCGGTCGGCCGGTGTGGAAGGTGACGTTGTCGCGGATGGTCAGCCGCCAACGGCGGGCATCCTCCGATCCCTCCCAGGCGGTGGCGAGACCAGGGAGAATGCGGCCCTCCGGGTCGACCGTGGTCAGGCTCTCATACATCGAGCCGAGAACCTGACGCGCGACCAGATCGTTGACGGTCAGCGGGTTTATCGCGCCGGGCAGGGATTTCAGCCCGATCCGCAGGGCAGGGGCGGCGGCCATCGCCGGGCGTGGCAGCGCCCCGGCCAGACCGGCCGCGCCGAGCAATCCTAGGAACTGTCGTCTCTGCACCGCCGGCATCGCTGATCCGTAACGTCGATGGTCTTGTCACTGATCCTTACCATGGGGCAGGGCAGGCGGTCACCCTGGCCGACCGCCAGAGGCTTTCGCGATCGAAAGCAACCAAAAGGTGCTTTCGCGCAGCATTGCAACCGGAGCGGGCTTTCGCATTCGAAAGCCCAAGCCCGCACGGTCAGGCGTTCAGCAGGGCGTCGATGCGGTCGCGCAGGGTCTGCAGCCGCTCGCGGTGTTCGCGCTGCAAGGCCTGGGCGACGGTATCGATGGCGGCCAGGTCCTTGTCCATCCGGTTGATCGCCTTGCCCAGCACCCGCAGCGGCTCCGCCGTGCTGGATGCCGCCGGACGGGCCGCCCGCACTGCACCCACCGTCAAGCCCCCGGTGCGCGCCGTCTGCCACAGCCGGCGCAGCTCCGCCTCGTCCTCGACGAAGGCCAGCTCGACCAGGGCGGAGCGCGACACGGCGTCGGGGTTGGCGCGGTAGTCGGCCAGGATGTCGTCGGGCAGGCGCAGCACCTTCAGCCGCTTCGACACCTCGGCCTCAGAACAGCCGACGGCCGCCGCCACCTCCGTCTGGGTGTAGCCGTGCGCCTCAATCAGCTGCGACAGGCCGCGGGCGAGGTCGATGGCGTCGAGGTCGACGCGCTGGACATTCTCGATCAGCGCGATCTCTTCGGGCCGGCCCTTGGTGATGATGGCGGCGATGGTGCCACGGCCGAGCAGCCGGTGGGCGCGCAGCCGCCGTTCGCCGGCAACCAGCCGATAGCGGCCCTTCTCCGCCGCCTCCTGGACCAGCACGGGTTGCTGCAACCCATGGCGGGCGATTGAGTCGGCCAGCGAGCGCAGTGACTCGTCGTCGAACACCGTGCGCGGCTGGCCGGGATTGGTCTCCACGGCGTCCAGATCGACCTCGACCAGCCGGGGCAGCACGCCGCTCAGCCCGAACATGCGGTCGGTCTCGGCGGCGAAGCCGGCCTCCTTGGCCTGGAGAACGGTGGCAGCGGTCTGCCGGGTCAGCTTCTTAGGCGGCATCGACGGTCTCCTGCAGGCGGCCCATGGCGGTCAGCAGAGATGAGGCGATGGCGGCATAGCTCTCCACACCGGGGGCGCCGATGTCGGCGTCCAGCGTGATGACGTTGGCGCCGGCCGCCTGGGCGTAGATGGTGGCGCGCGGCACCGGCGGGAACACGCGGCGGCTGTCGCCCCACAGGCGTTGGATGTCGTCGAGCGACGAGCGGTCCTGGGTCTGGCGCGGGTTCACCATGGTCGGCAGGATGCCCAGCACCTCCAGCCGTGGGTTCAGCCGCCGCTGGATCTTGGCGACGGTGTCGAGGAAGGCGCTGACGCCGAGGATGGCGTGCGGCTCCGCCTGGCAGGGCACCAGGACGTAATCGGCGGCGGTCAGGGCGTTGATGGTCACGGCGCCGAGGTTGGGGGCGCAGTCGATGACGATCACGTCATAGCGCTCGCGCACGCCGTCCAGCATCTCCGCCAGCGCGGTCTGGGCATTGGTCAGGTTGCCGGGAAGTTCGGTGTCGGCACTGGCCAGCGCGATGCTGGAGGGAACGACGTCCAACCCCTCGACGCTGGTGGGGAGGATCACCGCGTCGAGCGGCGTCTTTCCCATCAGCGCATGATAGAGGACCTTCCCCGCCTCGGTCAGCGCCACCACGTCGGTCTGCGGCACGCCGACATGGACGGTGGCGTTGCCCTGCGGATCGGCATCGACCAGCAGAACGCGGTTGCCGGCGCGCGCCAGGATGAAGGCGAGGTTGATGGAGGTCGCGGTCTTGGCGGTGCCGCCCTTCTGCAGGCCGACGGCGACGGTGGTGCCGCGGCGGGGCAGGGCGCTTTCCGGCCGTTCCAGGTCCAGCAGCAGAAGCCGGCCCAGCAGGTCGCGGGGCAGGGCCTCCTTACCGGTTTCCCACTTGCTCAACCTCTGCTTGTCGTATTTGCGGCCGGTCAACTCATTGACGTAAGCCGCCATCTGCGTCTGGGTCAGGCCGCGCCGTTCCCGCAACGCCTTCAACTGTTCCCCTGTCACGCCCCGTCCTCCTGCCCCGGCACCGGTTGCGGCGACCCTAGCAAGTTGTCGCGACTCCGGCAACGGGTGTCTACCGAATGGACGTGGCCGCAGGGGCAGGGGGGTCAGACCGTTTCGTCGTATTCCACTTTGGGAACGTCGATCCAGTTTTCCGGCTGGCCCTGGTCCTTCTTCCAGAACAGGACCGGCAACTCGGCGTTCAGCACGCGGCCCTGAACGGCGCCGCGCGCCTTCATGGTCTCCTTGTATTCCGCCGTCTCGACGATGCGGACGCCATAACCGGGGATGCGGTCGGCGGCCAGGACGGGGCCAAGCGCGTTCTTGAACTTGCGCAGGTCGTTGTCGGAGCCGACGCGCTTGCGCAATGGTTCCAGCGCCATCCAGAAGGCGTGGCCGCGGGCGAGGTGGGCGCGGGCGATCTCGTAGAGGCGCTTTTCCACCGGCTTCAGCGCGAAATACTGGTCGTCGTAGCTCAGCAGATTGTGGCCCAGCGCCGCGCGGGTGACCCACCCCGACAGCGTCAGCTTCAGCCCGCGCACCGCCCGCTCGCCATCCTTCTTGCGCTGGTAGAGCAGCTTGTAGTCGGAAATCCACGAGAAGGCGCCGCTCTCGCCCTCCCCGCCGGTTTCCAGGTTGGTCTTGATCTGCGTGCCCTGCAGCCGCTCCAGCGCCCCTTCGATCTTGTCGTAGGCGCTGCCGCCGGCGGTCTTGCCGACGATGCGCTGGAGGTCGCTGGTGGTGAAGTGCAGTTCGCCCAGCTTGGACGGGCCCTTGCCCGATTCCATCTTCTCGCGCAGCAGCGAGATGGCGTAGAGCAGCACCGCCTTGTCCCAGATCGTCGCAACGCCGACGTTTTTCGGCGCCCGCACCTCGATCCGCACCTTGCCGTCATCATAGGTCGGCAGCGATTCCGCCTTGTCCTTCGACAGGCCGAACAGGCTGTAGACCATCATGTGGCGGTCGTTCTGGACATCGCCGGTCAGCGGGGAATCGAGCCGCAGAGCCAATTGCAGCGGCCGGTCGAGCAGCTCGGCGTTGGTGGTCTGGGTCATGCGATCTCTCCGCGGGTCCCGTGCGGCTTGAAGGGGTCCTAGCCATAATCCACAAGCCTGCCGCCCTGTTCCACACTGCCGGCTCAAACGTCGCCGTTCTGCCGAAAGATTCCCGTGACCGGGGCGGATTGGCCGGCCGAATGTCGCCGTTCTGCCAGTTCTGCCGGCCGGTGGCGGATGCGGGCCGATGACGCGGCGGGGGACCGGCTGCCGCCGGCCGATGGCGGCGCCAACGTCTGCGTTCTGCCGTGCCGGAGGGGGAAGGGGCGGGGGACTTTATCGATAGAACGATGATTTCATTGGATTATTGTGGTGCCTCTACCCGGCAATGGCGGTCGAATGCGGCCTTGGATGGCCTTTGACTGGCAGAACGGCGACGTTCGGACGATCCGCCGAAGGGCCGATTCTCGCCCGATTCCCCGCCGATTCCATGCCCGGCAGGGTGGGGGAGGGGAGGGATCCGCTCCATCATTCGGCAGAACGGCGACGTTCGACAGTGCGATCCGGCCCTCGCACGCTGCCGATGCCCAAGAATCTTTCGGCACAACGGCGACGTTTGGACCCGAATCTTTCGGCACAACGACGACACTTGCAGGTGGCCGGCCGTGGAGACTCCAGCCCAAGTGATTGATTCCACCGTGAGAATCCGGTCGGACGTCCACGAAATGCCGTCGGCGGGCGATTTTTCCAAGACCGTGGACAGATGCGCGACGGCACGTACACATTTCAAAAAACGGGCGAAAACCGCCCTTACGCCATCGACATGCGCCCTTGCCAGAGGTTGGCCGGCGCCACGGGTGCTTGCATCCCGTGTTTTGTGAAGAAACGAGCAGCATGAGGTAACGGACAACCGACCTCCGCAAACACAAAAGGCCCGGATTGCTCCGGGCCCTTCGTGTCGGACGGAGGAGACCGAGGGAAACCCGGGCACCCCACATCTGGCGGTTTGGCGACTCCATGATGGCAGGGCAGGCCCGCAAAGCCAAGCGGATTCAGAGCTAGTCCGTTGACGCCACCCTCTTGTCTCCGCCCGTCCACGGATCGACCGACAGACGGGTAACGCAATGAAGCCATACATCGACATGTACAGGCGCTGGATTGCCGTGCCCGGCATCCAGGCCGCCGACATCGCGGTGTTGTCCGCGCTCTATGCCCATGCCGACCGCGACGGTGTCTGCACCGCCACGCAAGGCGAGCTGGCCGAGGAGCTTGGGCAAAGCCGCGCCTGGTTCAACGCCGTGCTGAAGGGCCTGCAGGAGAAGGTGTCGCAGGAAACGGCGGCGGCGCTGGTGTGCACCAAGCCGCGGCGGGGCCTGCGCGGGTTCGCCTATCAACTGGCGGGGATGGAGGGCTTTACCGCCGGCATGTCCTGTCAGCGGGCTGACAGCAGCGGTTCGCCGGCCGGCATTTCCTTGGACTCCCAGAATCCTGAATCCTCCTCCCTCTCGGGTGGGGACATGGATCGGCGGGACGAGGCCTTGCCGGCGGACTGGCAGCCGGATGCCGCCGATCTGGCTTGGGCGGCACTGGAGCGTCCGGAGGTCGATGCCGGCCGGGTGACCGCCAAGTTCGTGGCCTGGTGCCGCAAGGCGCACCGCCGCAACGGCTACCGTCCGCCGGATCCGGGGGCCGCCTGGCGCCGCTGGATCGCACGGGAACTGGTGGCGCCAGCCGAGCCGGCCGCCGAACGGCCATTCACTGCACCCGCCCAGCCCTCCGCCCCCCAATCCCGCCGGGAGCCCCGCCATGACCGCCGCTCATCTGCCTTGCGTGCCGGACCTGTCGCCGATGCCGCCGGCCGCAACCGCGAAACCCTCGCAGCCTTGCGCCTTCGCCTCGCTGGCCAGGCTTGAGGCGGCGGATCTGCGGTTCGAGACGCAGGACCTGTCGCCGGACGAGATCGGCGACCTCGCCGACCGGGTGGAGCAGGCCATCGGCGCGCTGACTCCGGCGATCGGCATCGAGAATGTGCTGATCGGGCTGGAGAAGCTGGCCGAGCGCTTCGCGCTGGAACTGCCGGACGCCGACCTGCTGGAGGCCGACGTGCGGGCGATGGCGGCATGGCCGGCCGACCGCTGGATGGCGGCGTTCGAGGCGGTGTGGGCGGGGTTCCGCAGCGGCTGGAGCCGCTTTCCGACGCTGGGCGACTTCCGCGAGGCGCTGGGCGCCCTGCCGCCGGCGGCGGAAAGCCGCGCCGCCGACGATCTGCGCCGGCTGGCCGGACGGCTGCGCCAGGAACAGCGGTTGCGTGCCCGCACCGAGGAGCAGCGCCGCCGCACCCGCGCCCGTGAGGCGGCCCTGGCCGAGCGGCAGCGCGAACTGGCGCTTGTCCCGCCGCCGGACGATCGATCGCCAATGTTGCATTCGCCCCATGGCGGCCAGCATTATCCGCCGGACCACCGGAGAGTGCCGACAGCGGATGAAACCGAACCATCGCCCGACGGGCAGCGGCGACGCACAGGCGCTTCTGACCCGTGCCGTCACCCATCATCAGAACGGGCAGCTGACCGAGGCGGCGACGCTCTACGAGCAGGTGCTGAAGCGGCTGCCGAGGCAGGCGGACGCCTTGCACCTGTCGGGCCTGATCAAGGCGCAGACCGGGGCGCTGGCGGAGGGGATCGACCGGATCCGGCAGGCGATGAAGGCGGATCCGAAACAGCCGATCTTCCATGCCAATCTGGGCCGGCTGCTGGAGGCGGCGGAGCGCTGGGAGGAGGCCGCGACGGCCTTCCGCAGTGCGGCCCGTCTGGCGCCGCTCGACCCGACATTGGCGCGGATGGAAGCGACGGTGCGGACGCGGCTGGGCCAGCAGGGACCGGCGGCACAGGCGCTGCTGCGGGCGATGGCGCTGGAACCGGCGGATGCCGGGAGCGCCGCGGATCTGGGCGACGCGCTGTACGATTGCGGGCGCTTCCTGCCGGCGGCGGACTGGTACGGGCGGGCGGCGAGGCTGGAGCCGCACCGGGTACTGGCCGCCTTCAACCGGGGGGCGGCTCTGCGCGATGCCGGCCGGCTGGATCGGGCGGAAGCGGCCTTCCGGGCGCTGGCCGGGCTGGCGCCGCAGATGGTGGAGCCGCTGGAACAATGCATGCAGATCCGGCAGCAGGTCGGCGACGGGGCGGGAGCCCTGGCGGCGGCGCGCCGGCTGCTGGCGCTGGATCCGGGGCATCCGGCGGCGGTGCGGAGCCTGGGCGCTTCCGACAGCGATCCGTTGTGGCTGGCGCGGCTGGTCAGGTTGGAGCCGCTGGCGGACGAACCGGTGCTGGTGTTGGCCGGGCGGCTCTACGGCCGGCGGACGGCGGAGGCGGAGCGGGCTTACCGCCATGCGCTGGCCCTGGCGCCGGCCTCCGGGCTGGCGCTGTCGGGGCTTGGGCTGGCGCGGGCGACGCTGGGGATGGAAGGGGCGAGGCGGTGGAGCCTGCGGGCGGTGCGCGTGGCGCCCAGCGACGCAGCACTGGCGGCCAATGCCGGATCCGCCTTCCAGCTGGCCTTGCAGCCGGAGGCGGCGCTGTCCTGGCACAGGAGGGCGCTGGCGCTGACACCCGACGACGCGGCGGCCTGGGTCAACATCGGCACCTTGCTGCTGGAGGCCAACGCGGCGGAGGAGGCGATCCCGCCGCTGGAGCGTGCGAGGCGGCTCGACGATCCGGCGCAACTGGCGCTCGCCAACTCCAACCTCGGCGTCGCCTGGATGGCGCTGGGGCTGCATGGCGAGGCGGTGGCGGCTTTCCGCGCCGCGCTGGACCGGGCGCCGGACGATGCGGCGATCCGCTCCAACATGCTGTTCTGCCTGTGCTTCGACGACCGCGCCGATCCGCTGGAGGTCTTCCGCGAACATCGCGCCTTCGAACGGCACCTGCCGGCGGTTCCGGCCGTACCGCATGCGGTGGAGAGCCGCGATCCGGAACGGCGTTTGCGCGTCGGCTATCTGTCGCCGGATTTCCAGCGCTATCCGGGGCCGGGCTATCACTTTCTGCTGCCGCTGATCGAGGGGCACGACCGCCGGGCGGTGGAGGTCACCTGCTATCACAACGACCGCAGCCGCGACGCCACCACCGGGCGCTTCCAGGCGGCGGCCGACCGCTGGCGCGACGTTGCAGCCCTGTCGGACGAGGAGCTAGACCGCCGGATCCGGCAGGACCGCATCGACATTCTGGTCGACGCCGGCGGCCACATGTCACGCAACCGCATAACTCTGGTGGCGCGCCGCCCAGCGCCGTTGCAGGTCAGCCTGCCGCTCTATCCCAACACGACGGGGCTCAGCGCCGTCGATTACCAGATCGCCGATCCGCGCGTGGCGCCGCCGGGGGCGGATGGCCTGCATGCGGAAAAGCTGATCCGGTTGCCGGGCTGCGTGCTATGCTACCGCCCGGCGGAGTCCGGCTTCGCGCCGCCTTCGCTGCCGCCGCTGGAGACCAACGGCCACATCACCTTCGGGTCCTTCAACAACATCACCAAGGTGAACGCCGCCACCATCGCTTTGTGGGCGCGCCTGCTGGCGGCGGTGCCGACGGCGCGGCTGGTGCTGAAATGGCGGGGGCTGGGCAGCGGCGGCGGTGCCGACCGGCGCCTGCTGGCCGCCTTCGCCCGGCATGGCATCGCGGCGGAGCGGCTGGAGCTGCGCGGCATCACCCCCGATCCGTACCAGGATTACGTCACCATCGACGTGGCGCTGGACCCCGTCTTCGCCAATGGCGGGACGACGATCTGCGATGCACTGTGGATGGGCGTGCCGGTGTTGAACCAGACAGGGCCGACCAAGATTGGCCGTTGGGGGGCAAGCATGCTCCACGCCGTCGGCATGGGGGAACTGGTGACGGGCGACGATGACGGCTATCTGGCGCAGGGGATCCGGCTGGTGACAGACCGGCGCTTCCTCGACGCCCAGCGTGAGGGGTTGCGAGAGCGTATGCGGCGGTCGGCGCTGATGGACGAGCCCGGCTATGCCCGCGCGGTGGAGGCCGGCTATCGCACCGCATGGCGCCGCTGGTGCGCCGGGCTGCCGCCCGTGGCCTTCGATGTGGTGGACGGGGAGGGGCGGGCATGAGTTTCTGCGATCTGGCGACCGTCCGCAGCATCCTGGTCGTCAAGCTGGACGAGGCCGGCGACTTCGTGATGGCCACACCCTTCCTGCGCGGCCTGCGCGCCGCCGCACCGCAGGCGCGCATCCTGCTGGCGGTGCGCGAGGCGGTGGCGGATCTGGCCCTGACCTGCCGCTGGGTCGACGGGGTGATTGCCCCGCGGCCGAAGGAGGGCGGCGGCATCGATTTCCGCGGCATCAGTCCCGGCGGGCTCAAGCTGTTCGCCGAATGCTATCGCGCCGGCTTCGATCTGGCGCTGGTGCCGCGCTACGACTTCGACCGCCATGGCGCGACGACGCTCGCCGCCAACAGCCGGGCGCGGCTGGTCGCCGGCTTTTCCGAGCGGGTAACGCCGTGGAAGGCGGAGGGCAACCAGGGCTTCGACCGCGCCTATGGGCTGGCGCTGACCCCGCCGCCGGGACGGCATGAGGTGGAGCAGAACGCCGCCCTGCTGGAGGCGCTGGGGGCGCGGCCGGATCTGGGTCCACTGGAGCTGACGCTGACGGCGGAGGATCGCGAAGAGGCGCGGCGGCTTCTTGGCGCTCCCGACGGCCGGCCGCTGGTCGCGGTGGCGCCGGGGGCGGCCAGTCCGCGTCGGGTCTTTCCTGCCGACCGGCTGGCCGCGGTGGTTTCCGCCGTGGTTGCGACGCTCGATGCGCGGGTCGCCGTGCTGGGCACCGTGGAGGAGCGGCCGGCGGCCGGCGTGATAGCGGCGGCGCTGCCGGGACGGACCATCGACCTGACCGGCGCCACGCCGCTGCGCGTTGCCGCCGCGGTGATGGCGGAGGCGGCGCTGGCGATCACCATGGACTCCGCCCCGGCCCATCTGGCGGCGGCGATGGGGGTGCCGGTGGCGGTGTTCTCCTGCCATCCTGTCGGCGGCGATCCCAACCATTTCCACACGCCGGAACGCTTCCGCCCCTGGACCGGCGGACGGGAGGAGCGGGCGCTGGTGCTGCGACCGGAGGCGGCGGTGCCGCCCTGCACCGTGTCCTGTCTGGCGGCCGAGGCGCACTGCATCGCCGCCATCGACCCGGGTGAGGCTGTCCGGCGCATCCTGGCGCTGGTGGGAAAGGGCGGCTAAGGTTGAGCTGAAAGACGCTTTATCGGCCGAGATCCCCGCGAGATTTTGCCCACTCCCCAATGGGCCGGCGCCTCTCTCAGCGTCATTCCCGCGAAGGCGGGAATCCAGCCGTTTCAGCCGTTTCATTGCGGAGCTTCCTGGATCCCCGCCTTCGCGGGGATGAAGCAAAGTACCCTTTATTCCAGAGGCTTCCCTGGGAGAGGGCCATGAAGGTTGAGTCCTTCGCCGGCTCACAAATCGTAAAAGTTGCTTTCGAAAAAGAAAGTGGGCGGATCCACGGTGAGGTGGATCCGCCCAAGGCGAGGAGACTGAATGCCGATGCCTGAACGTGCCTGAAAAGGCACCGGCGTTCCGGAGGCCCGGCTGCGCAGGACAGTGCAGCCGGGCCGTCCGAACCGAGGGTCTCCTATCCCTGTGACACCGTTACCCCCCGATTAACCGGCAATCAGGCCGCGCAGCTGCCGATTTGCGACGGCCAGCATGGCGAGATCGACCGCCGGCTGGGCGCGCAGTTCGGCCAGAAGCTGTTCGACGCGATCGACCACCAGAGTGCGGCTGGCGATCCAGGCGTCCACCGCGGCGGACTCGTCGCCCTCGCTTTCCAGAACGCGCACGGTCAGTGCGCTCTGGTGGGCGAACAGGTCGTCGACGATGGCGGCGACCGCCTGACGCTGCCAGTGGTTGTCGACCTTGGCGCCGGCGGCGCGGTCGCGCAGCCATTCCAGGCCGAAACGGCGGCCCAACCCGAAATAGACCGAGGCGACGCCTTCCACCGCGCGGCCGGTGCGTTCGGCGATGCGCACCAGATCGGGGGCGGCGGCCAGCACCGGCAAGGCGGCGATCCGGCGGGCCAGATCCTCCGGCACGCCCTGGGCGATGGCATCGGCGATGCGGGTGGCGAGGCGGGAGGATTCCTCCTCGTCGAGGAAGCGGTCCAGACCGGCGGCCAAAGCCTCCACCCCCGGACGGAAGGCGGCGGATTCGCGGCCCAGATCCAGCGGATGCGGGCTGTGGGCCAGGAACCACGCCACGGTGCGGTCCAGCAGATGGACGGTCTCCAGCATCAGCGCCGTCTGCAGGGCCGCCGGAACGACGTTGTCGAGCGCGTCGATGGCATCCCACAGCGGGCGCAGCTGGAACACGTCGCGGGCGATGGCATAGGCGCGGGCGACGTCCGCCGGGCCGAGGCCTGTCTTTTCCACCATGTCGCGGACGAAGGTGGCGCCGACGCGGTTGACCAAGCTGTTGGTGACCGCCGACGCCACGATCTCGCGGCGCAGGCGGTGGCGGAAGATCGCCTCGCGCTGGCCGTCGCGCAGCGGCTGCGGGAAATAGCGCAGCAGATCCTCGACCGTCGCCGGGTCGTCCGGCAGCTCCGACGCCAGCAGCTCGTCATAGAGCGTGATCTTGGCGTAGGCCAGCAGCACCGCCAGCTCCGGCCGGGTCAGGCCGCGCCGTTCGGCCATGCGCTGGGCCAGCTCCTCGTCGGTCGGCAGATACTCGATGGCGCGGTTGAGGCGTCCGCTGCGCTCCAGGTTGCGGATGAAGCGCGACTGGGCTTCCAGCAGGGCCGGCCCCTGCGCCTCGGCGATGGTCAGGGCCTGGGTCTGGCGGTAGTTGTCGGCCAGCACCAGCCCCGCCACCTCGTCGGTCATGGCGGCCAGCAGGGTGTCACGCTGCTTCAGCGTCATGTCGCCCCGCGCCATGACGTCGCCCAGCAGGATCTTGATGTTCACCTCATGGTCGGAGGTGTCGACGCCGGCGGAGTTGTCGATGGCGTCGGTGTTCAGCTTGACGCCCTTGCCGTCGCGGCCCTTCTGGGCAGCCTCGATGCGGCCGCGCTGGGTGACGCCCAGGTTGGCGCCTTCGCCGACCACCTTGGCGCGGAGCTGGCCGCCGTCGACGCGCAGCGCGTCGTTGGCCTTGTCGCCGGCCTCGGCATTCGTCTCGGTCGACGCCTTGATGTAGGTGCCGATGCCGCCGAACCACAGCAGGTCGACCTCGGCCGTCAGCAGGCGGCGCATCAGCTCCACCGGCGACAGGTGATCCTGCTCGATCCCGAAGCAGGCGCGGACCTCCGGCGTCAGCTCCACCGTCTTGGTGCTGCGCTCGACGATCATAGCGCCCTGCGACAGCTTGGAGCGGTCGTAGTCGGCCCAGGAGGAGCGGGGCAGGGCGAACAGCCGGTTGCGCTCTTCCCAGCTGGTGGCGGGGTCCGGATTGGGATCGAGGAAGATGTGGCGGTGGTCGAAGGCGGCCAGCAGGCGGATGTGCTTGGACAGCAGCATGCCGTTGCCGAACACGTCGCCCGACATGTCGCCGACGCCGACCACGGTGAAGTCGGTGGTCTGGATGTCGGTGCCCATCTCGCGGAAATGGCGCTTCACCGATTCCCAGGCACCGCGGGCGGTGATGCCCATCACCTTGTGGTCGTAGCCGGCCGAGCCGCCCGAGGCGAAGGCGTCACCCAGCCAGAAGCCGTGGTCGACCGACACCCCGTTGGCGATGTCGGAGAAGGTGGCCGTGCCCTTGTCGGCGGCGACCACCAGATAGGGATCGTCGGCGTCGTGGCGCACGACATCCTTCGGCGGCACCACCGAGCCATCGGCGGCCAGATTGTCGGTGATGTCCAGCAGGCCGCGCATCAGCGTCTTGTAGCACTCGATGCCTTCGGCCAGGGCGGCTTCACGGCCGGCGCTGGGGGCGGGGGGACGCTTGACGACGAAACCGCCCTTCGAGCCGACGGGCACGATGACGGTGTTCTTCACCATCTGCGCCTTCATCAGGCCGAGGATCTCGGTGCGGAAATCCTCGCGGCGGTCAGACCAGCGGATGCCGCCGCGGGCAACCTTGCCGCCGCGCAGATGGACGCCTTCCATGCGTGGGCTGTAGACGAAGACCTCCACCCACGGACGCGGCAGCGGCAGCTCTTCGATCGAGCCGCTGTCCAGCTTGAAGGACAGATGCGGCTTCGGCGTGCCGTCCGGCGCGGCCTGATAGGCGTTGGTGCGCAGGGTGGCGCGGATCAGGTTGACGAAGCGGCGCAGGATGCGGTCGTCGTCCAGATTGGTGACGGCGTCCAGCGCGTCCTCGATCTGTTCGAGGATCGGCGCCTCGTCCGTTTGATTGGGGGCCGAAAGGTTCTTCGGATCGAAGCGGGCGGTGAACAGCCGGGCCAGCAGGCGGGCGGTCTGCGGATGGGCCGACAGCGTCGCCTCGATGGTGTCCTGGGCGTAGGCGAAGCGGGCCTGCTTCAGGTACTTGGCATAGGCGCGCAGGATGGTGACCTCGCGCCCGGCCAGACCGGCGCGCAGGACCAGACGGTTGAAGCCGTCATCCTCCATCCGGCCGTCCCAGACGTCGGCGAAGGCCTCCTGGAAGGTCTGCTTGACCTTGACGCAATCGACCGGCAAGCCGGTCTGGGTGCGGGCGGCGAAGTCGTGGATCCAGACAGACGGGGCGCCGCCGGCCGGGCGGACCTCATAGGGCTGTTCGGTGATGACCTTCAGGTCCATGTGCTCCAGCATCGGCAGCACGTCGGACAGCGGCACCGGCCGGCCCTGGTGGTAGATCTTGACGTGCAGCTCGTCGCCGTCGGCCTCCAGCGGGTGGAACAGCACGATGCCCAGGCGCTGTTCGGCCAGGACCCGCTCGATGCGGTCGATGTCGTGGACGGCGGTTTCCGCGGTGAAGGTTTCGCGGTAGCCGGCCGGGAAGGCGTCGGCGTAGCGGCGCAGGCGGGCGTTGCCGGTTTCCTCGCCCTGCGCCTCGACCAGCGCGTCGCGCAGCCGGTCGGCCCAGCTGCGGGAGACCTGGACCAGCCGGGATTCGATCTCGCTGATGTCGACGGCGGGGATCTTGCCCGGCTCCGTCTTCACCATCAGGTGCAGGCGGGCGAGCGCGCTGTCCGACAGCTGGGTGAAGTAGGAGGCGCAGGTGCCGTGGAAGGCGGTTTCCAGCACCGACTGGATCTTGCGGCGCAGCGCGGTGTCGTAGCGGTCGCGCGGCACGAAGACCAGGGCGGAGACGAAGCGTTCGAACGGGTCGCGGCGGACGAACAGGGCGAGCCGCTGGCGTTCCTGCAGGTGCAGGATGCCGACCGCCGTTTCGAACAGTTCGTCCGACGGGGTCTGGAACAGCTCGTCGCGCGGGTAGGTCTCCAGGATGTTCAGCAGCGCCTTGCCGTCATGGCCCTGCGGGTCGAAGCCGGCGCGGGTCATGACGCGGGCGACCTTGCGGCGCAGGAACGGGATCTCGCGCGGGCTGCGGTTGTAGGCGACGGAGGTGAACAGCCCCACCGCCAGCGTGACGCCGACCACCTTGCCCTGATCGTCGAAGCGCTTGACCAGGATGGCGTCCAGCGGCACCGAGCGGTGCACGGTGGCGTGCCGGGTGCCCTTGGTTACCAGGAGTGCGCGCGGCTGGCGCAGGAAGGCGCGGATTTCCTCCGGCAGCACGGCGGCGTGGCCATGCTCGTCGAACACGGTGATCTCGGGGTTGCGCAGCACGCCCAGCCCGCTGCCGTCCACCAGCTCCAGCCAGGGCTCCTGTCCCTCGTCGCCGACGGTGGCGGTGTAGAGGCGGCTGCCCAGCAGGGTCATGTTGCCGTCGTCGACCCAGGTCAGGAAGTCGGCGGCCTCCTTCGATTCCTCGGCGTCGGGGGCGTTGGCGATGTCGGTGCGGGCGCTGCGCACCCGCTCGCGCATCGGCGTCCAGTCCTCCACCGCGGCGCGGACGTCGGCCAGCACCCGCTCGATCCCTTCGCGCAGACGGGCCTGGGCGGCCGGGTCCGACAGCGGGTCGATCGAGCAGTGCATGAAGGATTCGTCGCGGGCGCCGTCCTTTTCCTCGCCGGGCTCCAGCAGCTCGACGATGCGGCCCTCGGCGTCGCGGACGACGCGGGTGACGGGATGGATGATGAGGTGGACGGTGACGCCCTGCCGGTTCAGCTCCGCCGTGACGGAATCGACCAGGAAGGGCATGTCGTCGTTGACGATCTCCACCACCGAGCGTTCGGTCTGCCAACCATGCTCGTCCAGCCGCGGGGCGTAGACCCGCACCTTGGGCACGCCGGGCACACGCTGCTGGCCCCACTGCCACATGGCGAGAGCGGCGCCGTAAAGCTGTTCCGGCGTACCGCGCAGCAGGTCGTCGGGGGGCACGTTGGCATAGAAGCGCTTCACGAAGCGCTCCGCCCGCGCGTTCGGAACCCGGCTGCGCACCAGCTCGGCCAGCTGTTGCCGCAAGTCGCCCGCCAGATCCTTCGTCGCCGTCCGCATGATGGTGGATGTCTCCTCTCGGGGGTTTTGCATTGGTCGGGTTTTTCTTTGGATTGGTAGTACCACCCCCCAAACGACTTTTCGACGGCAAATAAACGGCAGGATTTCTGACCAAGCGGCGATTTGCACCCCTTTGGGGGTATTTCTCCAAAGATTCGGACAATCCAGTGACATGTCCGCCAAATTTATCCATAGCGCGTTCACATCCCCGGCACAGAAGATGCCGCGGCAAAGGCGCACAGCGCCCATCCGCCGCATCCGGCGGTGGTCTGATGGATGGTCCGGAGGAGGGAAGGCCGAATCAATTCGGCGGGATCGCTCTTCCGCCGACAGATCGACGGAAAGCCGGGGAAGGGCGCGGAAATAAGGGCAGCGCAGCTGACCTAATGGCGTTTCAGATCGCCATTGGGGCGTTTTCTGACAAGCTATCGACGAGCCGGCGGGCATGGGCGGAAAGATCGGCAAAATTGCGGGCGCACAGCACCAGCAGGCAGTGTCAATCGGCTTGAGATTGGGACCCTGGATCGGCGTGGAAAAGGGACCCCGTTGAGCTGGTGAGGGCTTGTCGTCCAGGTCGTCCATGGAGGGGACCCGCGCGTGCCGCGCAGTGCCCTCATCTGCGACGGAGCGGCACGCGCGGGGAGGCGCTGTGGGCGACTTGGACGACCCGGCGGCCGGAGTCAGGCGCGGTTTTTGAAGCGCCAGCTTTCGTTGCCGGTCTCAAGGATCTCGCAGTGGTGGGTGAGCCGGTCGAGCAAGGCAGTGGTCATCTTGGCGTCCCCGAACACCGCACAGTGCCCCACTGCTGGATCGGCTTGTTTCTGAAGTTACGATCACCGATCGTCGACATTGTCTTTATGGTCAATGCCTTACCCTGGACCCGGCGGGATCGTCGCGCGGTCCCGACTGGGTCAGGGTCGTACTGGCCGATGGCCGGTACCGTCATGTCCGCCGAGCGGCGACCGACTTGGTCTCCGCCCCGGAGAACCAGCCGGCCCTCCCGCGCGTTTCGGTTCGGACGCTGCTCCCCTTGGCACATTTGATCCAGGGGCTGTTGACGATGGCGATGGAGGAGGCCTCCGATGCGACGGTCCTCTCAACCGCCCTGCGGTGTTGTGAAGACGCCGATGGAGCCGATCGGTCCTCCCTCGGTGGCGCTACGGCTGTGGCCGGCCCTCCCGCCGCAGACGCGGCACCAACTGGCGCTGGAAATGGCAGGGCTGTTCCGCCGCATGCTCGCGCCCGTCACACCGGAGATCGGCAATGCTGAACGCGACGTTCGCCGGTGAGGAGCGGGTCACGACGGCGCACCGCGCCAGGCTGGCCTACGTCTACATCCGCCAATCCACCGCCGGCCAAGTGCGCCAACACCAGGAAAGCACCGAGCTGCAGTATCATCTGGCCGAGCGCGCCGTCCGGCTTGGCTGGCCGCGGGATCGGGTGCTGGTGATCGACGACGACCTGGGACGGTCGGGCGCCTCCAGCGACGGCCGCCAGGGCTTCCAGAGATTGATCGCCGAGATCGGGCTGGGCAAGGCCGGCCTCGTCCTCAGCCTCGACGCTTCGCGTCTGGCACGCAACAACCGGGACTGGCACCAGCTTCTGGAACTCTGCTCGCTGTTCGGGGTGCTGTTGGCCGACGGTGAACGTCTCTACGATCCGATGGCCTATCACGACCGCCTGCTTTTGGGGCTGTCGGGCATCATGAGCGAGGCGGAACTGCACCAGATCCGTGTTCGTCTTCATCAAGGCGAACAGCAGAAGGCCGCGCGCGGCGAACTTCGATTGCCGCTGCCAGCTGGCCTGAGCCAGGATCATGGCGGCGCCATCATCCTCAATCCGGACGAGGAGGTACAGGAACGGCTTCGCTTGGTCTTCGCCAAATTCCGCGACCTGGGCAGCGCCCGCGCCGTGGTGCGCTATCTGCGGCGGGCGGGGCTGGCGTTGCCGGTTCGCCCCTTGCGCGGGCCGGCCCCGCATGCCGTGCTCTGGAAGCCGGCCGAGAGTTCCCGCGTCCTGCACATCGTGAAGAACCCAGCCTATGCTGGTGCTTACGTCTATGGTCGGCGCCGCCAGGAGCCCACCCGCCGCAATCCGGCCACGGGACGCTGCGGAACTGCGGCGGTGCCGCTGGCGGACTGGCCGGTGTGTTTGCACGACGTGCACCCCGGTTATCTCAGTTGGGAGGAGTTCATGGCCAACCAGAAGCGGCTGTCGGACAACCTCAACCGGTACGAAGCGGGCCGTCACGGCGCGCCACGCAAGGGCCGCGCCCTGTTGCAGGGCATCGCCGTCTGCGGTCGCTGCGGCCGCCACATGACCCTGGGCTACTCCGGGCCGGGCGGCGATTATCCCGTCTACCGCTGCGTCGACGATAAGCATCAGCGGGGCGAAGGGCCGCAATGCCAGGAGGTCCGCGCCCTTGGGGTGGATGCCGAGGTCGAGCGCCTGCTGCTGGACGCGTTGGAACCCGACAAGGTCGCCTTGGCCATTGCCGCGCTGGGCGAACTGGAGGCGGAGGCCCGGCTTCTGGAGCGGCAGTGGGCGCTCCGCCGCGAGCGGGCACGCTACGAAGCGGAGCGTGCCCGTCGGCAATACGACGCGGTCGAACCGGAAAACCGGCTGGTGGCGCGGTCGCTGGAGCGGACCTGGGAGGAAGCGCTGCGGACCGTGGAGCGGATCGAGCAGGAGTATGAGCGATGGCAGAGGGAACAGCCGCTGGCGCTCGGTGAAACCGACCGTGAGAGCATCCTGGCCTTGGGACAGGATCTCGACCGTGTCTGGCACGCGGCCACCACGACAGCCGCCGACCGCAAACGCATCCTGCGGCTCGTCGTGCAGGAGGTGATCCTCGATCAGACATGCCAAGCTGGGCAGGTCCGTGTGCGGATTGTCTGGCAAACCGGTGCGGTCAGCGAGCACTGGGTGCGGCGGCGGGTGCACGGCTATGATCAGCGCGCCGACCTCGACCGGCTCCACGACCGTATCCATGCCCTGAACGGGGCCGGCAACATGGACGCGGCGATCGCAGCCGTGCTGAATGCCGAGGGCTTCCTGACGGCAAAGGGAACACCGTTCCAAGGCCCGTTGGTTCACTTGCTCCGCAAGCGCTGGGGCATTCCGACGGTCAAGATCAACGGAACGGACCCAAATCCGGATCGCTGGCCGGACGGCACCTATTCCATTCAAGGTGTGGCGAGGGCGGTTGGCGTCACCGCCCAGACCGTGTTCGACTGGCTGAAGGTGGGGCTGCTGACCGGCGTGCAGAGCGTGAAGGGGCAGCCCTGGCAGATCGACATGTCCGAGGAGGCATGCGAGGATCTGCGGCAACGGATCAAACGAACCAGACGATCAAGGAAAGCGGCATCATGAAACACTCGGCTCGCCGAAGAGCGATGGCCATTCCCCGAACGCCAGGTTGGTGGTGACGATCACGG
>NZ_CAMLJP010000098.1 GCF_946480385.1 uncultured Azospirillum sp.
CTCAAAACCGGCCCTCAAAACCGGCCAAGTATCCGATTCTGCAACCGGAACAGCCGCCTGTCCGGTCCAGCCCGGAAGACTCCGGGCAAGGGTAACCCCGAACGGAACACTATACCCAAAAAGGACGCGCAAGAGTCGACGGGATCGTAAATCCCGCCCCAAGCACGACAGCTTGTAAGTAAAAGAAGATCGTGCGAACGACCGGGACTCAACAAGCCCTGATCCGGCGTAAGACCTTCAGTATTTCACTGCTGTGTTCAACCGGCCACAGAGTGTTGCATCACCCTTATTCGCCCGGCCGAATGGATCAAAAGTCTAACCATGCCGCGGAAATCTGGCAATGGGACAGATGGCGAACGGCCCAAAAAGATAAAAACCTCCGCTTTGACCGCAAGGCCGATCCCGAATCTCATACGTGACCCTAAGAACAATCTAAGACAATTGTCAGGCATCCACATATTTACTTTAAACGCAAAAAGCCGCGCCCCGAGTCATGGGCGCGGCTTTTTGAAACCAGCGGATGAAGACTCGATCAGAGAGCCTTGATCGCAGCCGACAGACGCGACAGCTTGCGCGACACGGTGTTCTTGTGCAGCACGCCCTTGGACACGCCGCGCATCAGCTCCGGCTGAGCGGACTTGAACGCCTCGGCGGCGGCGGACTTGTCGCCGCTCTGGATCGCGCCCTCGACCTTCTTCACGAAGGAACGGATGCGGCTGATGCGGGCACGGTTGACTTCCGTGCGACGCTCGGTCTGACGAATGCGCTTTTCAGCGGACTTATGATTGGCCATGGAAACCCTACTCCGAACGACACGGCTGTCGTGATGCGAGCGCGCCTTATACGCGGCAGCGCACTACGAGTCAAGGCGTGGTCGCCCGTTGATTTTGACTAATCGTACTTAAACGACATCTTGATGGGATCTGGTCCGTCCCCCGCAAGATGCAGGGGACGGCTCAGCAGGCAGAGTCAACGCCGGGTTGGCGCCGTGTCGGCGACTCAGCGATTCTTCCAGCCGGGCTGGCGCTTCTCGGCGAAGGCGGCCATGCCTTCCTTCTGGTCTTCGGTGGCGAAGGTCGAGTGGAACAGGCGGCGTTCGAAGCGGATGCCCTCGGCCAGCGTCGTCTCATAGGCGGCGTTGACCGCTTCCTTCGCCATGGCGATGACCGGCTGCGACAGCGAGGCGATCTTGGTGGCGACCTTCACCGCCTCCTCGACCAGTTCGGCGGCCGGGACGACGCGGGAGACGAGGCCGCAGCGCTCGGCCTCGGCGGCGTCGATCATGCGGCCGGTCAGGACCATCTCCATCGCCTTGGACTTGCCGACGAAGCGGGTCAGGCGCTGGGTGCCACCGGCGCCGGGAATGGTGCCGATGGTGACCTCCGGCTGGCCGAACTTGGCGGTGTCGGCGGCCAGGATGAAGTCGGCCATCATGGCGAGCTCGCAACCGCCGCCGAGCGCGAAGCCGGCGACTGCGGCGATGGTCGGCTTGCGGCACTTGGCCAACCGCTCCCACTTGGCGGTGATGAAGTTGGAAGTGTAGACATCCATATAAGAGAAGCCGGCCATCTCCTTGATATCGGCGCCGGCGGCGAAGGCGCGCTCCGACCCGGTGACGACGATGGCGCCGATGGCCGAATCGGCCTCGAACTCGTCCAGGGCCTGGCCCAGCTCGGTCACCAGCTGGTCGCACAGCGCGTTCAGCGCCTTCGGACGGTTCAGCGTGATCAGGCCGACCGGGCCGCGCGTCTCGACGAGGATGGTTTCATAGGACATGGTTGCGGACATGGCTGCAGCACTCTCCCGATGGGGCGAGCCCGGTTGCTCCGGGACTCGTGGTTGTTAGGGTGTTCGATCTCTGGTCGCGCGAGTATGGCGGGTGTTCCCGCAGTCAGCGCGGCGTCAAAGTGAAGCGGACGGCGGTGGCGGCCTGCCGGCTGGCCGGCTTGGGGAATTCCAGCCGCAATTCCTCGCCCTCGCGGACGAAGACGCGGTCGGCGGTCCGGCGCCAGCCAAGCTGCGGCAGCGTCTGGTCGTAGAAGGCCAGCACCGCCTGACGCGGCACCTCCCCCGACAGCACGGCCTGAACGATCCGCCCGCCCGGCTTGTCGAAGACCAGCGGTTCCGATTCGGCGGTCGCCAGCCCGGGCATCACCGGAACGTCGGTGAAGCCGGGGACGAACGGTCCGGAGTCGGCTGCAAGAGCCGGCGGAATGGGAACGAGAAAACTCCCCAGGCCCGCGACCGCGGGGCCGGCAAGGAGGAAAGCGGCGGACGCCGCCCGGAGCATGGCCGGTAGAGCCGTCATGCCCCAGCTATATCACCGTTGGCGCGCCGCACAAAAGAAAGTCGAGCGGCCGGACTGTACAATCCGCTGAACGCCCCCCGTCCGGGCGCGGTCGCAGTCACAATCGGGGCAGCCCTCCCCCTCCCGGTCGTAGACGGCGAACTGGTGCTGGAAGTATCCCAGCTCCCCCGACGCCTGCCGGTAGTCGCGCAAGGAGGAGCCGCCGGCGGCGATCGCGCGCTCCAGCACCTCGCGCACCGCGGTGGCGAGGCGGTCGACCTCTTCCGCCGTCAGGCTGGCGGCGGTGCGGGTCGGCAGGATGCCGGACTGGTACAGCGCCTCCGACACATAGATGTTGCCGAGCCCGGCGACGATGCTCTGGTCGAGCAGCGCCGCCTTGATCGGGGTGATCTTGCCGGCCAGACGGCGGGCGAGGTCGGGGCCGGAGAATTCGTTGCCGAGCGGCTCCGGCCCCAGATTGCGCAGCATCGGGTGGTCGCCCAGCGCGTCGGCCACCGTCAGGTCCATCAGCCCGAAGCGGCGGGCGTCGTTGAAGGTCACCACCGTCCCGGCGTCGGTCTCGAACACCACATGGTCGTGCTTGTCGAAGGCATCGGGGCGTTCGGGCGCGATGATCATGCGGCCGGACATGCCGAGATGGGCGATCAGCACGCCGCCGTCGTCCAGATGCATCAGGATGTATTTGGCCCGCCGCCGCACCGACTCGACGCGCCGGCCGGTCAGCCGTTCGCAGAAGCGCGGCGGGAAGGGGGTGCGCAGGTTGGGCCGGCGCTGCTCCACACGGACCAGCCGCCGGCCTTCGAGATGCGGGGCGAGGCCCCGGCACACCGTCTCGACTTCGGGAAGTTCAGGCATCGGCAGAGTGTGGGGTGGGTGGGATGGAAGTTAAAGCCCTCACCGATACTCCTTGAAGCGCTCCGTCGCCTGGATCAGCGCGGCACGGATGCCGGGTTCCATGGCGGAGTGGCCGGCGTCCGGGACGATGCGGTAGTCGGCTTCCGGCCAGGCGCGGTGCAGCGCGTCGGCGGAGATCACCGGGCAGACGATGTCGTAGCGGCCCTGGACGATCACCCCCGGCAGATGACGGATGCGGGAGACGTCGCGCAGCAGCTTGTCCTCCGGCGTGAAGCGGTTGGAGCGGAAGTAATGCGCCTCGATCCGCGCCAGCCCCAGGGCGTGGCGGTCCTCGCCGCTGGCCGCGATCAGGTCGGGCGACGGCAGCAGGGAGGAGCAGCTGCCCTCATAGATGCTCCACACCCGGGCCGCGGCCATGCGCACCATCGGGTCGGCCGAATCGAGCCGCTTCCAATAGGCTTCCAGCAAATCGTCGCGCTCGTCCTCCGGGATGTGGCCGGCGAAGGCGGCCCAGGCCTCGGGGAAGAGGATGCGCATGGAATAGAGGAACCAGTCGATCTCCGCCTTCCGCATCAGGAAGATGCCGCGCAGGATCAGACCGAGGCAGCGGTCGGGATGGGTTTCGGCATAGGCCAGCGCCAGCGTCGAGCCCCAGGAGCCGCCGAACAGGTGCCAGCGCTCGATTCCCAGGTGCCGGCGCAGCGTCTCGATGTCCTCGACCAGCCGTTCGGTGGTGTTCTCGCGCGTTTCCCCCAGCGGCGTGGAGCGGCCGGCGCCGCGCTGGTCCATCACGACGATGCGGTAATGGGCGGGGTCGAAGAAGCGGCGGTGGGTGGGCGAGGCGCCGGCCCCCGGCCCGCCATGCAGGAACATCACCGGCACGCCGCGCGGATTGCCCGCCTGCTCCCAATAGACCGTATGGATCCCGTCGACGGCGAGCGTGCCGGTCTGGAACGGGTCGATGGGCGGATAGAAGTCGCTGCGGGGCATGGCCATGCATCCAGTGGGGCGGGCCACAAGTGTAGAGGAGCCACCGGTGCTTGCGCCAGCACGACGAAGTCGTGAAACGACACGCCAAACGACAAAGGCCGCCCGGAGGCGGCCTTGCGTGTCGAACTTTGGTTTTTGGAAGATGGCGCGCCCGAAGAGATTCGAACTCCTGACCCTCAGATTCGTAGTCTGATGCTCTATCCAGCTGAGCTACGGGCGCGCTGTGTCTTCTTTGATCCCGGCGTCGGCGGCGGGCCGTCGGCGTCGAGGCGCGCAACATACTCAAAGCCCCCCTGCCCTGCAAGCGCTTTTCTTCAAAAATGCGGTCGCATGTCGATGCCCATCCGTCACGGCTTTTCCTTCCGCATTGCTGAAAGGGCAACGACAACTTCGGAACATGGTAATTGCGACGCCGAGCATCGTGACATATCGTCGCGCCATCAGGTCACATAAGCGTTACCTCTGAATAGCCTCCCGTCGGGACAGAGCATAGCTTGGCAAATTCCCCGAAAAAGGGGCCAAGCAGTATTCTTATTTTATACAAAATGCAGTGAATTCCCGCTCAGCCATTCATTCGAACAAGGGCTGGACCTGGACGCCAAGCCGCTTACAAGCTGAGATCTCAGACAAAACACCAGAAAGCGTAAATAAAAATCTCCGGACCGCGTAGCGATATCTCCGTGAACACAGATGAAGTGTGAAAAGCCATGATTGAATTTCGGAAGACATCGCTCAAAGCGGTTCTCAGCTTGGTGATCGGCGTGATCGGATTGCTCGCGGTCTTCACCAGCGTCACCGATCTGATCGATGCGGCGCGCAAGGAGCAGGGGGCCAGCCGCGTCGCCACGCTCGCCACGACCAGCCGGCAGCTTTATCAGGCCCTGCGCTCGGTAAGGCTGGAACGCGCCACGACGCTGGTACCCCTGCGGGGGGAGGCGGCGGCCGATGAGGCTGCGGTGAAATCGATGACCGACCTGCGGACCAAGGCCGAGGCCGCCTTCGCCCCCGGCATGGCGGCGCTGGAGCGGCTCGACCCGGCCAGCTTCGGGAAATACGCGGCGGCCATCCGGGCGAGCCACGACGCCCTGAACGACATCCGCAGGCGGGTGGACACGGCGATCCGCTCGCCCAAGGCCACGCGCGATCCCACGGTCATCGAAGCCTGGCCGAAGGTCACCAACGCCTATCTCGACAGCGTGCAGGCGGCAACCGACGCCGTCGATGCCGGCATGGTCCTGGTCGATCCGACCACCGACCAGCTGCTGGCCGTGAAGCGCGCCGCCTGGATCGTCCGGCTGCGGACCTCCACCGAACTGCTGTCGGCCAGCGCCGCCCTCAGCGAAGGCCGCCCCCTGACCAAGGCGGAAATCACGACGGCGGCGGAGGAGCGCGGCCGGGTCGACACGGCCTGGAGCCTGATCGCCGATGCGGCGAAGCGCCCGGACACGCCCAAGCCCATCGTCGAGACGGTGGAGACCGCACAGCGCCAGTTCTTCGAAACCGGCGGCGCCCGGCGCAAGATCGTCCTCGACGCGCTGTCCACCGGCGGCAAGCCCGACATCACCGCCGAAGCCTGGATCAAGCGTGAGGCGGCCGACCAGGGGGCGCTCAACAACCTCGTCACCACCGCGCTGGACGAGATGGTCGCCCATGCCGACTGGAAGCAGACGCAGGCCCAGCGCGAGCTGTTGTTCCAATCCACCATCCTGGCGCTGACCGTCGGGCTGTCGGTCGCCGGACTGCTGTTCGTGCGGCGGCGGGTGACCGGGCCGATCCACAGCCTGACCGTGGCGATCGACCGGCTGGCCCACCGCGATTACGAGGTGGACCTGCCGAACGACGGGCGCGGCGACGAGATCGGCCGCATGCAGCAGGCCCTGCTGGTGCTGCGCGACAACGGGCGCCAGCATGCCGAAATGGTCCAGGCGCAGATCGCGGCGCAGCAGGCCGCCGCCGCCCGCACCGCGACGGTCGACCGGCTGTGCGGCGATTTCAGCGGCCGGGTCGGCGTCAGCCTGGAGTCGGTGGAAATCGCCGCTGCCCATATGATGGGTGCCTCGGCCGAGGTCACCCGGATTTCGCAGCAGTCGGCCGGCGACAGCGGCACCGTCGCCGCCGCCGCCCACGAAGCGTCGGCCGGCGTCGAGACCGTGGCTGCCGCGGCGCAGGAGCTTTCAGCCTCGATCGGCGAGATCAGCCGGCGCATGGCGGAATCCGCCACCATCTCGCAGGACGCCATCCAGCGGACGGAGCGGACGGACCAGATCATCGTCGAACTGGCCGAAGCCAGCGAGGCCATCGGCGCCATCGTCACCCTGATCGGCGACATCGCCGGCCAGACCAATCTGCTGGCGCTGAACGCCACCATCGAGGCGGCCCGCGCCGGCGAGGCGGGCAAAGGCTTCGCCGTCGTCGCCAGCGAGGTCAAGGGCCTCGCCACCCAGACCGGGCGGGCGACCCAGGACATCACCGACCGGATCGCCCGCATCCAGAGCATGACCCAGGACGCGGTCGAGGGCGTGCGGTCGGTGTCGACGGTGATCCGGCAGATGAACGGCGTCACCACCGGCATCGTCGCCGCGGTGGAGGAGCAGGGGGCGGCGACCAACGAGATCGCCCGCAACGTGCAGGAGGTGGCGACCGCCGCCACCCGCATCTCCAGCAGCATTTCCGACCTCGCCCGAACGGTGGAACAGTCGCGCAGCGTGGCCTCCGACGTTCTGCAGGCGGCGGAGCTGATGAACCGTCAGGCCGAGCAGCTGAAGCAGGATGTCGGCGGATTCCTGGGCGAAATCCGGCGCGCCTGACCGCTTGGATGATGAACGAGGAATGGGTGCGGGGCTGCGGTCCCGCGCCGTTCCGCCGGTCCTCGCGGATCGAAAGCAGGCGGATCACAAAACTGCAAACCGTGAAGACTGCAAGTCGTGAAAAGTTGGGCCCGAAAATGCGAAAGGCGGCCAGAGGCCGCCCAATCGCATTCGAAACAGTTGTTTGGGAAGATGGCGCGCCCGAAGAGATTCGAACTCCTGACCCTCAGATTCGTAGTCTGATGCTCTATCCAGCTGAGCTACGGGCGCGCTGTGTCTTCTTTGATCCCGGCGTCGGCGGCGGGCCGTCGGCGTCGAGGCGCGCAACATACTCAAAGCCCCCCTGCCCCGCAAGCGCTTTTTTCACGAATTTTCGGCGGCCCTGCGGCGGATGGGCATAGGCATGCAAATAGCCCCCGATTGCCGGGCGGCGGCGGCTGGGTTATACAGTGCGCTTGCTGTTTTTGGAGAGTCAGTCCCGTGGCCGAAGCCCCCTTCAACAAGCATTTCCCGGTGTCCTGGGAAGAGCTCCACCGCAATGCCAAGGCGCTGGCCTGGCGCCTGATCGACCGCGGCCCGTGGAAGGGCATCATCGCGATCACGCGCGGCGGCATGGTTCCCGCGGCGATCATCGCGCGCGAGCTTGAGATCCGCATGATCGACACCGTCTGCGTCTCCAGCTACGACCACCAGCAGCAGCGCAACGCGACGGTGCTGAAGGGTGTCGAGGGCGCCAACGCCGGCGACGGCGAGGGCTGGCTGATCATCGACGACCTGGTCGACACCGGCAAGACGGCGGAAGTCGTGCGCAAGATGCTGCCGAAGGCGCATTTCGCCACCGTCTACGCCAAGCCGGCCGGCCGGCCGCTGGTCGACACCTTCATCACCGAAGTCAGCCAGGACACCTGGATCCACTTCCCCTGGGACATCGAGCTGCAGTTCTCGCAGCCGATCGCCAAGCTGCGGCAGGGCTGAGCGGTTCCGTCCACGGCGCGGCCGCCCCCATCCGGCGGGGGCCGCGCCTGGAACCCGTGTCTTCTCCGGGTCATTACATAAAAATTTACCGTTTGCGTCCTAAATGACGCGCGGCGGCGCCTCCGCGCCCGCCATCGCTTCCCAACATCGCGTGGCGGCCCGCGCATGACCGACGAAATACGCCCGGACGAGCTGCACCAGGACGAGCTGCGGCACAAGATCGACGCCCTGGTGGCGCGGCTGCCGGCCAGCCTCGTCTACAGCCTGCTGAGCGAGATCGAGGGCATGGACAGCGAGCCGACCGACCGGGTTCAGCTCGTCCGCCAATATGTCATCGAGTATCTGAACCGCCAGCGCACCAACCGCGCCCGACGGCTGTTCACCAACCTGTTCGAAGCCTTCCTGATCGACGACGACGTGCTCTATCACGGCGGCGTCGCCATCCCCGGCATGCTGCAGCGGGTCGATGTCGGCGCCCTGTGGGAAGCGTTGAGCCGCGACGCCTTCCCGCTGCTGGCGGTCGAGGCGCAGGAGACGCTGGACGAGATGGCGCGCGGCGAGGTGATCGACCGCATCCTGCGTTCCCCCGTCGCCATGGTGATGAAGGAGCGGATGCGCGTCGCCGCGGTGAAGCATCTGGACGCCGTGCTGGCCAACAAGAAGGCGACGGAGGAACTGCTGGCCGGCATGTCGCGCAACCGGCCGCGCCGCACCCGGCTGATGTCGGGATTCCTGGAAAAGACGCCGACCATCGACGTCAACACGCTGCGGCTGATGCATCTGGTGCTGACCCATGCCGAGGGGGCCGGCAAGCCGGTCGCCGACCGGCTGGAGGAGTTCCCCGCCAGTTGCAGCGGCGAGGCGGAAGCGAACCGGCTGGCCGACCGGCTGCTGGACGCGACGGACCAGCTGCGCGACCGCTGCGGCGACGATCTGGCGAATTTGCTGCCGCTGTCGGTGCTGACGGTGAAGCGCAACTATCCGGTGGCGGCGCTCTATATCCGGCAGAGCGGCGTCGATCCCGGCCGCGGCGACGCCATGACCGCGGCGCTGACCGGCCACTTCATCGGCGTCACCCGCGCGCTGACCGCGGCGTTGACCGTCATCCTGAAGCTGAACGACCGGGTCCCCGGCTCCGCCATCCGGCCCAGCGCCAAGGAGAAGGCGCGGCTGGAGGCGCTGGTGCAGCGTCTGGACCAGCTGGTCCATGCCGCAACCTCGGCCGGGCTGATGGAGGACCGCCGTAGCGAGCCGGCCTTCCGCAATGCCTGGACCCAGGCGGCGAAGATCATCGGGTCGCGTGTCGCCGCGGTGGCGATGGAACGCTCCGCCCAGGCCGCCGCCGCCCGGCGCCAGCCGGTGATCGACCATGCCGACATCGTCTGGCTCGACCGGTTGCTGTGGCGCTGGCAGGCGATGTCGCGCGATTTCGGGTTCGAGACCTACGATCTGGTGAAGTGGCGCGAAAGCCTGCTGGAGGAGCTGCGCGCCAATGTCGAAAAGGCGATGAAGTTCGAGGAGACCGATCCGCTGGACGAGCGGATGGAGCATCTCCTGCGCATCGACGGCATCGCCGGCGTGTTCGGCCAGCGCATCAGCGCCTGGATCCCCACCTTCAGCCACAACATGACCCGCCTGCTGTCGCACCGGCTGGAGCGCGGCGGCGAGTTGGGCACCGAAGAGCAGGCGATCATCGACGACCTCGTCGCCACCGCGCGCACGGAGGTCGGCAAGTCGCGCTATTGGAAGAGCAACGAGCTGATGGAGCTGATCGAACTGTCGGAGCGGACGCGGCAGGTGGGGTGAGCGCTCACATCACCCCCGAAGACCGGTGCCGCGGGTCGAGCCAGTCGCGCAGCCCGTCGCCCAGCATCGTCAGCCCCATCACGCTCAGCGCAATCGCCACCCCCGGAAACACCGCCTGCAGGGGCGCGGTGAACAGGTAGGTCTGGGCGTCGCCCAGCATCCGGCCCCAACTGGGGCTGGGCGGCTGGATGCCGAGGCCGAGGTAGCTCAACGCCGCCTCGTTGACGATGGCGACGGCGAACAGGACGGTGGCCTGGACCACGACGATGCCGGCGATGTTGGGCAGCACATGCACCAGCGTCGCCGACGCAGGACCCCGCCCCAGCGCCAGCGCCGCGCCGACGAAGGGCCGCCGCCACACCGCCAGCGCCGCGCCGCGGGTGACGCGGGCCAGCACCGCGGCGTTGAACAGCGCCAGGGCCAGCACGACGTTGACCGCCCCCGCCCCCAGCACCGCGGTCAGCAGGATCGCCGTCAGCACGGCGGGAAAGGCGAAGACCAGATCGCCCAGCCGCGCCACCACCTCGTCGCCCCAGCGCCCCAGCCCGGCGGCGAGCAGCCCGAGCGGCACCCCACCCAACAGCCCCAGCCCGACAGCCGCAGCACCGACGGTCAGCGAATTGCGGGCGCCGACCATGACCATCGACAGCACGTCGCGGCCGAAATGGTCGGTGCCGAGCCAATGGGCGGCGCTGGGCGGCTTCAGCCGGGCGACCACCCGCACCTGCTCCGCCGGGTAGGGTGTCCACAGCAGCGACAGCAGCGCCATGGCGACCAGCAGCAGGGTCAGCGCGGCGCCGAGATGGAGGGAGAGGGGGAGACGCCGCCTCACGACGACAATCCTTTCGGCCTTGGATCGGCGAGCGCGCAGGCGATGTCGACCAGGGCGTTCACCACCACGACGAACAGGGCCAGCAGCACGACCACCCCCTGCACCACGATCAGGTCGCGCTGGCCGATGGCCTGGTAGAGCAGCCGGCCCAGCCCCGGCAGGGTGAAGACATTCTCCACCACCACCGCTCCGGCCACCAGGAAGGAGATCTGCAGGCCCAGTACCGTCGCCACCGGGATCAGCGCGTTGGGCAGGGCGTGGCGCAGCAGGACCGCGGCGCGGCCGACGCCCTTGGCGCGGGCGGTGCGGATGTGGTCCTCGGCCAGCGTGTCGAGCACGGCGGTGCGGGTGACGCGGGCGAGGATGGCGGCCTCCGGCAGCGCCAGCGCCAAGGCGGGCAGCAGCAGCGCGTGCAGCGCCGGACCGATGCCGCCGCCCCAGCCGGGCCCAGTCCAACCAGGGAATCCACCGGCCGGGAACCAGTGCAGGGTCAGCGAGAACAGCAGGATCAGCAGGATGGCGATCCAGAAGCTGGGCATCGACACGCCGAGCTGCGAGAAGCCCAACACCGCCCAATCCCCGCCCCTGCCCCGCCGCGCTGCCGCCAGCAGGCCGAGCGGCAGGGCGAGAGCCGTGCTGATGACCAGCGACAGCAGGGCCAGCGGCAGCGTCACCGCCAACCGTTCCGCCACCAGTTCCGCCACCGGGCGGGCGTAAGTCAGGCTGACGCCGAGATCGCCGCGGGCAAGCGCGCCGGCCCACTGCAGGTAGCGGGTAAGGACGGGCTGGTCGAGCCCCATCTGGCCGCGCAGGGCCGCCAGCGTGTCGGGCTGCGCGTTAACGCCCAGCATCAGCAGGGCCGGGTCGCCGGGAACCAGCTGCAGCACCGCGAAGACCACGATGCTGGCCAGCCAGACGGTGACGATCAGGCTGACCAGCCGTCGCAGCAGGAACGCAAGCACGCGGATATATCCTTACTTGCTTGGCCTTACTTCCACGAGACGCCGGTGACGTCGTTAGCCTGGATCGGGCGGTTCACCCACATGCCGGTCAGGCCGGCCTTCTGCACCGTCACCGACGGCAGCATGAAGAGGAAGCCGTTGACCGCATCCTCCGCCAGCACCTTCTGCTCCTCGCCATAGAGCGCGTTGCGCTTGGCCGGGTCCTGGGTGCGGTTCAGCTCGTCGTTCAGGGCGTTGAAGCGCTCGCTCTTGTAATTGAAGTAGTAGTCGGGCCGGGCGTAGATGTCGATGTCCAGCGGCTCGGTATGGGCGATCATGGTCAGGTCATAGTCCTTGCCCTTGAACGTCTTTTCCAGCCAGGCCGCCCATTCCACCGGCTCGATCTTCGCGCGGATGCCGACCTCCGCCAGCATGGCGGCGACCAGTTCCCCGCCGCGCCGGGCATAGGGCGGCGGCGGCAGGCGCAGCGTGGTGTCGAAGCCGTTGGGATATCCCGCTTCGGCCAGCAGAGCCTTCGCCTTGGCCGGGTCATAGGGGTACATGCCGGTCAGGTCGACATAGCCCTCGCGGTGCGGCGGGAAATGGCTGCCGATGGCGACGCCGTTGCCGTAGAGCACGCCATCGATCAGCGTCTTGCGGTCGATGGCATGGGCCATGGCGCGGCGGACGCGGACATCGTCAAAGGGCTTGCGGGCGTTGTTGGTCGACAGGATCGTCTCGCCCTCGGTCGAGCCGACCACGACCGTGAATTTCGGGTCGTTGCGGAACTCCGGCAGCGCTTCATAGGTGCTGAACAGGGTGAAGGCGTCGATGTCGCCGGCCTTCAGCGCCGCCACCTGGGCGGCGGGGTCGCTGATGAAGCGGAAGGAGACGCGGTCGAGCTTCGGCTTCGCACCGTCATAGTCGGGGTTGCGGACCAGCACGACGCGGTCGCCGGCGACCCAGCGGTCGAACTTGAAGGGACCGGTGCCGACCGGCTTCTGCTTGTTGGTGGCCGCCGATTCCGGGGCAACGATGGCGGCGTCGCCGCTGGCCATGTGGAAGAGGAACAGGCCGTCGGGACGCGACAGGGTGACGACCACCGTCTGCGGGTCCGGCGTCTCCACAGTGGAGATCGGGGCGAAATAGGCCTTCTGGGCGTTGACGGAGTCGGCGGCGCGGGCGCGGTCCAGCGTGAACTTCACGTCGGCGGAATCGGCGGTGGTGCCGTCATGGAACTTGGCGTTCGGGCGCAGGGTGAAGCGGTAGGTCAGCCCGTCGTCCGACACCGTCCAGCGTTCCGCCAGACCGGGGATCAGCTTGCCGTCGGCATCGACGCGCAGCAGCGGTTCGAACAGGTTGGCGTAGGTGACTTCCTTGATGGCGCCGGCCGCACCGGCGGTCGGGTCCAGATGCGGCGGCTCCAGCGCCATGCCGACGACGAGGTCGGTGCGCGGCTGGGCCGTCGCCGTCAGGGAGGTGGCGGCCAGCGCCAGGGACGCGAAGGCGGCTGCTGCGGCAGCCAGGGTGAAACGCTGCTTGGCGGTCGACATGGTTGGCAAACTCCCCCGTCTCGTCGTTATCGACGTTCTCTTTGCCGCGATGATGCGGTGCGGCGCGGGAGAGCGCAAGCGAAGCCACCACGCTATTCCACCCACCAGCTTTCCAGCATCGGACCATAAAGCGGGGTGACGGCGGGGCGGTGGAGGGTCGACCGGCGGGCGATGCGGTCCACTGGGCTGTGGAACAGCGGGACCATGTAATTCCCCCACAGCAGAACCCGGTCCAACGCCCGCACCCGGCCGACCAGCGCCTCCCGCGTCGTGGCGGCGGCGATGGAGCGGGCGAGCGCATCGACCACCGGGTCGCGGATGCCGGCGAGGTTGCGGCTGCCCTCCTGCCCGGCCGCATCGGATCCGTAATAATAGAGCTGCTCGTTGCCCGGCGACAGGGTGGACGCCCACCAGCGCATGGTCATATCGAATTCGAAACGCTCCAGCCGGGCCTGGAACTGGGCGCTGTCCACCGTGCGGACCCGCACCTCGATCCCCAGCGGCTCCAGCGAGCGGGCGAACTCCAGTGCCACCCGTTCCTCCGACGGATCGGACAGCAGGATTTCGAAGGCGAAACGGTTGCCCGCCGCATTGGTCAGCCGGCCGTCGCGCACCCGCCAGCCGGCCTGCTCCAGCAGCCGCAGCGCCTCGCGCCGGTTGGCGCGCAGGCCGGCGGGGCCGCTGGCGTTGGCGTTCCCGCTGTCGGGCAGGGTGAAGGGTTTGGAGAAGAGGTCGGGCGGCAGGCGGTCGCGGAAGGGTTCGAGCGCCCGCAACTCCTCGCCCTCCGGCAGGCCGCGGGCGGCGAGTTCGGAGTTGGGATAGTAGCTGGCGGTGCGGGTCAGCAGACCGTGGAACAGGTTGCGGCCGATCCAGTCGAAATCGGTCGCCATCCCCAGCGCCCGGCGCACCCGGACATCGGCGAAGACCGGCCGGCGGGTGTTGAAGATCAGGCCGCGCGCCGGTTCGGGGCGGTGGTTCGGCAACTCCTCGCGGATGATGCGACCGTCGCGCAGGGCCGGGCCGTCGTAGCCGGTGGCCCATTTGGCTGGATCGCTTTCGTAACGAACGTCGCCCTGCCCGGCCTTGAAGGCTTCCAGCGCCACGGAATCGTCGCGGTAATAGTCGAACTCCAGCCGGTCGGCGTTGAACTGGCCGACGCGCGTCGGCAGGTCGCGGCCCCAATAGTCGCGCACCCGTTCATAGACGATGCGGCGGCCGGGATCGACCAAGGCGACACGGTAGGGACCGCTGCCCATGATCGGCTCCAGCGTCGTGCGGCTGAAGTCGCGGCCAGCCCAGAAGACCTTGGAATGGATCGGCATCAGCCCCATCAGCAGCGGCATCTCGCGGTCGATGGTGCCGTCGGGGTTGGCGGCGAAGACGAAGCGGACGGTCTGCGGGTCGGGCGCCTCCGCCACCGTGACCTTGGCGTAGAACAGGCGGCGGTTGGGGGTGCCGTGCTGCCTCTGTGCTTCGAGCGAGAACAGCACGTCGGCGGCGGTCAGCGGCGACCCGTCCTGCCAGCGCGCCTTGGGGTTGATGTGGAAGGTGACGGCGGAGCGGTCGTCGGCCACCTCCAGCCGGTCGGCCAGCAGGCCGTAGAGCGAGAAGGGCTCGTCCCACGACCGCGTCAGCAGTGTCTCGAAGACATAGCCCATCCCGAGCGCCGGCACGCCCTTGACGATGTGCGGATGCAGGCTGTCGAAGCTGCCGGTCACCGCCTGCCGGATGGTGCCGCCCTTGGGCGCCGCCGGATTGACGTAAGGGAAGGCGGCGAAGTCCGGCGGCAACGCCAGATCGCCATGCATGGCGATGCCATGACGGGGTGAGTCCGCCGGGACCTGATGGGGCGCCAACAGAGCCAGAAGGGTGAGGAGAAGGACGATCGGGCGGGCCATGACCGGCAGGGTTGCCGCTTTGCCGCACCTGCGCAAGGGCCAGCGCAAGTTCCTTGGACTCAGGGTGCGTTCCGCCTAAACTCCCGCCCCGCGTGGCGCCGGACCGGGCATCGGCGCCGAAACAAGAACGTGCCCTGAATACGCCAGTCGAAGGAACGCGATACATGGATCTGAGCAAGCTCGCCGCGGGCAAGAATCCCCCCTGGGACGTCAACGTCGTCATCGAGATTCCGATCGGCGGCCAGCCGGTGAAGTACGAGGTCGACAAGGAATCGGGCGCGGTGTTCGTCGACCGTTTCCTGCACACCGCCATGTTCTATCCCTGCAACTACGGCTTCATCCCGCACACCCTGTCGGGTGACGGCGATCCGGTGGACGTCTGCGTCGTCGGCCAGCACGGCGTCGTCCCCGGCGCGGTCCTGCGCTCGCGCCCCATCGGCGTCCTGTATATGGAGGACGAGGCCGGCGAGGACGAGAAGCTGCTGGCCGTTCCGGTCGACAAGCTGCACCCGTTCTACACCGACGTGAAGGACTACACCGACCTGCCGTCCATCGTGATCGAGCAGATCGCCCACTTCTTCGAGCACTACAAGGATCTCGAGAAGAACAAGTGGGTGAAGGTCCGCGGCTGGGGCAACGCCGAAGAGGCCGCCAAGAAGATCGAGGAAGGCCTGGCCCGCGCCCTGGAAGCCAACAAGGGCACCCCGGGTCCGGTGGTCTGAGGGTAGCGGCGATTTTCGGATCGCCGATGAAGCGGCCGGCGTCAAAGTTCTGACGCCGGCTGCGTTCTTTGTTCCAAAGGCTCGGTCGTTTCCTGACGAGCAGTACACGTCATGAAAACCAGCTACGATCCCGGCACCGACAGCCTCTATATCGAGGTTCGTCCGCTACCCTCGAAACGGACGGTCGAGGTCGAACCGGACGTGATGGTCGATTACGGTGCCGATGGCGAACCGGTCGGCTATGACATCCAGCACGCCTCAGCCAAAACCGACCTGATCGGACGTCTGATCCTGATGCCGATGGCTGCCGAATAGAAGCCGATTGGATCCGGAGCCGTCCACCGCCTGCGCAGGGAGATGCCCCAACCCTTCAAGCGTCCGGCGCACCGCGAGGTCCAGCGGCGTGTGCGGCTCCTCGCCCAGGAAGGCCAGCAGGCGGCGGTTGTCCAGCCGCACCGGGCTTTGCCAGAGATAGCGCATCTCGCCGAGTTCACGGAACAAAGGCACCGCCACACCGGCCAGCCGCAGCAGCCACCACGGCATCCGCCGCATCGGCAGGTCGGGCTCGCCAAGCGCGCGGGCGATGGCCGCGACCATTTGCCCGCCGTCGGCATCCCAATGGCCGTCCATGTGGAGCATCGCGTCATCGTTCAACTCCGCCTCGCGGTCGAGCAGGCGCATCGCCGTTTCCGCCACGTCGGGCAGATAGGCCCATTGGTGGCCGATCCCCGGCCGGCCCGGCTGGTTGATGCGGGTCACCGGCTTGCCGGGCGTCAGCAGTCCCTGGCTGAACCAGCTGTTGCCGGCCTTGGGACCGAAGAAGTCGCCGCAGCGCAGGATCAGCAGCCGCGCGCCCTGCCCCACCGCGCGGTGCAGGCGGTGTTCCATCTCCACCCGGATGGCGCCCTTGCGGGTGAGCGGGTTCTGCGCCGCCGTCTCGGGGATCAGCGGGAAGACGCCTGGGCCGTAGTTGTAGACGGTGCCGGGCAGCAGGATGCGGGCGCGGTTGGCGCAAGCGGCGGCGATGCTGTTGTCGAGCATGGGGAGAACCAACTGGTCCCAGCCCCGATAGCCGGGCGGGTTCACCGCATGGACGATCAGCGCCGCACCCTCCGCCGCCGTCCTCACGTCAGCGGCGTTCATCGCGTCGCCGACCACCCACTCGATACCGTCCGATCGCGGCGCCTCCGCCGGCTTGCGGCGCAGGCCGCGCACCGTCCAGCCGCGCGCCGCCAGCGCCCGCGCCATTTCGCCGCCGATCCCGCCGGTCGCCCCCAGAACCAGGGCGGTCCTGCCCGTGCCGGTCGCCTGCCGTGCCATCGCTGCCTCCATCGCTCTTGCGCTTGATGATGGGAAAGGATGGGGCGAGGGATGGCTGAACGGAATTGTCGAACTGCGGCGAGTCGCTATACTGAAATCGATGAACCCGCCGCCACCCAGTTGGGACCTCTACCGCAGTTTCCTGGCGGTGATCCGTGAAGGATCGCTGTCGGCGGCGGCGCGCGCCCTGGGGTTGACGCAACCGACGCTGGCCCGCCATGTCTCGGCGCTGGAGGAGGCGGTCGGCGGATCCCTGTTCGTGCGCTCGCCGCGCGGGCTGGACCCGACCGACGCGGCGCTGGCCCTGAAGCCGCAGGCGGAGGCGCTGGATGCGGCGGCGGCCAGCCTGTGGCGCACGGCGTCGGGCTGGGGAGCGGAGGTGCACGGTACGGTGCGGGTCACCGCCAGCGAGGTGGTCGGCGCCCGCATCCTGCCGGCGATCCTGGCCGGCCTGCGGGACCGCCATCCGGCGCTGGAGGTGGAGCTGGTGCTGTCCAACAGCGTCGACGACCTGCTGCAGCGCGATGCCGATGTGGCGGTACGGATGGTGGAGCCGGACCAGCAGGCGCTGCTGGTGCGCCGGGTCGGCAGCATCGCGCTGGGACTGCACGCCCACCGCGATTACCTCGACCGCCACGGCACTCCGCAGTATCCGGACGATCTCGGCCGCCACAGCGTGATCGGCTTCGACCGCGAGACGCCTGACATCCGCGCCATGATGCGGCGGGCACCGGCCATCGACCTTCCGCGCTTCGCTCTGCGATCCGACAGCCATCTGGCCCAGCTATCGGCCATCGAGGCCGGGTTCGGCATCGGTATCTGCCAAGTCCCGCTGGCGCGGCGGAACCCCGACCTCCGGCGGCTGCTGCCCGACGCCTTCGACATGCCGATGGGCATGTGGGTCGCGATGCACGAGGATCTGCGCTCCACCCCGCGCTGCCGTGCCGTCTTCGACGGGTTGGCGGCGGGGCTGAGGGATCATTTGTCAGCGGATCATGTGACGTAGCGTCAACTGGTCCAGCCCATCCGGCGCTCCACCCCGTCGGCCGCCTCCTTCAGGATTTCGGCGCTGTGGCGGAGCGCGACTTGCTCCTCCGCCGACAGGTTGGGCAGCACGGTGTCCACCACGCCGCCGGCGCCGATGACGCGGGGTAGTGACAACACCACCTGCGGCACGCCGCAGACATCGTCGGTCAGCATGGCGCAGGTCGCCACCAGCCGTTCGTCGGCGGCGATGGCCGACACCAGCCGGGCCAGCCCGCCGGCGATGCCGAAGGCGGTGTGGCCCTTGCCGTTGATGATGCGGTAGGCGGCGCGGCGCACACCCTCGTCGATGGCGGCGCGGTCCTCCGCCGTCAGGCTGCGGCGAAGCTGGGCGGCTGCCTGCTCGACGGACAAGCCGGCGACGGTGGCGCTCGACCACAGCAGGACCTCCGAGTCGCCATGCTCGCCCACCACATGGGCGTGGACGGAGCGCGGCGTCACCGCCAGCTGTTCGGCCAGCAGGGCGCGGAAGCGGGCGGTGTCCAGCACGGTGCCCGAGCCGATGACCCGGTTGCGCGGCAGACCGCTGATCCGGGTGGCGATCTGCGTCATCACGTCCACCGGGTTGCTGGCGACCAGCAGCACGGCGTCGGGGGCGGCCTTCAGCACCTGCGGAATGATCGCGCCGAACACCTTGGCGTTGCGCTCCAGCAGTTCCAGGCGGGTCTCGCCCGGCTTCTGGGCGACGCCGGCCGACAGCACGACCACCCCCGCCCCCTCCAGCGCGGCGTAGGAGCCGGCGCGGACGGTGACGGCATGGGTGAAGGGCACGGCATGGGCGATGTCCTGCGCCTGGGCCTGGGCCAGCGCCTCGTTCATGTCGACCAGCACGACCTCGCTCGCCGCACCGGTGGTCACCATGGCGAAGGCGGCGGTGCTGCCGACGAACCCGGCCCCGACGATTCCGACCTTCATGAACAGGCTCCTTTGCGCAGGTTGACGACTGGTCCGGCCGACAGCTTGGCGAGGGGTGGCACCCGTCCGCAAGTGCGCATCGGACCCTTTGGGCGGTTTTGCATAGGCGCGACGAAACGCCCCCTTGCCCAATGGTCATACCAGCCCGTAATGTTGCGCCGCAGCAAATGACGGGGATGAAAGTCCGGGCCGTCGCTGTTCGTCATCAAAACCGTCGGTGTCCCGTGGCAAACTGGGGCCGGCGCCTTTTCCCAGCACCGGAACCGGTCATGACCGTTCGCAACCTCGACAAGCTGTTCAAGCCCGCCTCCATCGCCCTGATCGGCGCCAGCCGCAAGCCCGGCACGGTGGGGGCCGTGGTCGCCCGCAACCTGTTCCAGGCCGGATTCGACGGGCCGGTGATGCCGGTCAACCCGACCGAACGCGCGGTGGAAGGGGTGCTGACCTACAAGACGGTGGACAGCCTGCCGATCACACCGGACCTGGGCGTCATCTGCACCGCCCCCGCCACGGTGGCGGCGACCATCGACGCGTTGGGCAAGCGCGGGACCAAGGCCGCCATCGTCATGACCAACGGCATGTCGGCCGAGCAGACGCAGGCGATGCTGGACGCGGCCAAGCCCTATCTGATGCGGGTGCTGGGGCCGAACAGCCTGGGCGCCATGGTGCCGGGCCGCGGCATGAACGCCAGCTTCGCACCGGTGGCGCCGCGCAAGGGCGACGTGGCGCTGGTGGCGCAAAGCTCCATGGTGCTGACCTCGGTCGCCGACTGGGCAACGTCGCGCGGGATCGGCTTCTCGCATCTGGTATCGCTGGGCGACCGCGGCGACGTCGATTTCGGCGATCTGCTGGACTATCTCGCCTCCGACGTCACGGTGCGCGCCATCCTGCTCTATATCGAGAGCATCACGCACGCCCGCAAATTCATGTCGGCCGCCCGCTCCGCCTCGCGCCAGAAGCCGGTGATCGTCATCAAGGCCGGCCGGTCGGACGAGGCGCAGGAGGCCGCGGCGTCGCACACCGGGGCGCTGGCGGTGTCGGACGCCGTCTATGACGCGGTGTTCCGCCGGGCCGGCGTGCTGCGGGTGAACGATCTGGCCGAGCTGTTCGACGCCGCCGGCACGCTGGGCACCGGGGTGCCGATCACCGGCGACCGGCTGGCGATCCTGACCAACGGCGGCGGCATGGGCGTGATGGCCACCGACAAGCTGATCCAGGCCGGCGGCCAGCTCGCCGCCCTGGCGCCGGAGACGCAGGAGGCGCTGACCAAGGCGCTGGGTCCGCAGCCGGCGGGCGCGCCCTTCCGCAACCCGCTGCGCATCGGCGCCGACGCCACGCCCAAGCGCTATGCCGAGGCGCTGAACGCGCTGATGCAGGACACCGGCAACGACGCGGTGCTGGTCCTGCACTGCCCGTCCGCCCTGACCGACAGCGAGGCCATCGCCCAGGCGGTGGCGGAGACCGTGCAGGCCAACAAGGGGCGCCGCCACCCGGTGCTGACCAGCTGGATCGGCGACCAGTCGGCGATGGAAGCGCGCAAGCTGTTCGCCGACAGCCGCATCCCGACCTACAACGGACCGTCCGACGCGGTGCGCGCCTTCATGCATCTGGTGCGCTACCGCCGCAGCCAGCAGCTTCTGATGGAGACACCACCGTCGGTGGCGGAGGATTTCCAGCCCGACGAGATCACCGTGAAGAAGGTGATCTCCCGCGCCATGGCCGAGAAGCGTGAGTGGCTGAGCGAGTATGAGGCCAAGCGCGTGCTGGCCGCTTACGGCATCCCGGTGGTCGACACCCGCGTCGCCGAGACGCCGGCGGAGGCGGCCAACGCCGCCCGCGTCATCGGCGGGCCGATCGCGCTGAAGATCCTGTCGCACGACATCACCCACAAGTCCGATGTCGGCGGCGTCGCTCTCGGCCTGACCAGTCCGGACGAGGTGAAGGCAGAGGCCGAGGCGATGCTGGGCCGCGTCGCCGAACTGGCGCCGGAGGCGCGGATCGAGGGCTTCACCGTCCAGGAGATGGCCGTCCGCCCCGACGCCTACGAGCTGATCGTCGGCATGACCGAGAACGAGATGTTCGGACCGGTCCTGCTGTTCGGCGAGGGCGGCATCGGCGTGGAGGTGGTGGAGGATTACGCGCTGGCCCTGCCGCCGCTGAACATGAAGCTGGCGGCCGAGCAGATGAGCCGCACCCGCATCCACCGCCAGCTGCAGGGCTACCGCTCGCGCGCGGCGGTCGATCTGGACGCGGTGGCGCTGACGCTGAACAAGGTCAGCCAGCTGGTGGTCGATTTCCCCGAGATCGCGGAGATGGACATCAACCCGCTGCTGGCCGACGCCGAGGGCGTGCTGGCGCTCGACGCCCGCATCAAGGTCGGCGTGCCGGTGCTGGCGGGGGCGGCAAGGCTGGCGATCCGGCCCTATCCGAAGTCGCTGGAAGACCGCATCACCATCAAGGACGGCCGCCAATTCTTCGTCCGCCCGATCCTGCCGGAGGATGAGCCGCTGGTGCATCATCTGGTGGAGAACCAGACGGCGGAAGACCTGCGCCTGCGCTTCTTCGCGCCGCTGAAGCGGCTGTCGCACCAGGCGGCGGCGCGGCTGACCCAGATCGACTACGACCGCGAGATGGGGCTGATCGCCGTCGGTCCCGACCCGCAGACCGGCGAGACCATCATGTATGGCGTGGTGCGCATCACCGCCGACCCCGACAACCGCCGCGCCGAATATGCGGTGATGGTGCGGTCCGACATGAAGGGCCAGGGGCTGGGCTATATCCTGATGAACAAGATCCTGGATTACGCCCGCTCGCGCGGCATCCGGGAAGTCTATGGCGAGGTTCTGCGCGAGAACACTAACATGCTGAACATGTGCCGCGCGCTGGGATTCGTCCGCAAGGAGAACCTGGACGAACCCGGCGTGGTCGAGGTCCGCATCGAGCTGGGTGGTGGGCTGGCGGGGTAAGGTTTTTATACCGACGGTTGACTAAAGCCATGGATAGGGCAATATCAGGCTTGGCGGGCAGGGGCTCCTATCCCCTGCCCGCCAGCCCGATGCTAGCTGAAGAGATCAAGCAGACGCTTGACGATCTCCAACGCCAGGATCAGGAGTTGGAGGATTTCCTTCATCCTCTGTTCTCCTTGCGCGCAGCGGGGATGGCGGCCAGCCCGCCATCCCGTCCGCGCCGCCACTGTGGCGCACGCATAGGTATTGCGGAAGCGCTTTCGCTCGCAAAATCAGGATTTTGAACGGCTGCGACGCGCCGTCGCGGGCGCACCCGCGTCGGCGGCTACTCTTCCCTTACAGCCAGCCGCGCCGGCGGAAGTACCAGAGCGGGACCACCGCCGACAGCACCATCAGCAGGATGGCCATGGGATAGCCGAACTCCCAGTCCAGCTCCGGCATGTGCTTGAAGTTCATGCCATAGGCCGACGCGATCAGCGTCGGCGGCATCAGCGCCACCGAGACGACCGAGAAGATCTTGATGATGGCGTTCTGTTCGATGTTGATCAGGCCCAGCGTGGCGTCGAGCAGGAAGTTCGCCTCGTGCGCCAGAAAGCCGGCATGCTCGGTCAGGGAGCGCAAGTCGCGCGTCATCGTCTTCAGCGCGGTCTTCTGGTCCTTGTTCAGCCGGCCGCCGCTGACCGAGGTCATGAACACCACCAGCCGGTCGAGTCCGGCCAGGCTGTCGCGCACCTTGTGGGTCAGGTCGCCGGCCCGGCCGATGCCGCGCAGCACGTCCTGCAACTCGTCCGGCTTCTTGGCCGCCTTGCCGAAGCCGCCGCCATCCAGCGAATCGTCGAAGACACGGGCCGACAGCTCGTCGATGCGGCCGCCGACCAGCTCCAGCACGTCGGCGACCCGGTCGATCACCGCGTCCAGCAGGCCGAACAGCGCGCTCTCCCCCGTCGCCAGCAGTTCCGGCTGGCGGACGCAGCGGGCGGCGAAGGTGATGACCGGCAAGGGTTCGGTGTAGCGCAACGTGATGAGATGGCGCGGGGTCAGCACGAAGGTCAGCTCGCCCTGCTCCGGATGGGGCGAGGTGGCGCGCGAGATGATGGGAGAGGTCATGTAGATCCCCTCGCCCTCGACATAGAGCTGGCTGGAGGCCTCGATCTCCTTCATCTCCTCGCGCGTCGGCAGGTCGCAGCCGGTCAGCGCGCCGACATGGGCGCGCTCCGCTTCCGTCGGACGCAGGAGGTCGATCCAGACCGCGCCGCCCGGCAACTCCTCGCCGAGTTCCAGCGGCTGGCGCACCACCCGCCCGTCTTCGGCACGGGCATGGACGGTGATCAAAGGGCAGCCTCTTCCGGCACCGGCGCGCCGGCGGCGCGGCAGGCGGCGGCCAACGTGTTCAGCATCAGGCAGGCGATGGTCATCGGGCCGACACCGCCGGGAACCGGCGTGATGGCGCCGGCGACCTTCACCGCCTCGTCGAAGGCGACGTCGCCGACCAGACGGGTCTTGCCCGGCTCCGCCGCGGCGACGCGGTTGATACCGACATCGATCACCGTGGCTCCGGGCTTGATCCAGTCGCCGCGCACCATCTCCGGCCGGCCGACCGCCGCCACCAGGATGTCGGCGCGGCGGCATTCCTCCGGCAGATCCACGGTGCGGGAATGGGCCATCGTCACCGTGCAGTCGGCCTGCAGCAGAAGCTGGGCCATCGGCTTGCCGACGATGTTGGAGCGGCCCAGCACCAGCGCGCGCTTGCCCTTCAGGTCGCGGCCCAGCGTGTCGCGGATCAGCAGCAGGCTGCCCAGCGGGGTGCAGGGCACGATGGCGCCCGGCTGGCCGGTGGCGAGCAGGCCGGCATTCACGACGTGGAAGCCGTCGGCGTCCTTTTCCGGAACGATGCGGGCCAGCACCTTCTGGCTGTCGATGTGCCTGGGCAGCGGCAGCTGGACCAGGATGCCGTGCACCGCCGGATTGGCGTTCAGCCGGTCGATCAGGGCCAGCAGGTCGGCTTCGGACATGTCGGCCGGCTCGTGATGATCGAAGCTGTTCATGCCGAGTTCGACCAGCGCCCGCTCCTTGGAGCGGACATAGACCTGGCTGGCCGGATCCTCGCCCACCAGCACGACGGCCAGACCGGGGGTGACGCCATGGCTGGCCTTCAGCGCCGCCACGCCATCCGCCACCCGCGCACGCAGGCCGGCCGCGAAGGCCTTGCCGTCGATGATCTTCGCGTCCGCCATGCTACTCTCCACCCTCGCTACCCACATCGTCGATCAGGGCCGACAACCGGGCCAGCAATGCCGCCGGGTCGCCCGCCACATGCAGAATCTTGTTCCGGTCGGTGGCGCCGGCCACCACCGTCAGGCTGGTCTTGGGCAGTTTCCATGCCTTCGACAACAGTTTTATGACGGCCTCGTTGGCTTTGCCGTTTTCCGGCACCGCCGTGACCGCCAGTTTCAGGACCTTCCCCCCGCCTGCGGTGTCGGCCGTCCCGGTCACCGCGTTGCGCGACGCCTTGGGCGTCACCCGGAGCGCGACGCGCAGGCCGTCGGCCACCGCCTCGATGGGGGAGGATGCCGCCACGGTCAGAAGCGCGGCCAGTATTGCGCCATCAGGTTCTGGATGAAGGAGATCGCCAGCAGCACGACGATCGGTGACAGGTCCAGCCCGCCCATGTTGGGCAGGACGCGGCGGATCGGGCGCAGCACCGGCTCGGTGATGCGGTACAGGAAATCGCCGATCAGATAGACCGCGCGGTTGCGCGTGTTCACCACGTTGAAGGCAACCAGCCAGCTGAGGATCGCCGACAGGATCAGGACCCAGAAGAACAGGTCCAGGATGGTGTTGATGAGCAAATACAGCGCGATCATGCCGGGCCAGCTCCAGTGCGGTTTTTGCGACGGCCGCGCGCAGAGCGTTGCGCTGCGGGCGCCAGCCTTTTCCGGGCACCCTAAGCATAAGCGCGGAGACCTGTCCAGTACGGCGGCCCGCAGATCGGCCGGGCGGCCTGCGACGGATGGGCCGTCCTACGCCCTCCCACGCCCGCTTCATTTTTTCTGAATCAAGCGCTTGACAGCACCCCCTGTGATGGACAATATCCGCGCCACGCCGGGGCGACGAAGACGCCACGGTGTGAGTGTGGGGCCGTAGCTCAGCTGGGAGAGCGACGCGTTCGCAATGCGTAGGTCGGGAGTTCGATCCTCCTCGGCTCCACCATTT
>NZ_CAMLJP010000099.1 GCF_946480385.1 uncultured Azospirillum sp.
GGTGGTGGTGGTGGCGGAGAACTGCTGACCACCACGTTCCCGTTGCTGTACAGCGCCATCGCCTTCTCGCCGGTTCCGGCGGTGCCCTGCAGGCTCACCTCCCCGCCGCCCGCGGCGACGCGGATGCCGCCGCCCGTATCGGCGTCCAGACCGATGCCGGCGACCTCGTAGGTGACGGCCGATGCGCCGCCCTTGCCGATGATGGCGACGCCGCCGGACGAGGCGATCGCCGCCGTGCCCTGGATTTTCACGCCCCAGGCCTCGTCGGCATCCACCTGCGTGGCGTCGCCGTCGATCAGGATGGCGTCGGATGCGGTGGAGTCGGAGCGGATGATCGGGGTGCCACCGCTGGCGGCTGCGGCGATCAGCACGCCGGCATTCCAACCGTAGTTGGACACCGCCTTGCCGCGGATGGTGGTCGTGCCGGTGCCGGAGAGGATCGCGCTGGTCCCGGTGATGGAGACGCCGTGGCTCTCGCTGTCGTAATCGGCTCCCTCGCCGCGGATGGAGATGGCGCCACCGCCGGAGTCCAGCGTGGCATTGTCGATCGCCACGCCGGCCGGGCCTTCCCAGTCGCCCTTGGCCGCCTGCTGCGTCGGATCGCTGCCGCCGCCGAGCGTAATGGCGCCGCCCGAGGTCGTGATGCGGCTGGTGAACAGGCGGACGGCCCCGCCGGACTGTCCGATGTTGCTGTCGAGCGTAACCGCCGAGCCGCCGGTCACGATGGTGCTGTCCGACAGGGCGACGGTGCTGGCGGCCTTGAGCGTCACGGCGCCGTCGGAATAGAGGCTGGTGCCGTAGTCGAGCAGCAGGTTGCCGCCGGACTCGAAGGTGATGGGAGCGGCGTCGTTGTAGATCTCCGCGCCGTTCAGCACGATGTCGCCGTCGGAATAGGTGCCGCTCCGGATGGTGATGGCGCCGTTGCCCAGCACGGCGATGGTGGAGGTGCCATCGATGTTGACGGCGTCGCTGCCGATGCTGCTTTCGCCGCCGCCTTCCGTACCGGTGATCTGAATGGCGCCGCCCGCGGTCTGCAGCACGGAGTCGGCAATCATGACGCCGCCATTGGCGCCGTAATACATGCCGTTGCCGCCCTCCCCGTTCAGGGTGATGGAGCCGGTCGTGGTCTCCAGGCGGCTGTTGCTGAGCAGGATGCCGGTGTTGCCCTCGCCGTTGTTCTCGCCGCCCTCGCCGTTGATCAGGATTGCGCCGGCCCCCGTCTTGACGGTGGCATAGCTGAAGGCGGCACCGACGCGGTTGTCCGACGGGGAATAGTCGCCATACATGCCGATCGCCGGCTTCTGCGTCGGGTCCGACCCGCCGCCGACGATGAAGGCGCCGCCGTTGGTATCGATGGTGACCGAGGCGGCGGAGGTCCCCGCCACCTGGACCACGCCCTTGCCGGACCCGGTGGCGGAATTCAGCGTGACGGACAGCGCACCGGCGGTGGAGGTGATGCTCTTGAACACATAGATGTTGCGGTAGGCCTTCAGCGTCAGCGAGGCGTCGCCGCCGGACGATTTCAGGATGGTCTGGTCAACGGTGATGTCGCCGGCCTCGGACCCGGTCGTATCGGTCTGCAGCGTGACGCTGGTGCCGCTGTTCAGCGAGGCCTGGATCTCGGTGGCGGTGATGGTGCCACCGGTGTCCGCCACGATGATGTTGGTCGGGTCGAGCAGCCAGGAACCACCCTTCCCTATCGCTGCACCCGCATCCACCCTGCCCCGCACATGCAGCGACAGCTTGCCGGAGGTCTCAACAAAGCCGCCGTCGCCGCCGGCCGCGCCGCCGCGGGCGGAGACGGTGCCGTCGAAGCGGGTGGAGTTGTCGGCCCACACCACCACCTTGCCACCCTTGCCGCTCTGCGTGGCGTCGGCCGTGATGGTGGCGCCCGGGGCCACCACGGTGTCGGTGGAGGGCGGCACCGGCTTGCGCGCCGGGCGGATGTTGTAGCCGGCCAGCGTGGCGGCGGACGCCTTGCCGCCCTGCACGTCGCCGCCGATCAGCACCTCCCCGCCCCCGGCCGGACCGGAGGCATTGATGCGCGCCGATGCCGCCAGCGTCGTGCGGTTGCCGGAGACGGTGACGGAACCGCCGGTTTGCCCGGGGGCGTTGCCGCTGGCGTCGAGCGTGCCGGAGACCTCGACTTCGCCGCCGTCGCCGAGCAGGACGATGTCGCCGCCCTGCTGCTCCACCCGGCGGGCCTGCACGGTGCCGGACATGTTGACGACGCGGTCGACCAGCCCCCTGGCGGCGCTTGCCGTCATCTGCACCCGGCCGCCGTCGGCGAAGATCTTGCCGCTGTTGCTGACCAGCGCATCCACCGGCTTGCCGTTGGCGCCGACGGGACGCGCATCGGCTTTCGCATCCACCGCGATGTTGATCTTCTGGTCGCCGAACAGGTCGACGACGTAGCGCCGGCCGGATGCCAGCGTCACCTCGCCCAGCCGGGTCTGGATGGTGCCGCGGTTGGCGACGCCGGGGGCGACCAGCGCCGCCAGCCCGGCCTCGGCCACCGTGATGGTGCCCTCGTTCTCCACCGTCGCGGTGGAGCCGGCGCGGCCTTCGAACTGATAGCGGCCGGCCATGAAGTCGTCGTTGCGGATGTCGTGGGTGGTGGCGAGCAGCCCGCCGACATCGACCTGGGCGTTCGGCCCGAACAGGATGCCGTTGGGGTTGACCAGCCAGACCTGCCCGTTGGCGGTCAGCCGCCCCATGATCGCCGACGGGTCGGGGCCGGTGACGCGGTTGAGGGTGATGGAGCCGGCGTCGGGCTGCTGGAAATTGGTGTGCTCGCCCTCACGGATGCCGAAGCGCTGCCAGTCGATCACCGCCTTGGAGGTCGATTGAATGATATCGAGCCGGCCGGGAGCGGTCGCCTGGATGGTGGCGGCGCCGTCGGTGACCACGCCGCCTTCGGGATTGGCCAGGGCCGGGAGGGCCAGAGCCAGAGGAAGGGCCAGAGGGAAGGAGGTGATCGCGGCGACGATCGCGAGACGGGCCGCCCCCGCCAGCGCCGTGCTGTGGCGCAACGCCGTGCGGTGCTGCGCCTTGCCGCGCCGTCCCGCCGTCCCGCCGAACACCCCTGATACTCGCATCACCGATCCAATCCCCTCGCCGCCCCCGAAACCAGACGGGAAGGCAATACGCTGTCAGAAACCAAGGAATACGAAACATTTTAGCGATCAGACTGCTGCACGGAAATCCCGAAAGTGGTGACGGAATGTTTCGTGCCGGCAACAGAGATGGCGATTGTTGTTGAACCGGAAGCGTTACCGGTAACGGATCCGGTGGGGCAGGCGTTACCGGTAACGGCTTTCCCGGTACAGAGAAGGCCTATTTCCATGGCGCAGGTATCGCCTTTGCCCTTTCGAGCCGACCGCCGATCCGCTAATAAGAAGGCCATCAAGTAGACTGGCACGCGATGCAGGGGAAACAGATGGCCGATCCGACCGCCGTCGCCACGAGGAAGTCTGCGGGCAAATCTTCAGGTAAATCAAGCGGCAGGCAGGCGATCCAGGGTGCCGGAGAGCCGGTAAAGACTGCCGCCCCGAAGCCGGCGCGCTGGGTGGTGTACAGTGCGCCGAAGGGCGGCACCGGCAAGACCACCAGCTGCAAGAACACCGCCGTCGCCGCGGCCAAGGACGGCATGCGGGTGGCGACCCTGGATTTCGATCCGCAACGCACGCTGGGACAGTGGCACGAGTTGCGCCGGCCGCACGACGTGGCGACCATCGACCATTACGAAGGCACGCTGGACGAGATCGACGCCGCGCTCGCCCAGATCGACCCTGCCCGCTACGACGTGGTGTTCATCGACACGCCTCCGTCGGTGGAGCTGTATCCGGAGGCGACCAAGATCCTGCTGCGCCGCGCCGATCTGGTGTTGGTGCCGACCGGGGTCGGGCGCTTCGACAAGATGAGCGTGATCCCCTGGATGGAGTTCCTGCGCGACTACGGCCGCCCTGCCGCCTTCCTGCTGAACCGGGTCAAGCGGCGGTCGGTCAGCCTGCGCGAGGCGAAGCTGGAGCTGGGCCGCGTCGGTCGGCTGGTGCCGCACGAGGTGCCGGACATCGAGGACATGCACCGGGTCGACGACATCGGCTGTTCCATCGTCGATGTCGGCGCGGTGAACGGTGCCGACGAATGCCTGGGCGCCTGGTACTTCATCCGGCACGAGCTGGGGATCTGAACATGGCCAACGTGAAGTCCTTCATGAAGAAGGTGGCGGAGCAGGGCAAGGCCGCTCCCCCGCCGGCGGCCAAGCCGGAGGTAGCGTCTACCCCTGTGCGCTCAGGGACGGCGGTGGCGCCGTCCAAGGCGGATCGCCGGGCGTCGGACATCAGCGATGCCATCGTGCCCTGCCACACCCGGCAGGAGTTCGCGCAGGAGATCCGCTATCACTGGAACCGCAGCCGCAAGGAATTCCTGTCGATCGGCCGGTATCTGAACCGCGCCAAGGAAATCCTGCCGCATGGCGACTTCGAAGCGATGATCGAGAGCGACATGCCGTTCTCGGTCGAGACCGCTTTCCGGTTCCGCGCGGTGGCGGAGGCGGTGGACACCGGCCGCCTGTCGTTGGAGGTGCTGCCCGGGGCGGAAAGCGTCGCCTACCAGATCGTCACCATGACGCCGGACGAGCTGGAGCGGGCCAAAGCGCAGGGGCTGATCCGTCCCGACGTGACCCGCCGCCAGCTGATCGACTTCAAGCGGTCGCTGCGCCCGCCGAAGGACGTGACGCCGAACGACCGGCGCCGGCAGCTGCTGGCTGAATATGCCCGGCTGCGCGCCCGCATGGCGGAGGTCCGCGACGAGCTGCGCCGCGACCATGGCATCGACCCGGAGCATGACCATGGCCGGTCCGGCCGCACCGGCGTCACCATCGACGTCGAGGCGGAGGACATCGGTCCCGCTGCGGACGGCGAAGCCTGATTCCAGGGCCTGACTTCAGTGATTGTGTGACGAGTGGGGGGCGATGCCGTCCCGGCTGCCGCTGCGGCCGGGGGAGGAGCCGCCGCTCAGCAGGTCGGTCAGCGCGTTGAAGTCACGCTGGAAGTTGCCGAAGAAATCGACGCTGCCGCCGTTGCGGGACGCCCGCGCGGCGGAGGCCGTCATCTCGTGGGCCTCGCTGTGGCTGGACCGGCGGCTGGCGCTGCGTGCATGGCGCTTGGGGGCTTTCGGCTTGCGCAGCGGCGTGACCGCCGGCGGGGGAGGGGCATCCGGTAAAGAGGCGGTTTCCGATGCGCTGGCGAAGGCGTCGTTGCACAGGCCGCGGTCGGCCGCCCGCTCCAGCCGGTTGGGGTCGAGAATCCAGCAGTCGAAGGCGTCGGTCTGCGGCCGCTTCGGCGCCTCTACCGCGACAGCGACCGGCATGGCCGGGGGCGACGCCACCGGCTCCGGAGGGGCGGGGGAGGGCAGGGGGCTGGCGGTCTCCGGCGCGTAGAGCAGCGGTTCCGCAGCAGCCGGTCCTGCGGCGGAATTTGCGAAAAGGGCGGCAAGCAGGGCCGCGAGTGCCACCGCCATCACCGTTCCGCTTCCGCTCATCGTCCGGCCCTCGCCCGGCATCCTCCGCCCTTTCGATTGTCGCGCTCGCGTCTCTCAACAGATAAACGCATCAGCGCGCCTGTTCGTCCGCGCGAAATGGGGGCGGTGCCCGGGAGACGCGGTACTCCTTCCGGGCGGGCTCTTTCGGCGGTGGGGCTGGCTCCCGGGGTGCGCTGTTGTCGCAGGGGCGGGTTGGCGCTCTTGTCAGGCGGGCGGGTTGGTGGGACAGTTCGGCCCCTGTTTCCCCAGCGAGAACGGACGGCGGCGCCGGCGACATGGCCGATTTCAACTGGAACGACCTGCGCTTTTTCCTGGCGGTGGCCCGGGCCGGCACGCTGACCACGGCGGCCCAGCGCCTGCGTGCCGATCACACCACGGTCAGCCGCCGCATCACCGCGCTGGAGGACGCGCTGCGCGTCACCCTGTTCGAACGCCGTCCCAGCGGCTTTACCCTGACGCCGCAGGGCGAACGGCTGAAACAGACCGCCGAAGTGATGGAGAGCGCGGCGCTGCTGGCGCAGGGGATGGTCGCCGACGGCGACCTGTCGCTGGCCGGCGCCGTGCGGATCGGCGCGCCGGACGGCTTCGGCAGCTGTTTCCTGGCGCCGCGCATCGGTGCCTTGTGCGAACGCCATCCGGAGCTGGAGGTGCAGCTGGTCGCCATGCCGCGCGTCTTCAGCCTGTCCAAGCGCGAGGCCGACATCGCCATCAGCCTGTCACGCCCGCAGGAAGGGCGGCTCTATGCGCGGAAACTGACGGATTACCGGCTGGGGCTCTACGGCACCGCCGCCTATCTGGACGCCCGGCCGGCGATCCGCAGCCGCGCCGACCTGCGCGGCCATTCCTTCATCGGCTATATCGACGACCTGATCTTCGCGCCCGAGCTGGACTATGTCGAAACCATCGGGGAGGTGGCGCCGCGCATCAAGAGCAGCAGCCTCGTCGCCCAGCTGAAGGCGACGCTGGCCGGCGCCGGCCTGTGCATGCTGCCCGCCTTCATCGCGGCCGGCGAGCCCGATCTGGTGCAGGTCTTGCCGGAAGAGGTGACGATCACCCGGTCCTTCTGGCTGATCGTCCACGAGGATCTGCGCTCTCTGGCGCGGATTTCGATGACCGCCGACTACATCGCCGAACTGGTGCGGCGGGAGCAGGCGCTGTTCCTGCCCCCCACCGCAGCCTGATTTAACCCTCGCCGCGCAGCATGCGGATGATGCCGGAGAAGTCGGTGCCGCCTTCGCCTTGCGCGTTCATCATGGCGTAGAGCTGCGCCGCCGCGGCACCCAGCGGGGTGGGGGCGCCGGCGCTCTGCGCCGCTTCCTGGGCCAGCTTCAGGTCCTTCAGCATCAGCGCCGCCGCGAAACCGGGCTGGTAATCGCGGTTGGCCGGGCTGGCCGGCACCGGGCCGGGGACCGGGCAATAGCTGGTCAGCGACCAGCACTGGCCCGACGAGGTCGACGACACGTCGAACAGAGCCTGATGCGACAGGCCGAGCTTTTCCGCCAGGACGAAGGCCTCGCAGACGCCGATCATCGAGATGCCGAGGATCATGTTGTTGCAGATCTTCGCCGCCTGACCGGCACCGGCGCCACCGCAATGGACGATCTTCTTGCCCATGGCTTCCAGGATCGGGCGGGCGCGTTCGAAGGCGTCCGCTTCGCCGCCGGCCATGAAGGTCAGCGTGCCGGCCGACGCACCGCCGACGCCGCCCGACACCGGCGCGTCGAGCGAAGCGGCACCCTTGGCGGCGGCCAGCGCATGCGCCTTGCGCGCGGAGTCGACGTCGATGGTGGAGCAGTCGATCAGCAGCGTGCCGGGCTTTACCGCCGCGACGATGCCCTTGTCGCCGTCATAGACGCCCAGCACATGCTTGCCGCCCGGCAGCATGGTGATGACCACCTCCGCCGCGGCGGTGATGGCGGCGGGAGACTCACCGATGGTGACGCCGGCCGCCTTGGCCGCGTCGATGGCGGCGGTGGACAGGTCGTAGCCAACCACCTGATGCCCCGCCTTCACGAGGTTCGCGGCCATCGGGCCGCCCATGTTGCCCAATCCGATGAAACCGATCATCGCCATCGTCGCGTCTCCCGTTGGTTTGATATTTTTATGGTTCGCTCTTACGCCATCCGCCCGATCTCGCTGCGCGAGACGATCAGGCGCATGATCTCGTTGGTGCCTTCCAGGATCTGGTGGACACGCAGGTCGCGGACGATCTTCTCCACGCCGTAATCGGCGAGATAGCCGTAGCCGCCGAACAGCTGCAGGGCGTTGTTCGCCACCTCGAAGCCGGTGTCGGTGGCGAAGCGCTTCGCCATCGCGCACAGGCGGGTGGCGTCCTTGCTCTTGGCGTCCAAGGCCGAAGCGGCGCGGTGGACGAAGGTGCGGGCGGCCTCAAGCTCCGTCGCCATGTCGGCGATGCGGAACTGCAGCGCCTGGAAGCGGTCGAGCGACTGGCCGAAGGCCTTGCGCTCGCCCATGTAGGTCAGCGCCTTGTCCAGCGCCGCCTGGGCGCCGCCGATGGAGCAGGCGGCGATGTTGATGCGGCCGCCGTCCAGCCCCTTCATGGCGAACTTGAAGCCCATCCCTTCCTGGCCCAGCAGGGCGGAGGCAGGGACGCGGGCGTCCTCCATGATGACGGCGCGGGTGGGCTGGGCATTCCAGCCCATCTTGTGCTCGTTGGCGCCGAAGGAAAGGCCGGGGGTGTCCTTAGGGACAAGAAAGGCGCTGATGCCGCCGGGGCCGTCCTCGCCGGTCCGGGCCATGACGAGATAGAGGTCGGAGCTGCCGGCGCCGGAAATGAACTGCTTGGCGCCGTTCAGGATGTAGCTGTCGCCGTCGCGCACCGCCCTGGTGCGCAGGGCCGCGGCGTCGGAGCCGGCGTTGGCCTCGGTCAGGCAGTAGCTGGCGAGCCATTCCATGGTGCAGAGCTTCGGCAGCCAATGGGCCTTCTGCTCGTCGTTGCCGAAATTGTCCACCATCCCCGCCACCATGTTGTGGATGGAGATGTAGGAGGCGATGGTCGGGCAACCCTGGCTCAGCGCCTCGAAGATCACCACGGCGTCGAAGCGGCTCAGCGCCGAGCCGCCATGGTCCTCCGACACATAGATGCCGCCCATGCCGAGTTCGCCGGCGGCGCGCAGGGTATCGACGGGGAAATGCTTCTTCTGGTCCCACTCGACGGCGTTGGGCGCCAGCTCGTCGCGGGCGAAGGACAACGCCATGTCGCGGATGGCGATCTGGTCTTCGGTCAGTTCAAAGGACATGCGTCACCTCATTCAAGGCCCTCTCCCGCCCCGGGAGAGGGAGGGGACCCACCGTAAGGTGGGGAGGGTGAGGGGCAATCCGAACATGGATCTTGATCCTTGGACCACCCCTCACCCTTCCCATGCTGCGCATGGGCCCCTTCCCTCTCCCGGGACGGGAGAGGGAGGCTTAAGGGCTCACATCAATCCATGGTCGGAATGACGAAGCTGGCGCCTTCCTTGACGCCCGAGGGCCAGCGGGAGGTGACGGTCTTGGTCTTGGTGTAGAAGCGCACCGAATCCGGCCCGTGCTGGTTCAGGTCGCCGAAGCCCGACCGCTTCCAGCCGCCGAAGGTGTAGTAGGCGAGCGGAACCGGGATCGGAACGTTGATGCCGACCATGCCGACATCGACACGGCTCGCGAAATCGCGGGCGGCGTCGCCGTCGCGGGTGAAGATCGCCACGCCGTTGCCGTACTCGTGGTCGTTCGGCAGGGCCAGCGCCTCTTCGTAGGAGTCGGCACGGACGACGGAGAGGACCGGGCCGAAGATCTCCTCCTTGTAGATGCGCATGTCCGGCTTCACCTCGTCGAACAGGCAGCCGCCCATGTAGAAGCCGTTCTCGTAGCCCTGCATGCTGAACTCGCGGCCGTCGACCGCCAGCTTGGCGCCTTCCTTGACGCCGAGATCGACGTAGGACTTCACGCGCTCCAAGTGCTCGCGCGTCACCAGCGGGCCGAAATCGGCGCTGCTGTCGGTCGAGGGGCCGACCTTCAGGCCTTCCACCCGCGGGATCAGACGCTCCATCAGGGCGTCGGCGGTCTTCTTGCCGACCGGCACGACGACGGAGATCGCCATGCAGCGCTCGCCCGCCGCGCCGAAGCCGGCGCCGATCAGCGCGTCGGTCGCCTGGTCGAGGTCGGCGTCCGGCATCACCAGCGCGTGGTTCTTGGCGCCGCCGAAGCACTGGACGCGCTTACCGGCAGCGCAGCCGCGGTTGTAGATGTATTCGGCGATCGGGGTGGAGCCGACGAAGCCGACCGCCTTGATGTCGCGGTCGTCGAGGATGGCGTCCACCGCCACCTTGTCGCCATGGACGACGTTGAGGATGCCCGCCGGCAGGCCGGCTTCCAGCATCAGCTCGGCCAGCTTGACCGGCACGCCCGGCGTGCGCTCAGACGGCTTCAGGATGAAGGCGTTGCCGCAGGCGATGGCCGGGGCGAACTTCCACATCGGGATCATGGCCGGGAAGTTGAACGGCGTGATGCCGGCGACGACGCCCAGCGGCTGGCGCATCGAATAGATGTCGATGCCGGGGCCGGCGCCGTCGGTGAACTCGCCCTTCAGCAGGTGCGGGATGCCGCAGGCGAACTCCACCACCTCCAGGCCGCGCTGGATGTCGCCCTTGGCGTCGATGATGGTCTTGCCATGCTCCAGCGACAGCAGCAGCGCCAGCTCGTCATAATCGCGCTGCACGAGGTCGAGGAAGCGCATCAGGACGCGGGCGCGGCGCTGCGGGTTGGTGGCGGCCCAGCCGCGCTGCGCCTCCTTGGCGTTCTCGACCGCGGCGCGCATCTCCTCCACGCTCGCCAGCGGCACGCGGGCGCGCACCTCGCCGGTCATCGGGGAGTAGACGTCGGCGAACCGCCCCGACGTTCCGGAAACCAGCTTGCCGCCGATCAGGTGCTGAAGTTCGGTGGTCATCCTATTGTCCTCCCTCGGGATTGTTTGTCACCATGTGGACCTGAGCGGCCCTTCGAGGCGACCCGAAACTTTGCGCATCGGTTGTGCAGGAATGCGGCAAGCGCCCCCGATGGCCGCCCGCAACCCCCGAACGTGTGGGGAGACTTGGGCGCGCCCGGCGCTTATAGTGCGCCCGCGCTCCAGCCACGGGAAAGCTTGGTATGGGGCGGGGGATAGCCGCAGAAACGGCGAAGCGGAATGGACATGACCAGCCACGAAGACGTCTTCGACACGCCCGAGACACGGCAGCCGACCATCCTGTCGGTCTACAACCAGAAGGGCGGCGTCGGCAAAACGACCACCTCGGTGAACCTCGCGCTGGCGCTGGCGGCGCTGGGCAAGAGCGTCGTGCTGATCGATTTCGACCCGCAGAGCAGCGCCACCAGCAATTTCCTGCTGCGCGACAAGGCCAAGGTCGGCATCAACGACCTGCTGCGCAAGGAAACCTTCGTCGAGGACGCCATCACCCCGACCGCCTTCGACGGGCTGTCGATGATCGTCGGCGCGCGCAAGCTCTATTCGCTGGAACATGCGCTGGACAGCCGCGGCGGCTCGCAGCGGGGCTTGCGCAAGGCGCTGCACTTCTCGCGCAACCCGCCGGATTATGTCGTCATCGACTGCCCGCCGGCGCTGGGCCATCTGGCGGCCGGCGCGCTGGCGGCGTCGGACCGGCTGATCGTGCCGGTGTTCCCGGGGCGCTATGCGCTGGACGGGCTGCGGCGCACCCTGCAGGTGGTGGAGCATATCCAGAACGGGCTGAACCCCAGCCTGTCGCTGGCCGGCATCCTGATGCTGTCGATCACCAACGACGAGGTCGGCCGCGAATCGCTGACCCAGCTGCGCAACGAGTTCCCGGAGCAGATGTTCCGCACCGCCTTCCCCTATGACGTGGATGTGGTGAAGGCGACCTACCGCCGCATGCCGGCGATGATCTTCACGCCGGAGGGGCGGACGACCAGCCGGTTCGCGGCGCTGGCCTGGGAAATCGTCCATGGCCGCGGCAGCGCGCCCGACGACGCCCAGCTGAAGCCGGCGCTGGAGCGCATCCAGGCGTGGCACGAGGCGACCGACACCTCCTACAGCGCGCGTCGCGCGTCGTCGCTCGACGAGGGCGACGAGCCGTCGGGCGGCGGCAATGGGGCGCGGCAGGCGGAGCGCAACGGGTCGCGGTCCGGCGGCGGGAAGGGGGCGGGCCTTATCGGGCTGGTGATCGGGCTGCTCGCAGGCTTCGCGCTGGGGGCGGCGGTAGGGCAGCCGATTTTGGCCAGGCTGCTGGGGCTGGGGGGATGAGATTTGCCCTCTCCCGAGGTGGGAGAGGGCACTCGTTTGCGTCTACGATCAACAAGAAGAGGGCACTCATGCTTCCTGTCGATGCCGTTCTGCGCAAGGTGGACGAGTCCTTCGAGGAGTCGGTCGGCCGGCTTTGCGAGCTGTTGCGCATTCCCTCGGTCAGCACCGATCCCGCCTATGCCGGCGAGGTCCGGCGCGCTGCGCGCTGGTGTTCCGACAGGCTGACGGCGATGGGATTCAGCGTCACCATCCACGACACGCCCGGCCACCCGATCCTGGTCGCCCATCATCCGGGGCCGGAAGGGGTGGAGACTCCGCATGTGCTCTATTACGGCCATTACGACGTGCAGCCCGCCGACCCCATGGAGCTGTGGAACAGCCCGCCCTTCGATCCGGTGATTGTCGAGGCCGAGCGGGGCCGCCGCGTCGTCGCCCGCGGGGCCGCCGACGACAAGGGCCAGACCATGACCTTCATGGAAGCCTTCGAGGCGTGGCACGCCGTCCACGGCTCCATCCCGATCCGCGCCACCGTGCTGCTGGAGGGCGAGGAGGAGACCGGCAGCCCGTCGCTGCCGCGCTTCCTGACGGAGCATGCGGCGGAGCTGCAAGCCGACTTCTGTCTGGTCACCGACACCAACGCCTGGGATGTCGACACCCCGGCGATCACCACCCGGCTGCGCGGGCTGCTCTATCTGGAAGCCACCGTCACGGGTCCGAGCCACGATCTGCATTCCGGCCTGTTCGGCGGCGCCGTGCCCAACCCGCTGAACGTGCTGAGCGGCATCCTGGGCCAGATCCACGATGCCGACGGGCGGGTGCGCTTCGATGGATTCTATGACGGTGTGCGCGAGCTGCCGGACGAGCTGCTGGCGCAGATCCGCGGCCTGCCGCTGGACGAGGCGCAGTTCCTGGGCGCTCTCGGCCTCACCCGCAGCCATGGCGAGGCGGGGCGGACGCTGCTGGAGCGCATCTGGACCCGGCCGACCTGCGACATCAACGGCATCTGGGGCGGCTATACCGGCGAGGGGTCGAAGACGGTCATCCCGGCCAAGGCGTCGTGCAAGCTGAGCTGCCGTCTGGTGCCCGGCCAGGACCCGGCGGCGGTCGAGGCGTCGGTCCGGCGCTTCTTCGAGGAGCGGCTGCCGGCGGACTGCACGATCGGCTTCCGCAGCTTCAGCTCCTCGCCGGGCATCGAGGTGCCGACCGACACGCCCTGGATGCAGGCGGTGCGCGGCGGGCTGAAGGAAGCCACGGGGCGCGACGGCGTGCTGATCGGCGGCGGCGGATCGATCCCCATCGTCGGCTGGTTCCGCCAATATCTGGGGCTGGACACCATCCTGGTCGGCTTCGGGCTGGACGACGACCGCATCCATTCACCGAACGAGAAGTTCGAGCTGAAATGCCTGCGCAACGGCATCCGCAGCCATGCGGCGATTCTGGGGCGTCTGGCGGCCGGGCGGGTGGATTGACGGGTGGGGGAGGGCGGCCGGGGCCGTCCCTCCCAACCCTCTTCTCAGGCGGTGATGCTCAGCCGGCCTCGGCCGAGGAGGAGGCGCTCCACAGATTGATGCCGGCGTCGGCGACGGCGTGGGTATCGATCTCCGCCAGTTCCTCCGGCGTGAAGGACAGGTTGTTCAGCGCGTCCAGCGAGTTGTCGAGCTGCTCGACATTCCGCGCGCCGATCAGGGCGGAGGTCACGCGCGGGTCGCGCAGGACCCAGGCGATGGCCATCTGCGCCAGCGTCTGGCCGCGCCGCTTGGCAATGGCGTCGAGCGCGCGGATGCGCTCCAGGTTTTCCGGCGACAGGAAGTTGGCACGCAGCGTCCCGCCCTTGGCGGCGCGGGCGTCGGCAGGTTGCCCCCCTAGATACTTGTTGGTCAGCATGCCCTGGGCCATCGGCGAGAAGGCGATGCAGCCCATGCCGAGATCCTCCAGCGTCTCCAGCAGTCCGCCCTCGACCCAGCGGTTCAGCATGGAGTAGGAGGGCTGGTGGATCAGGCAGGGGGTGCCCAGTTCCTTCAGGATGCCGGCCGCCCGCCGCGTCATCTCCGGCGAGTAGGAGGAGATGCCGACATAGAGTGCCTTGCCCTGGCGGACGATGTGGTCGAGCGCGCCCATCGTCTCCTCCAGCGGGGTGCGGGGATCGACGCGGTGCGAATAGAAGATGTCGACATAGTCGAGGCCCATCCGCGTCAGGCTCTGGTCCAGGCTGGAGACCAGATACTTGCGGGAGCCCCAGTTGCCGTAGGGGCCGGGCCACATCTCGTAACCGGCCTTGGTCGAGATCACCATCTGGTCGCGGTAGGGACGGAAATCGGTGGCGAGGATGCGGCCGAAATTCTCCTCCGCCGAACCCGGCGGCGGGCCGTAGTTGTTGGCGAGGTCGAAATGGGTGACGCCGCGGTCGAAGGCGCGGCGCAGCACGGTGCGCCCGGTGGCGAACACGTCTGTGCCGCCGAAATTCTGCCAAAGCCCCAGTGAAATGGCCGGCAGGTCCAGCCCGCTGCGGCCGGTGCGGCGATAGCTCATGCCTTCGTATCGCTGGTCGGCGGCAAGATAGGGCGGCTGCATGGCGTTCTCCCGATGTGATCCTGATTGATATATCAGCATAGGGCGGCGCTGGGGCCGGGCGCAATGGCGCGGCCGGTCATATTACTCCCGGTTCTCACGACCGGATGGCGGGGCGCACACCCGGCGGACGCAGCCGCGCAGCCAGCGGTGGGCCGGGTCGGCGTCCAGCCGGGGGTGCCAGATCAGGGAGACGGTGATCTCTGGCGCCGGGAGGGGCAGGGCGAAGCTGTGGAGGCCGGCGCGCAGCCCCTCCGTGTGCCGTTCGGGGACGCTGACGATCAGGTCGGTGCCGCGCAGCAGCGCCAGCGCCGCGGCGAAGCCGCCGACCGTCGCGACCACGCTGCGCCGAAGCCCCAGCCGGTCCAGTGCCTCGTCCACCAGCCCGCGGTCGTCGCCGCGCCGCGACACCAGCACATGGCGGCCGGCAGCATAGCGGGCGGGGGTGATCTTGCCCGTTGTCAGCGGATGGCCGGGGCGGACCACGCCGATGAAGCGGTCGTGGAACAGCGCCTGGGTGCGCAGTTCGGGGCCGCTGTCCCTGACGACGACCCCGGTTTCCAGATCGACCGAGCCGTCGCGCAAGGGGCCGTTGTCCTTGTCCGGCTTCGCCAGGAAGCGGATGCGGACGCCGGGCGCTTCAGCGGCCAGCAGGGTAAGCAGGGCGGCGCCGTAGCTTTCGACGAAACCGTCGCTGGTCCGCAGGGTGAAGGTCCGGGCCAGTCGGCTGACATCGAGATTTTCGGCCGGTCGCAGCGCCGCTTCGGCCTCCTGCACCAGCAGGCGGACGCGGTCGCGCAGCTCGACCGCGCGGGGTGTGGGGACGAGGCCGCGCCCGGCCCGGACCAGCAGCGGGTCGCCGGTCGTCTCGCGCAGCCGTGCCAGAGCCCGGCTCATCGCCGACGGGCTGAGCCGCAGGCGCCGCGCCGCACCGGCGACGCTGCCTTCCGTAAGCAGGGCGTCCAGGGTGACGAGCATGTTGAGGTCGGGGGCGCTCATGCGCCGGATTGTACCACGGCTTGTCCCGATCGGTGCCGCCCGGATATGGCGCGGCATGCACGAATACAATGCGGATGCTGCGCGTTCCGCCATGTCGCTCCGGGTCCTAGCCTTTGCACCTGTCATTCAGAGAAGGAGAGGTGTCATGAGGCAGGCGGTTGCACCGGAGGGCGGGGCGGCGGACGTGGCCGGTGGAGCGGTGAACAGAAGGGCGGGAGGGGCGCTGGCCGGGCTGGCGCTGGCGATGCTGCTGTCGTCGCTCGGCATCAGCATCGCCAATGTCGGGTTGCCGGCGCTGGCGCAGGCCTTCGGGGTACCGTTCCGCGAGGTGCAGTGGGTGGTGCTGGCCTATCTGCTGGCGATCACCACGCTGATCGTTGGGGTGGGGCGGCTGGGCGACATCGTCGGGCGGCGGCGCCTGCTGTTGGCCGGGATCGGTCTGTTCACGGTGGGCTCCGCCGCCTCCGCCGCCGCGTCCGGCCTGTGGATGCTGGTCGCGGCGCGGGCGGTGCAGGGGCTTGGGGCCGCCGCGATGATGGCGCTCGCCACCGCCTTTGTCGGCGATGCGGTGCCAAAGGAGCGGATCGGCCGGGCGATGGGGCTGATGGGAACCACATCGGCGATCGGCACCGCGCTGGGCCCGACGCTGGGCGGCCTGCTGATCTCGGCGTTCGGTTGGCCGGCGATCTTCCTGGTCACCGTGCCGCCGGGGCTGGTGGCCTTCCTGCTGGTGCGGCGTTGCCTGCCGGCCGACCGGGTGGAGACAGCGCGCGGAGCGGGGCGGGAGAGCTTCGACATTCCCGGCACACTGATCCTGGCCCTGACGCTGGGGACCTATGCACTGGCGATGACCGGCGGGCGCGGCGGCTTCGGCTGGTCCGACATGGCGCTTCTGCTGGCGGCGGCCGGGGGGACCTGGCTGTTCCTGGCGGTGGAGGCACGGACGGCGTCGCCGCTGCTGCGGCTGGAGATGCTGCGCGACCGGACGCTGCGCGGACGCCTGGCGATGAACATGCTGGTGGCGACGGTGCTGATGGCGACGCTGGTGGTGGGGCCGTTCCACCTCGCCCGTGCCCTGGGGCTGGAGACGGGCATGGTCGGCCTCGCCATGTCGGCCGGGCCGCTGGTTTCGGCGATGACCGGCGTGCCGGCCGGCCGACTCGTCGACCGGTTCGGTGCGGTGCGCATGGCCATCCTGGGGCTGAGCGCGACGACGGTTGGCTGTGTGCTGCTGGCGCTGCTGCCGGCGACGCTGGGCGTGGCCGGCTATGTCGGGCCGCTCGTCGTCGTCACCGCCGGCTACGCGCTGTTCCAGGCCGCCAACAACACGGCGGTGATGGCGGATGTGGAGAAGAACCGCCGCGGCGTTGTGTCGGGGGTGCTGAACCTCTCGCGCAATCTGGGGCTGATCACCGGCGCCTCGGTCATGGGGACGGTGTTCACGCTGGGCGTGGGGGTGGAGATCGCCGCTGCGGCACCGGACGCCGTCGCTGCGGGGACCCGGACGACCTTTGCCGTCGCGGCGGGGCTGATTGGCGTGGCGCTCGTCCTCGCGGCCAGGATGCGGCGGCGGTGAACGGAGGCCGGCGGGCGGGGGCTATGTGATCGGGACAATCCCGCCATTCGGCCGTGACTTGTCACACGAACGATCGGCAGGTGCGAACCATCCGTGGGTGGATGGGGAGGCGGATCGGTGAACACCCCGGTATCCCAAGGGTTTTTAAAGATCCGCTGGGGACAGGGCGGGGGCTTTCCCCGCCCTGTGGCCGAAAAGATACATCCGACATCGGAAATGTAATGGTGACAATGTTCCGTTTGACCCCGCCGATTACGTCTCCATAATCCTGATTGTCTCGATTGTTCGAGCGTTGTGCGCCAGATGATGGAGGATCCGATGCGCCACACCGACGTGACCCGCAGTTCCGGCCCGTACACGGCAGCCCCGGGCGCCGTCCCGGTCGCCGACCGCGTCACCCGTGTCGCCTCGCGCTCGCTCTGGCGGCTGCTCGACGTGTTGTTTTCCGCGATGGAACGGCGCAAACAACGTCATGCACTGATGAGGCTCGACGACCATCAGCTGAAGGACATCGGCGTCAGCCGGTCCGAGGTGGAGCAGGAGGTCTCGAAGCCGTTCTGGCGGGGATGAGACGATGGCCGACAAATCCATTCAGGGCGAATCCATTCAAATCGAATATGCGGTCGAACCGGACCTGAGCGCCGACGATTTCATCGACGTTCTGGAACGCTCCGGGCTGGCGGAACGCCGGCCCGTGGGCGACCGCCCGCGGGTGGAGGCGATGCTGCGCAACGCCGGCCTGATCGTCACCGCAAGGGACCAGGGCCGGCTGGTCGGCGTCGCCCGCTCGATCACCGACTTCGTCTATTGCTGCTATCTGTCCGACCTCGCCGTCGACCGCGCCCTGCAGGGGCGCGGCATCGGCAAGGAGCTGATGCGTCGCACCCGCGACGCGATGGGGCCGGGCACCATGTGCCTGCTGCTGTCGGCGCCCAAGGCCATCAGCTTCTACGAGCAGGCCGGGCTGAAGCGGCACGAGCAGGCTTTCCTGTTCACCGATCTGGAATAAGACACCCGGGAGGAGCACCGCCGCCATGCCCGACACGATCACCAGCACCGTGGCCGACAGCAGGATCGACACTGCCGGCCTTGCCATCTCCTATGCCGACGTGGCCGGGGCGGCGGAGCGGATCGCCGGCGTCGCCCACCGCACGCCGGTGCTGACCAGCCGCACCGCCGACACGCTGACCGGCGGCGAGCTGCTGTTCAAGTGCGAGAATTTCCAGCGCACCGGCGCCTTCAAGATCCGCGGCGCCTACAATGCCGTGTCGCGCTTCACCCCGGTCCAGCGTGCGCTGGGCGTCGTCGCCTATTCGTCGGGCAACCATGCCCAGGCGCTGGCGCTGGCCGCGTCGATGCTGAAGGTGAAGTCCACCATCGTCATGCCGCAGGACGCACCGGCGGCCAAGCTGGCGGCGACGCGCGGCTATGGCGCCGATGTGGTTCTGTACGACCGTTATGCCGAGCCGCCGGACGCTGCCGTCGCCCGCGTGCTGGAGGAGCGGGGCGGCGTCCTGGTCCCGCCCTTCGACCATCCGCATGTGATGGCCGGGCAGGGCACCGTTGCCAAGGAGCTGATCGAGGAGGCCGGACAGACCGGCGGGCCGCTCGACCTGCTGGTGGTGCCGACCGGCGGCGGCGGGCTGCTGTCCGGCTGCGTCATCGCCGCCAAGACGCTGAACCCCGGCTGCCGTGTCGTCGGCGTCGAGCCGGAGGCCGGCAACGATGCCCAGCAGAGCCTGCGCAGCGGCGCCATCGTCCGCATCGACGCGCCGAAGACCATCGCCGACGGCGCCCAAAGCCGCGCGGTCGGCCAGCTGACCTTCCCGGTGATGCAGCGGCTGGTCGACGACATCGTGACCGTCACCGACGACCAGCTGGTCGACGCCATGCGCTTCTTCGCCAGCCGGATGAAGATGCTGGTCGAGCCGACCGGCTGTCTCGCCGCCGCCGCCGTGCTGTCCGGCAAATTCGATGTCCGCGGCAAGCGCGTCGGCATCGTCGTCACCGGCGGCAACGTCGACCTCGGCCGCTTCGCCTCGCTGGTGCAGGCGGGCTGAACGCCCTTTCTCAGCGACTCACAGTCCCCCAAGACGTAAGGGATCCCTCTCATGACCGGGAAAGCCATGCGCCTGCCCATCTATCAGGTTGATGCCTTCACCGACCGCGTCTTCGCCGGCAACCCGGCGGCGGTCGTGCCGCTGGAATCCTGGCTGCCCGATGCGCAGCTGCTGGCCATCGCGGCGGAGAACAATCTGGCGGAGACCGCCTTCTTCATCCGCAATGGCGAGGAGTTCGAACTGCGCTGGTTCACCCCGGCGGTGGAGGTCGATCTGTGCGGCCATGCCACGCTGGCGACCGCCTTCGTCATCGCCACCATCCTGGAGCCGGGCCGCGAGCGCATGGATTTCGCCACCCGGCAGGCCGGCACGCTGACCGTCACCCGCGACGGCGACCGCTATACGCTGGACTTCCCCAACCGTCCGGCCAAGCCGGCTGAGCGCGTCGATCCCAACCTGCTGGCTGCGCTGGGCGGCCCGGCGCCGGCCGCGATTCTGAGCGGGCGCGACTATCTGGTGGTCTACGAGTCGGTCGACGCGGTGCGGGGGCTGGCGCCGGACATGGCGCTGCTGTCGAAGCTCGACCTGTTCGCGGTCTGCGTCACCGCGCCGGGAGAGAATGGGGTCGATTTCGTCTCGCGGCTGTTCGCCCCGGCCCAGGGCATCCCGGAGGACCCGGTCACCGGCTCCACCCACTGCATGCTGACCCCCTATTGGGCGGAGCGGCTGGGCAAGACGGTGCTGAAGGCGCGTCAGGTCTCGGCCCGCGGCGGCGACCTGCTGTGCGAACTGGCCGGCGACCGGGTGAAGATCGGCGGGCAGGCGGTGCTGTATCTCGAAGGCTCGATCCTGGTGTGAGGCTGCAATGGACGTTCGGTTCGAGCGCATAGCGCCGATTCTGCCGGTCCGCGACGTGCGGGCGGCGCTCGCCCACTACCGGCGTCTCGGCTTTGCGGTGACCGCCTATGACGAGGCCGCCGCGGACCCGGTCTATGGGTTCCTGGACTGGAATGGGGTGAGCCTGCATCTGGCGCTCGTTCCGGACCTCGATCCCGAACGCTCGACCGTCGCCTGCTATCTCTATGTCAGCGACGCCGACGCGCTGCATGCGGCGTGGCAGGCGGCGCAGGTCGGCGGCAGCCTGACGGCGGTGTCCGACACGCCCTATGGCCTGCGCGAGTTCGCCCACATCGACCCGGACGGCAATTTGCTTCGGGTCGGGGCAGAAGTACGGAGGGATGGCGATGGCTGAGGATACGGTCCTTCTGTTCTCCTACGGCACCCTGCAGCAGGAAAACGTGCAGATGGCGTCCTTCGGCCGGCTGCTGGCCGGACGGGCGGACACCATGCCGGGATACCGCCGCGACATGCTGGAGATCACCGATCCGGAGGTGATCCGCACCAGCGGCAAGCGCTTCCACCCCGTGGTCAGCGAAAGCGGCAATCCGGCCGACGAGGTCGCCGGAACCCTGTTCGAGATTACCCCGGAAGAGCTGGCGGCTGCCGATTCCTACGAGGTCGCGGATTACAGGCGCGTCATGGTCCGGCTGACGTCGGGGGCGGAGGCCTGGGTCTATGTGAAGGCGTAAGGGTGGGGTCCGTCACCGCTTGGCCGCCGCTATCGCATCACCTTCTCGAAGCGGAACATCTCGCCGCCGCCGGGCAGGCCGGACGGGCCGGGCCAGTGCGGGTCCGGGTGACGGGCGCTGAAGAACTCGACGATCCTGAAGCCGCACTTGTTCACGTAGAAGTGGATGTTGCGCTTCTCGAAATAGGGCGTGTGGGTTTCCCAGACCAGCGTCCCGGGATAGCGCCGCTCTATCGCCATCCAGGCTTTGTAGCCCAATCCCCGGCCATGCTCCGCCGGCGACAGGAAGAAGAGATCCAGCGAATTGCGCTGCGTCGCCTCGTCGATTACGACGACGGCGCCGCCGACCCTTCGGCCATCGCAAAGGATATGCAGAAGCTCGGTGCCCGGCGCGTTCATCGACTCGTCGAGTTCGCTGCCGCGTGGAATCGAATCGTCGGGTAGGCACCCGAACTCCTCGATGACGGCGACCGCGAAGGACGCCTCCATATCGCTCTTGAAGGCCGGCAGATCGCCGGGCCCGACCGTGGCGAGGGAAACCTCGCCGTCCTGCCTGGTCCTGGTCATAACGCTGTTGCGGCGGGCGGGTTTCCCCTTACGCCTCCGTCTCCATCTTCTGGTCTACCGCGGCGGCCTTGATCGCCTTCTGCAGCTTTTCGAAGGCGCGCACCTCGATCTGGCGGACGCGCTCGCGGCTGATGCCATATTTCTGCGACAGGTCCTCCAGCGTCGTCGGCGCCTCGCGCAGGCGGCGTTCGGTCAGGATGTCGCGTTCGCGGTCGTTCAGCGCGGTCATGGCGTTCGCCAGCAGCTTGCGGCGCTTGCCCAGCTCCTCGCGGTCGGCCAGCGTGATTTCCTGGCTGGCGGTCTCATCGACCAGGAAATCCTGCCATTCGCCCTCGCTCTCCGCCCGCAGCGGGGCGTTCAGCGAATGGTCGGGGCTGGCAAGGCGCCGGTTCATGTTGACGACGTCCTGTTCCGGAACGTCCAGCTTGGTGGCGATGGCCTGGACCTGCTCCGGCGACAGGTCGCCTTCCTCGATCGCCTGCATCTGGCCCTTCAGCCGGCGCAGGTTGAAGAACAGCTTCTTCTGGGCCGCCGTCGTGCCCATCTTCACCAGCGACCAGCTGTGCAGGATGTATTCCTGGATCGCCGCGCGAATCCACCACATCGCATAGGTCGCCAGCCGGAAGCCGCGGTCGGGATCGAAGCGCTTCACCGCCTGCATCATGCCGACATTGCCTTCGGAGATCAGCTCCGACAGCGGCAGGCCGTAGCCGCGATAGCCCATGGCAATCTTGGCCACCAGACGCAGATGGCTGGTGACGAGCTGATGGGCGGCGCCGGAATCCTCATGCTGCTGCCAGCTTTTGGCGAGCATGTATTCCCGCTCCGGCTCCAGCATCGGGAACTTGCGGATCTCCTGGAGATAGCGGGACAGATTGCTCTCGGACCCGATGGCCGGAAGATTGGATGCCGTCGCCATGACCAAACCCCTCTCCTGACGGCCGGTATACCCATGAGAAGGAATTCATGGGCATGCGGCCATTCTTCAGCGCGGGTTCCAAAGGCCCCTCGCAATGAGCGGGCGGCGGAACCTCGCCATTGACCGGGAGTCTATCCAAGAAAGATTTCCCGGTGTACCGTTTTAAAGCGACTCCAAGGTGACAATTATTTCATGAATATCCGCCGGAATTGGGGAGCGGAAAGCCACAATTTCGCCACTGACCGGATGACGGAAGGTCAGCGCCGCGGCGTGCAGCGCCTGTCGCGGAAATCCAACAAGGGTGCCCCGAACCGGTTCCGGCAGTTGCGAGGCGAATTTGCCCCCCGGCCGCCCCGACCGGCCGCGGCCATAGAGCGGATCGCCGACCAGCGGATGGCCGATGTGGGTCAGGTGGACGCGGATCTGGTGGGTGCGCCCGGTCTCCAGCACGCATTCGACCAGCGAGGCGGCCATGCCGAAACTCTTCACCACGCGGTACTTTGTGGCGGCCGGTTTGCCGCCGCCGGTCACCACCGCCATCTTCTTGCGGTCGGCGCTGCTGCGGCCGATGTTGCCCTCGATCCGGCCCTGCGTCGGGTTGGGTACGCCCCAGACCAGCGCCAGATAGGTGCGGCTGAGCGTGCGGTCGGAGAACTGTTCCGACAGGCCGTGGTGGGCGCGGTCGTTCTTGGCGACCACCATCAGCCCGCTGGTGTCCTTGTCCAGCCGGTGAACGATGCCCGGCCGCTTCACCCCGCCGATGCCGGACAGGCTGTCGCCGCAATGGGCCAGCAGGGCGTTGACCAGCGTGCCGTCCGGGTTGCCGGCGGCGGGATGCACCACGAGGCCGGCCGGCTTGTCGATCACCAGAACGTCGGCATCCTCGTACACCACGTCGATCGGGATGTCCTGCGCCACCGGTTCGGCGGCCTCCGCCCCCGGCACCTCGACCTCGAAGCGCTGGCCGGGTTTGACCCTCAGGGACGCGTCCGTTATCGTCCGGCCGTCGCCGCGCACGCAGCCCTGGTCAATCAGGGCCTGGACGCGCGACCGCGACAGGTCCGGCAGGCCCGCCGCCAACGCCTTGTCCAGCCGCTGGCCCGCCGCCTCGTCGGGGATCGTGTAGGCGAGGGCACGGGCAGCGGCGTAGGCGGGGGAGCCGGCGTCGTCGTCCGCATCGAGGAAATCGTCGGCCAAATCGTCGGCCAAATCGTCGGGTGTGTTGTCGTCCGGTGTGTTGGCGGCCATAAGCTTTGCGTATCGCGTCCTGTTTCAATCGTCCGGGAGTGGACCCCAAACCGTGCAGATCCTCAAGGCACTCGTCGTCATCATGGGCGTTCTGATCATCGCCGGCTTCACTTATCTTGGGGTGGAGCTGTACAAGCGGATGTCGGACCCCAACCGCGCCTCCCTGACCGGACCCTCCACCACGACCACGGTGCTCGACCGCCCCGCCGAGGTGACGCTGGACGTCCCGGCCGGCGCCCGCATCGGCGAGATGCTGGTGGCGGGCAACCGCGTGCTGTTCAAGGTGACCCTGCCGCAGGGTCCGGACCGCCTCTATCTGATCGACCCGCGCACCGGCGCCGTCACCGCGACGGTCACCGCCGGAAAAGCTGCACCTTAACGGACAGGTTTCGCGATCATGCATGATTTCCGCAGCGACAATGTCGCCGGTGCCGCGCCGCAGGTGATGACGGCGCTGGCGGCGGCGTCCGCCGGCACCGCCTCCCCCTATGGCAACGATCCCTGGACCGCGCGGGTGACCGAGCGGCTGTGCGCGATCTTCGAGACCGAGGTCGCGGTCTTCCCGGTCGCCACCGGCACGGCGGCCAACTCGCTGGCGCTGTCGGCGCTGGTGCCGCCCTATGGCGCGGTGCTGTGCCATGAGGACGCGCACATCGCCACCGACGAGTGCGGCGCGCCGGAATTCTTCACCGGCGGCGCCAAGCTGGTGCCGCTGGCCGGCGAGCATGGCAAGCTGACGCCGGACGTGGTGTCGCGCCACATCGCCAAGGCCGGCGTCGGCGTCGTCCACCGCGTCCAGCCCGCCGCCCTCAGCCTGACCCAGGCGACGGAGGCCGGCACCGTCTACACGCCCACGGAGGTCGAGGCGCTGGTCGAGACCGCCCATTCCAACGGCATGGCCGTGCATATGGACGGCGCCCGCTTCGCCAACGCCATCGCCCGGCTGGGCTGCGCCCCAGCCGACGTGACGTGGCGCGCCGGGGTCGACGTGCTGACGCTGGGCGGCACCAAGGGCGGCTGCCTCGCCGCCGAGGCGGTGGTGTTCTTCAATCCGGCGATGGCCGAGGATTTCGGCTTCGGCCGCAAGCGCGGCGGTCATCTGGTGTCGAAGATGCGCTTCCTGTCGGCGCAGCTGGACGCCTGGCTGGACGACGGCCTGTGGCTGCGCCTGGCCGCCCACGCCAACGCCATGGCCGACCGTCTGGCCACCGGCCTGACCCTGCTGCCCGGCGTCGAGCTGGCCCACCCGGTGGAGGCCAACGAGCTGTTCGTCCGCCTGCCGGATGCCTATGCCGAGGCGCTGGAGGGGGCCGGCTACGGCTTCTACCGCTGGGACGACGGCACGGCGCGGTTCGTGACGGCGTTCGACACGCCGGCGGCGGCGATCGACGGATTGCTGGATATTTTGCGCCGACTCCAAGAAAAGGCTTGATCGGCGGGGCGGGCTTGGTTAGAAACCCGCCCACGCCGATGACGTCCCCTTCGTCTAGAGGCCTAGGACACCGCCCTCTCACGGCGGTAACAGGGGTTCGACTCCCCTAGGGGACGCCAACCTTCCAAGGTTGGGTCGCGCGGCCGGTGGCAGCCTCCACCGTCGCGAGCCACGCATCGGGACCAGACGTCCCCATCGTCTAGAGGCCTAGGACACCGCCCTCTCACGGCGGTAACAGGGGTTCGACTCCCCTTGGGGACGCCATCCACGCGCTGGATGCGTTTTTTGAGCGCGAGTTGAAGGTACAACGTCCCCGTCGTCTAGAGGCCTAGGACACCGCCCTTTCACGGCGGCGACACGGG
>NZ_CAMLJP010000100.1 GCF_946480385.1 uncultured Azospirillum sp.
CGAAACGGTGGGCGCTTTCAACCGAAACGCCTGGGCGAATTCGCCGAAATACGCAATCAACGCCAACACAGCCAGCGGGAGTGACCAATTGCCGGCAAGATCATGAACCACCCCAAAGGCCTCGCTCAGCTTTCGGGAGGATCGTCAGTACAGCAGGTGTCGGACGCTCTCGGATATGAGTCCGCGACATCGTTCATTGTCATGTTCAAAAAGGCGCTTGGAACGACGCCAACGCGCTACTTCGACAACAGAACCGCTTGAGGAGATTGTAGAGGTGACCGGGAGGCTTGGATCGACCCAACCGAGCCTGAAACACTATGTCGATCCACATCATCGTCGGCTTGCAGCGTCTGTCCGCTGGCACAGTGGAGGCGACCGGTGCGGTACAGCATGCCGGCCACCCTCGACTGCGCCGCCTTGATCTTCCATGACCGAGACATGACGCCGACGATTCACCGCTCCCAGACCAGCCCGGCCGAATTCATCGGTATCTGCACACACGTTGTGTTACAGCTCTCATGACAACAAAGAAATGGGCGGGACGCCTAACTGGAAAGCTGCGGAACCCGGCGTCAGCGCGATGGACCTAACCTTCCAAAGTCGCGTAGGGTTAGGCATCTCCTAGGCACCGTTTGGTTTGGTAAAGTCCACCAGTTCCCTGTGCCGGACCAGGCCGAAAGAATGGCGGGACCCTTTTTACGTCAGCCAGCAGGTCGCCGATTTGTGAGTGGGATCAGTCGGCGGTGCAGCGTTGTCCAGCACCATCTTTGGCTGGTCGGCGTTGGGCTCGGTGCCCGGCAGGAAGGCTTCCCAGATGGCGCGGTTGTCGCCGAATTGCGCCACTTGGCCATTGGCCCGGTTGACGCGGACGAGGCGCGGGCCAGCCGCAGAATCCTGCCATTCAAGCTTTCACATATGGTTTACGCGCCACACAATTTGCTCAGCGGTTCACCACTTTCGGCGGCAGGGCGTAGACCAGCAGGGCACCGATGATGAGACAGCCGGAGAAGAACCACAGGGCGGCGCTGCTGCTGCCGGTCAGGTCGATGACGATGCCGATCAGCGAGTTGCTGACCAGCCCGGCGATGCTGGCGAGCGAGATCGCCATGGCGAAGCCGGTGGCTGCCGCCGCGCCCTTCAGGAAGGTGGCCGGCAGGCTGAAATAGGCGGGAAGCGGACCCAGCACGCCGACCGACGCGATGGTGAACAGCGCGACGGTGGCGACGAGGTTGTCAGCGAAGAAGGTGCTGGCCGCCATGGCGGCCGAGGCGGCCAGGAAGGGAACGATGATGTGCCAGCGCCGCTCGCGCATCCGGTCGGAGCTGGCGCCGATCAGCAGGATGCCGATCACGGCCAGGATGTTGGGGATCATCGTCAAGAGACCGATGTGGAACGGGTCGACCACGCCGGTCTTGCGGATGAAGGTCGGCAGCCAGAAGCCGATGGCGTAGGCGGTCAGCAGGATGGCGAAATCGATGCCGCCCAGCATCCAGACCTTCAGGTTCAGCAGCCCTTCCTTGAAGCTGTGGCCGGCATGCTTGGTCTCGCAATCGTCGCCATGCAGGTCGGCGGCAATCCGGGCCTTCTCATCGCCCGACAGCCACTTGGCATCGCGGAAGGAGTTGGGCAGCGCCACGAAGGTCAGGAAGCCGAGAAGCACGCTGGGGATCGATTCCAGCAGGAACAGCCATTGCCAGCCGCGCAGGCCCTGGACATGGTCGAAATGGCTCATGATCCAGCCCGACAGCGGGCCGCCGATCACGCTGGACAGCGGCAGACCGATGACGAACAGCGCCATGATGCGGCCGCGGCGGTAGGTCGGGAACCACAGCGTCAGGTAATAAAGCACGCCAGGCAGGAAACCCGCCTCGGCCGCGCCCAGCAGGAAACGGACGATGTAGAATTGCGTCGGGGTGGAGACCAGCATGGTGGCGGCCGACAACAGGCCCCAGGTGATCATGATGCGGGCGATCCACAGCCGCGCGCCGACCTTGGTCAGCACAAGGTTGCTCGGCACCTCGAACAGGATGTAGCCGACGAAGAACAGGCCGGCGCCCAGACCGTAGGCCGCCTCGCTGAACTGGAGATCGCCCATCATCTGCAGCTTGGCGAAGCCGATGTTGATGCGGTCGAGATAGGCCGCCAGATAGCAGAAGCAGAGGAAGGGAATGAGGCGCCAGGTGATCTTCTTATAAAGCTGGTCCGCATCGACGGACTGCGCCGCGCCCAAAGCTGCATTGGGTGCGGCATTCGCTGTTGTCGTCTGGGCATAGGACATGCTGTCTGTCTCCTTACGCTGATCGCGTTGTGAACCCGTCCTGTTTTTTCAGGCCGGCGCCGCCTGTCTCAGGTGCGGCGCCGGGTGTTGACCCCAGTTTTCTTTTTATTGGTCCTGATACCGGAGACCGTTTTTCAGGCGGTCTTTTTAACGAACTGCGCAAGCGCCTCCTGCTTGTTCACCACATCGCCGTATTTGCTGTCGATGTCGAACAGGTTGGCTTCATGCGGACCGTCGTGGCGGTCGCCGACGCACTCGCGCACCACGATGGTGCGGAATCCGTGCTGGACCGCATCGACGGCGCTGGCGCGGATGCAGCCGCTGGTCGAGCAGCCGGTCAGCACCACCGTATCGACGCCCATCGCATGCAGCGTCGGGGCGAGGCTGGTGCCGAAGAAGGCGCTGGCATACTGCTTGGAGATCACCACCTCGTCGGGTCGCGGCGTAACCTCCGGGCAGAAGGCGGCGAGCGGGTTGCCCTCCACCATGTCCTTCATCACCGGGGCCTTGCGCACCCACATGCCGCCATCGGCGAAATGGCCGGGATGATAGCGGATGTTGGTGTGGACGACCGGAATGCCGGTGCAGCGGGCGGTCTCCAGCAGCTCCACCGTCTCCGCCACCGCGCTCACCACGCCGGTGGCGTAGAGCGGCGCGCCTTCGGTGGTGTAGCCCTGCATGAAGTCGATCACCAGCAAGGCCGGCCGCTCGCCGAAGCCGATCCGGTTGCCCCAGACGCCCTTGTAATTGTCGGATGCGCTCTGCCCGTCGGTCATGTGGCCGCTCCTCAGTAGGCGCCGGACAGAAGGGCGCCGGCGCCGGGCACGACCGGCTCCAGCTTCAGCGCCTTCAGCATGGCGTAGGTCGTCGCGACGGCGGCGGTCAGCACCGGCTTGCCGGTCTCCGCCTCCACCCGCGGCACCACCGGCAGCGAGGGCATCTGCACGCAGGCGGACAGCACGACCACGTCCACGCCTTCCAGGTTCATGCCGCGCACAATGTCCGGCAGGATGTTGGGGTCGTGGCGGGCAACGTCGAGGTTGTCGGGGATCTCCAACGCGCGCCAGTCCTGCACCTCGAAGCCCTCGGCGCGGATGTAGTCCACCACCAGCTCGGTCAGCGGGCGCATATAGGGGGCGACAATGGCGATGCGCTTGGCGCCCATCACCTTCAACCCGTCGACCAGGGCGCCGGCGCTGGTGACCACCGGGGCCGGCGCGTCGTTCTCCAGCGTCTTGCGGGCAAGCCGCGCCTCGGAATCGCGGTGGTAGCCGAGGCCCATCGACATGATGGCGACGAGGCAGGCATAGCCCAGCACATCGACGCGGGCATCCGACAGCTCGACGGCGCAACGGTCGGATTCGGCATCCATCGCCGCCAACTCGTCCTTCTTGACCGTCTTCATCCGCATGCGAGCGGAATGGAAGGTGAAGCGATCCGGGCGGATCGCCTGACGCGCGGTCAGCATGGCCGGGATTTCCGTTTCCATGGTGACGTTGGAGCTGGGGACGATCTGGCCGATGCGGTACAGCGAAGACATGGGATTGGTTCCTGTGTGTCAGGCGAGCGGATGACCGAGGCTGTCGCCGAGGGCGGCGAAGAAGCCGTCGAGGTCATCCCAGGGGATCATGTGCCCGGCGTTGGGGACGCGGGCGATGCGGATGGCCGGCTGGAGGCGGGCGATCTCCTCCTCGTCCTCCGGCTGGATGACGCCGCCGCGGCCGGCGACGATCAGCAGGGCCGGGACCGGCAGCTTCGGCAGGTCGGCATGGATGTCGTCCTGGTGGAAGCCCTCATAGGTCCGGACGATGGCCGGCTCGTAGCAGGTGTGCAGCCATTCCGCGCGCAGCCGCAGCTGCTCCTCCGTCCAGGTCGGGCAGAAGGCGCGCATGGCGTCGGCGTCCATGCCCTTCAAAGACTGGCGGATCGAATCGACGTACCAGGGCAGCCCGCTGGGATAGGGCCGGCGGCCGGGGCCGGACACCGGCGGATCGATCAGCACCAGCTGGCGCAGGCCCCTTCCCCCGCCTTTGGCATCGCCGCGCACCGAGGCGCGGATGGCGAAGCGGGCGCCCATGGAATGGCCGACCAGGACGTAGTCGGTCAGGCCGAGCGCCGCGACCAAGGCGTTCACGTCGGCGGCGCAGGCATCGATGCCGTAATCCAGATGCGGCCCGCTTTCCGACAAACCGCGCCCGCGCACGTCCAGCACATAGGTGTCGAACTGCTGCCCGAACCGCTCGGCGACGAAGCCCCAGGTGACGGCCGGGCTGGTGATGCCGGGGATCAGCACGATGGCCGGGCGGCCGGCATGGCGCTCCCCGCCGTAGCGCAGGTAATGCTGGCGGATGCCGTTGGCCTGGACGTTGGCGCCGTAGAGGAAGGTCGAGGCGATCATGCCGCGATGCCTTCGCGCAGCGGCTGCTCATACACGTCGTAGCCGAAGACCCAGGCCGGATCCTCTTGGTTGCGCAGGAAGGTGTTGGCGTTGGACACCGCCTGCACCCGTGTCGCGCGGTCCTTGCGGTTGGCCTCGTACAGCGCGAAGGCGGTGCGGTAGTCGGTCAGGCCGGTTTCAGTCAGGCAGCGGGTCAGCATCGCCGCATCCTCGATCGCCATGCCGGCGCCCTGCGCCATATGCGGCTTCATCGGGTGGCAGGCATCGCCCAACAGGACCAGCCGGCCGCGGCTCCACAGCGGCAGCGGGTTGCGGTTGCGCAGCGGCCACTTGGTGACCTCCTCCGTGCACTCGATCAGCGCCTGGACGGTCGGATGATAGCCCTGGAACGCCTCGAACATCTCTTCGCGGCTGCTGTCGACGAAGGCCTCCTGGAAGTCCCAGGCCGGGTGCGGCACGCCAGTGACGTAATAGTATTCGTCGCGCTTTCCGGTGGTGAAATAGACCATCATGTGACGGTCTTCGGTCCACCACTTGATGCAATCCTCGAAGGTCAGGTCGTATTTCGCCAGCTGGTCACCGCGGATCAGCGCGCGGTGGGCAACCCAGCCGCTGTAGTTCGGCGCCTCGACCCCCAGCAGGGCCTCGCGGATGCGGGAGTTGATGCCGTCGGCGCCGATGACGATGTCGGCACGCGCCTCGGTCCCGTCGGCGAAGGTCAGATGCACGTCGTCGCTGCTGTCGGTGATCGTCTCCAGCCGCTTGTCGAAGTGGACGGAGCCGGGGGCCAGCGTGTCCATCTGCAGCAGGTGCATGTCGCCGCGGTGAACGGTGACATAGGCGGCGCCGTATTCGCGCTTGGCGAAGTCACCCAGCGGGATGCGCGACAGGTAATCGCCGGTAAAGCCGTCGCGGCTGAACCAGAAGTCCGGCTTGGAGCCCATCGCCTCCAACGGCTTTTCGATGCCCAGGCGGCGGAACACCTTCATCACGTTAGGTCCGACATGAATCCCCGCGCCCAGCCGGGAGAATTCAGGCGCCTGTTCGTAGACATCCACCTCGAACCCGGCCTGCTGCAGAAGCCCGGCGGCGGCGGCTCCGCCCAGGCCGGCCCCGACGATGGCAATTCTCTGAGTCTTTCCCATGGATATGGCCCTTTGCTGACGTGGGGGTGTTCGGTCGGCGCCGCCGAAGGGCTCGCGACCGGATGCAAGGGTGCGGGAGGAGTGTCCGGGGGCTTCTCGCCCCGGCTCCGGCCGTCGACCGTTGCATTGAACTCGATATGAAGTGTGTACGCTGTTTAAACTTGCCACGCAACACAATTCACCATACAACGCCACTCAGGCTTTGCAGGACCGCCAGGGCCGTTTGCGGCACTGAGTGACCACGATCTAGCCTTGCTCAGCCTCATTTTAAGTCACCCTCGCCTATTTAGCGTTCATATCGACACAGCGGCAGCGAAGGACTTACCCCCTTACTGTTCATGGTCGAATTAAGCTTATACACTCTATATATCCTGGTCAGACCGCCGTGATCATCGGCGGATGTCCACCCGGAAACACGGCCCGGATCGCGCTTTCAGCGTCTGCGGCCACCAAGGTTGGGAGAGATGAGATGCCGGTGAGCGATCGCGAACTGACGCAGATGTTCGAACGGGTTCTGACCCTGTCCAAGGTGGACAAGACCCAGAGCGTCGCTGTGCTTAAGAGCGACTATTCCAACCCGCGCATCGTGCGGGCGGCGATGGACGCGGCGCAGCGACTGGGCGCGAACGTCTACGGGGTCGAACTGCCGGCCTTCAACCACCCGCGCGCCATGGGCATGGACATGACCGCCTATTGCGGCGACACGCCCCTGACCGGCAACCTCGCCGCCCAGCGCGCGCTGGAGTCGGCCGACCTGATCGTCGACACCATGATGCTGCTGCACTCGCCGGAGCAGGAGCAGATCCTGAAGACCGGCACCCGCATCCTGCTGGCGGTCGAGCCGCCGGAGGTGCTGGCCCGCATCATGCCGACGGAGGAGGACAAAATCCGCGTCAACGCCGCGGCGGAACGGCTGAAGCGTGCCCGCTCCATCGCCGTGACCTCCAAGGCCGGCAGCGATTTCCGCGCCACGCTCGGCCAATACCCGACGGTGACGGAGTACGGCTTCGCCGACGAACCCGGCCGCTGGGACCATTGGCCGAGCGGCTTCCTGTTCTCCTGGCCAGATGAGGGCAGCGCGGAGGGTACTCTGGTGCTCGACGTCGGCGACATCCTGCTGCCCTTCAAGACCTATGTGCGGGAGAAGGTGACGCTGGAGATCGAGGAGGGCTTCATCCGCCGCATCCATGGCAGGTTCGAGGCGGAATACCTGCGCGACTACATGGCCTACTTCAAGGATCCGGAGGTCTACGGCATCTCCCACATCGGCTGGGGCCTGCAGCCGCGGGCGCAATGGACGGCGATGGGTCTGCACGACAAGAACGACGGCATGTGCATGGACGCCCGCGCTTTCTACGGCAACTTCCTGTTCTCCACCGGCCCGAACACCGAGGTCGGCGGCAGCCGAAAGACCCCCTGCCACATGGACATCCCGCTTCGCGGCTGCGACATCCTGCTGGACGGCGAACCGGTGGTGCTGGCCGGCGACGTGGTGGCGCCGGAGGCGTCGAGGGCATGACGCCCGGGATGAAGGGCGGCGTGAGGCCGAAAGTCCGCCGCTCTTCCCTGCCCCCGCCGCCGCTGCTATCGTTCGCACCACCCCCGGTCCACCGCATGTTGTCCCCGATGTCCCAAGACCTGCTGCCCGAAGACGGCCCCCAAACTGGCCCCGGAGAGGCGGATTACCGCTTTTCCGACCAGATCGGCCATCTGCTGCGGCGGGCCTATCAGCGGCACCTCGCCATCTTCCAGCGCAACGCCTGCGACCCGCAGCTGACCTCGGTGCAGTTCGTCACGCTCTGCGCCATCCGCGACAACGGGCCGAGTTCGCTGATCGAGCTGGTGAAGTCCACCGCCATCGACCAGGCGACGATCCGTGGCATCGTCGACCGGCTGAAGGCACGCGGGCTGATCCGTCAGACTTCCGACGCGCAGGACCGGCGCAAGGTCATCAACTGCCTGACAGACGAGGGACGGCAGCTGCTGGAGGACATGGTTCCCTGTGCCAAGCGGATCAGCGAGCTGACCATGGGACAGCTGAACCCGGCGGAACGGCTGGCGGTCACCCATGTCCTGCAGAAGATGATCGCGCAGGACGGGGAGGAGTAACCCCCCGCTGGATGGCCGACAGGCCACGTCACCCCGCGGCTGCCGCGGGCATGCGGGACGCGATCGCACCGGACGGACGCTTTATGGAAAAGACCATCACGCTGCGGGTGAATGGCCGCGCTGTCTCGGTGACGGCGATGGCCGACACGCCGCTGCTCTACATCCTGCGCAACGATCTGGCCCTGAACGGTCCGAAATACGGCTGCGGGCTCGGCGAATGCGGGGCCTGCACCGTCATCCTCGACGGCGTCGCCGCGCGGTCCTGCGTGATCCCGCTGGCCGGCGCGGAGGGACGCGAGGTGGTGACGCTGGAAGGGCTGGGCAGCAGCGCCGCCCCGCACCCGGTCCAGCAGGCCTTCATCGACGAGCAGGCGGCCCAGTGCGGTTACTGCATGAACGGCATGATCATGACCGCCAAGGCGCTGCTCGACCGCAACCCGACCCCGACGATGGACGAGGTGCGCCGCGCCCTGTCCGGCAATCTGTGCCGCTGCGGCACCCATGTGGAAATCCTGCGCGCCGTCATGCGGGCCGCGCGGCTTCTCTCCTCCCCCGGAGCACATCATGACGACCATTCAGACGCCCGCCCCGCAGTCCCAGCCGACGCCGACCCGTGCGGAGCTGATGGCGGCGACCGGCGTCCTGCTGATCGTTGACGAGATCCAGCCGCCCTCCGGCCCGGTCGCCAAGGGGGCGACCGCGACGCCGAAGCCGCCTGAAATCGCGTTGTTCCTGGCGGTGCGCGACGACGGGCAGGTCTTCGCCTTTAACGGCCATGTCGATCTCGGCACCGGCATCCAGACGGCGCTGACCCAGATCGTCGCGGAGGAGTTGGACCTGCGCATGGACCAGCTGCGCATGGTGCTGGGCGACACCGGCCGCGCGCCCAACCAGGGCGCCACCATCGCCAGCGCCACCATCCAGATTTCCGCCATCCCCCTGCGCAACGCCGCCGCGGAGGCGCGCCGCTTCCTGCTGGAGCGCGCCGCAACCCTGTTCGGCGTGCCGGCGGGAGAATTGCGCGTCGAAGAGGGCGCGGTGATCGCCCCGGAAGCCGGCGGAATCGGCAACCGCCGCATCTCCTATGGCGAGTTGGTGCGGGGCGAGCGGGTGGAGCTGCGCATCAGCGGCAAGGCCCCGCTGAAGGCGCGCGAACAGTACAAGCTGGTCGGCAAGGGGGCGCCGCGCGTCGACATCCCGGCCAAGGCGACCGGCGAATTCTCATATGTGCACGACCTGCGGCTGCCAGGGATGCTGCATGGCCGTGTGGTCCGCCCGCCCTACGCCGGCATCGACAGCGGCGAGTTCGTCGGCAACAGCCTGGAGAGCATCGACGAGGGCTCCATCGCCCACATTCCTGGCGTCATCAAGGTGGTGGTGCTGCGCGACTTCGTTGGCGTGGTGGCGGAGCGCGAGGAGCAGGCGATCAAGGCAGCGCGCGAGCTGAAGATCACCTGGAAGCCCTGGACCCGGAAGCTGCCCGACCTGTCGAACCTCGCCCAGGCCCTGCATGAGAATCCCAGCACCCCGCGCAAGGTGCTGGACAAGGGCGACGTCGATACAGCGCTTGCCGCCGCCGACCAGCGGATGACGCGCACCTATGTCTGGCCCTACCAGATGCACGGCTCGATCGGGCCGTCCTGCGCCGTCGCCGACTGCAAGGCGGACCACGCGACCGTCTGGTCCGGCACCCAGAACCCGCATCTGCTGCGGGCCGACCTCGCTTGGCTGCTGGAATGGCCGGAGGAGCGGATCGACGTGGTGCGGATGGAGGCGGCCGGCTGCTATGGCCGCAACTGCGCCGACGACGTGGCGGCGGATGCGCTGCTGCTGTCGCAGGCGGTCGGCCGTCCGGTGCGCGTCCAGCTGACCCGCGAGCAGGAGCATCTGTGGGAGCCGAAGGGCACCGCCCAATTGATGGAGGTCGATGGCGGCATCGATGCCGATGGCGGCATCGTCGCCTACGACTTCGCCACCAGCTACCCGTCGAACGGCGCGCCGACTCTGGCGCTGCTGCTGACCGGGCGGGTCGATCCGGTGGCGGCAGTGTTCGAGATGGGCGACCGCACCTCCATCCCGCCCTACGATTACGAGAACATGCGGGTGGTCATCAACGACATGGCCCCCATCGTCCGCGCCTCCTGGATGCGCGGGGTGTCGGCGATGCCCAACAGTTTCGCCCATGACAGCTACATCGACGAGCTTGCCTTCGCCGCCGGGGTCGATCCGGTGGAGTTCCGCCTGCGCCACCTGCGCGAGGACGAACGCGCCGCCGACCTGATCCGCGCCGTCGCCGGCCGCGCCGGCTGGCAGCCGCGCACTGCCCCGCAGCAGACCCCGCCGGAGGGCGACGTGCTGCGCGGGCGCGGCTTTGCCTATGCGCGCTACATCCACAGCAAGTTCCCCGGCTTCGGCGCCGCCTGGGCGGCGTGGGTGGCCGACGTGGCGGTGGACCGCAAGACCGGCGAGATCGCGGTGACCCGCGTGGTCGTCGGCCATGACGCCGGGCAGATGATCAATCCCGACGGCGTGCGCCATCAGATCCACGGCAACGTCATCCAATCGACCAGCCGCGTGCTGAAGGAACAGGTGGAGTTCGAAGACTCTGTGGTTGCCGCAAAGGAGTGGGGCGGCTATCCGATCCTGACCTTCCCCGAGGTGCCGGACATCGACGTGCTGATGATGCCGCGCGAGAACGAGCCGCCGCTGGGATCGGGCGAATCCGCCTCCGTCCCGAGCGCGGCGGCCATCGCCAACGCCATCTTCGACGCCACTGGCATCCGCTTCCGCGAGTTGCCGATCACCGCGGAGCGGGTGCGGGAGGCGCTGAACGGCCCGTCCGAACCGGTCCCGCCCGCCCCGCCGGAAGCGGTGAATCCGCGCAAGCGCGGCTGGAAGGCATGGCTCGGCGCCTCGCTGACCGGCTTATGCGGGGTGATGATCGGCATGGCGAGCAGCGCCCTGCCCTTCCGCGCCGAGATCGCCCCGGTGTCGGCGCCGTCCGCCGGGCTTTGGTCAAACGCCACCATCGAACGCGGGCGGCAGTTGGCGGCACTCGGCGACTGCGCGGTCTGCCACACGGCGGAGAACGGTGCGACCAATGCCGGCGGCCGGCCGTTCGAGACGCCGTTCGGCACCGTCTACAGCACCAACATCACGCCGGACCCGGACAGCGGCATCGGGCGCTGGTCCTTCGCCGCCTTCGACCGGGCGATGCGCGAGGGGATCAGCCGCGACGGCCGGCATCTCTATCCGGCCTTCCCCTACACGGCCTTCCGCAACATGACCGACGACGACATGCAGGCGCTCTACGCCTACATGATGACGCAGCAGCCGGTGCGCAGCGAGACGCCGGCCAACACCATGCGCTTCCCCTTCAACCTGCGCCCGATGATGGCCGGGTGGAACACCCTGTTCCTCAACCGCGAGACCTACAAGCCGGCCCCGCAGCGGAGCGCCGAGTGGAACCGTGGCAACTATCTGGTCAACGGCCTCGGCCACTGCGCTGCCTGCCACAGCCCGCGCAACGCCCTGGGAGCGGAGAAGCTGGGCGACGCGTTCCTGGCCGGAGGCACAGTCGATGGCTGGGAGGCGCCGGCCCTGAACGGCCTGTCCAAGGCGCCGAAGCCCTGGACGGAGGACGACCTGTTCACCTACCTGCGCACCGGCTTCTCCCAGCGCCATGGCGTCGCCGCCGGCCCGATGGCCGCGGTGGTCCACGAGCTGTCGACCGTGCCGGAGGCGGATGTTCGGGCGATGGCGGTCTATCTCGCCTCCCTGGGCAGCGACGTGGGCGGTGATGCGGTGGAAGCGCCCGCGGCCACACCCGCCCCCGTCAGCACCGCCAATGGAGAGCGCATCTTCAACGGCGCCTGCCAAGCCTGCCACAGCGACGGCAACGGACCGACGCTGTTCGGCGTCAGTCCGTCGATGGCGGTGAACAGCAACGTCCACAGCGACAGCCCCGACAATCTCGCCCGCGTCATCCTGCACGGTATCCAGAACCCGGCGACCCGCGACCTCGGCTATATGCCGGCCTTCCGCGACAGCCTGTCCGACAAACAGGTTGCGGATTTGATGGCGTATCTGCGCGGCCGCTTCGCACCGGACAAGGTGGCCTGGACTGACGTGGCGAACGCGGTGACGAGGGCGCGGGCCAATCCGGGGACGCATTGATGGGGAGGCCAGCGCCTTACGTTGGCGCACAAATCGCCGCAAGGAGAGGTTGGTGCAAAATGGCTGGGCTGGTGGCGGCGAGGAGAGCGAGCGGGTATAGAGGCGGCCCGCTGAAGCCGAGAGTCCGATGCCCCACAAGGCCAACGAGCCCCGCCGCCACAAGATCCCGAAGGCACGTATCGGGTTGAGAACTGGGCGGCCTACGATGCTGCGCTGCGCCGGCGCGGCAACCTGACGATCTGGGTGACGCCGGAGGCGATCGCGGCGTGGACGCCACTGCCGACCGGACGACGGGGCCGGCCAGCGCGCTACTCCGATACCGCCATCGAGACCGGGCTGATGCTGCGGCTGGCGTTCGGCCGGCCGTGGCGCCAGACCAAGGGTTTGCTGGGCTCGCTCAACGGGCGAGCTTCACGCCGGAGAGACGTTCGCAGATCGCGATCAACCGCTCCTGAAGCCTGCTGTCTCGGCTGGCTGGATGAACCTCGCGGGGCTGCATGTGATAGAAATAGCGCCCCGTTACCAACGCGACCGGATCGTTGCTGACCGCAAGCCAAGCCTGTGTCCGGTGCGCTTGGTCGAGGTCGTCGGGAGCACCCGGACCGCCCAAGAGTAATGCCCGGATGACACGTAGCAGGGTGTCCCGGCTGGAGGCTGTCGAGTTCGCCACCCTGGAGTGGGTCGACTGGTTCAGCGCCATAGCTTGATCGCTCTGTCCCGGAGGAGCGCATCGTCTGCATACGGGGCCGCCGCTTCCCTGAAACCCGTGCTGTCGGTGCGTCCTCGATCTTATGCTCGAATAGCTTGAGCAACCGGTCGACAATCGTTGCAATAGCTCTGACCTACATTGACATCGCCTGAATGCATTTCCCCGGTGATCTGTTTTCTATAGTTCGCCCTCCTGTTCGCACACTCGCTCATCGTCGCAGCCATGGCGGCAAAGCGGTTGGCCGATTCTGATAGGCGCTTTGTCCGGAATTGCCCGCTGCCACATGTTGAGTCAGCGGAAGATATGCGGTGCAATGTATACCACGTGGCGCCGAAGCAGATCGGCCAATCCCCTTGGCACGCTGCAAGGCCAAAGCCGCCCTTCGCAACCTGAAGCAACGGAGCATCGCCATGCGACCGATTCCGGTGACCGTACTGACCGGATTTCTCGGGGCCGGCAAGACGACCCTGCTCAACCGCATCCTGGCCGAACACGGGGGAGAGCGAACCGCCGTTATCGTCAACGAATACGGAGAGCTCGGCATCGATGGATTGCTGGTGACAGCGACGAGCGAGACGGTTGTTGAACTCAACAATGGCTGCGTTTGCTGCATCGTCCGCGGCGATCTGATCGAAGCCTTGATGAGGTTGGTCGAGGACGAGTGCGGGTTCGATCGGGTCGTGATCGAAACGAGCGGCCTCGCCGACCCGGCACCCGTCATCCAGTCCTTCGTGTTGGACGACGGGCTGCGCCGCCGCTTCGTGCTCGATGCCATCGTCACCGTGGCCGATGCCCGTCACCTTCCCTTGCAACTCGGCCACGACGAGGCACGCGAACAGATCGCCTTCGCCGACGTGATCCTGTTGAACAAGATTGATCTGGAACCCGCCGTGGCACTCGACGCCGTGGAGCGCGACATCCGCCGGCTCAACCCCTTGGCTCGCATCTACCGGACCGAAGCCTGTGCCCTGCCCCTCTCCCAGGTCCTTGGGATCGGTGCCTTCGATCTTGCGAACATCCTGCGCCTTGACCCCGCAATCCTTGAGGAGCATGAGCACGAGCATGACGCCGGCATCGGCCACGTGGCCTTGCGCGAAGCCGGGCGGCTCGACCCGACGGCGGTGGATCGCTGGCTCAACCAGCTCGTCCAGGACAAGGGGCGCGACCTGCTGCGCGCCAAAGGCGTGCTCAATCTCGACAGACAGGGGCGGCGCTTCGTCTTCCACAGCGTCCACATGACGTTGGACGGTCGGCCAAGCCGGCCATGGACGCCCAGCGAGGAACGGCTGAACCAACTCGTCTTCATCGGCCGTAACCTTGATGCCGGAACGCTTCTGGAGGGCCTCCGTGGCTGTAAGGTCCGGGTGGACACCCCCGTTCCCTGACGCTTCCGATCAAGGTCCCCATTTCAGGAACCACCCAATGAAGCTGCAGCATTATCTCGGGGGCCTGGAAGGCCTGGGCCCCATCACGGTGGAAACCCGTGTGTTCGTGGAGGAGTGGGAAAAGCGCATCTTCGGCATTCATACGGCCATGATGGCGCTCAGCCCACAATTGCCCTTCCACACCACACCGAGCGCCTTTCACACCGTTTGGACCTGGGCTCATCTGCGCACCGGCGCGGAAAGCCTGAACCCGTTCGATTACTTCAAGTACCGGTACTATGAGAAGTGGTTGGGCGGCATCTGCGGCTACCTGATCGAAAATGGCTACATCACGGTCGAGGAGCTGGACGCCCGCACGGCCGAGTATCTCGCCGATCCGGACAAGCCGCTGCCGCAGGGCGGAGCGCCGGAGATCGACCGACGCGTCGAACGTTATCTGGTGGAAGGGGATTCGCCAAAGCGCGATGTCGCGGTCCGGCCCGACTTCCGGGAAGGCGATACCGTCACGGTCAGGAACGTGCCGACGGTCGACCACACCCGCCTTCCCGGTTTCTTGCGAAACCACAGCGGCGTGGTCGAGACGGTCTATCCGGGGGCCTACGGTTATCTGACCGACACCGGGGTCGACGGCGTCGGCGCACCGATGGCGGTCTACTGCGTGCGCTTCGAGGCCGAGGATCTGTGGCCCGGCAACACGGAGCCGAATGTCACGCTCTATGCCGATCTTTACGCCGCCTACGTCGCCAAGCCCGCCGCCTGACAGGAGTCCCCGACCATGACCGATCGCTTTCATCATCCCGATGACCGCGAAGCCCGGAGCGCCGCGCGTGTCCGCGCCCTGGAAGCGCTGCTCATCGAAAAGGGCATCATCACAAGCAGGACCGTGGACACGGTGCTGGACGTCTTCGAAACCAAAATGGGTCCGTTCAACGGTGCCAGGATCGTCGCCCGGGCCTGGGTCGACCCGGCCTTTAAGAAGCGGCTGATCGAGAACGCACCAGCCGCCATCGCCGAGATGACGGACCTGCCGGAAGGCATGGCCGGTGCCGAGGGCGAACACATGCGCGCCGTGGCGAATGGCGAGGGGGTTCACAACCTGGTCATCTGTACGCTCTGCTCCTGCTACCCCTGGCCGGTGCTGGGGCTGCCGCCCTACTGGTACAAGGACCCGACCTTCCGCAGCCGCGCCGCCCGCGAGCCGCGCGCCGTGCTGAAGGAGTTCGGGCTGGCCGTGCCCGAGAGCACGGAGGTCAAGGTCTGGGACAGCAGCGCGCAAATTCGCTGGTTCGTTGTTCCGGAGCGCCCCGCCGGGACCGAGGGCATGAGCGAAAGCGAACTCGCCGCCCTGGTCACGCCGGAAGCCATGATGGGCGTGGCGGTGGCGACGTCCCCCTGAACCGGCAGGAGAAACGGGCATGCTGACCCGCTTCGAACATTTCGCCCTGACCAGCATGGCTGGGGCCGAGGATTCTCCACCCCGTGCCAACGGCTCTCTCTGCTTCGCGGAGGAGTGGGAGCGGTCGGCCTTTGGAGTGGCGCTCGCCCTGGCGCGGGAAGGTCATTTCGAATGGGAGGATTTCCGCCGGAACCTGATCGCCGCCATCGGCAACTGGGAGCGGACCCGGTCCTTCGACAGCCCCTCCTGGAGCTACTACGAACAGTGGCTGAGTGCCCTGGAGGCGACGATCCTCCAATCCGGTCTCGCGACGCCCGACGAACTGTCGGCATGCACAGCCGCTGCCACCGCGCCCGCCGACACGCAATCGGCCTGATTCCATAGTCAATCATCGGGAGACGTCCATGCACATCGAACCCGGCATGCTGTCCGCCGCCAAGATCGTCGGCGCCGATGCCGCCGTACTCAGCCTTCTCGCCACGCACGTTCCGGCCTTCCTGCGCCGACCGCAGGAATGGATCAAAGCACTCCTGGCGGCCGCCATCTTCTCGGTCCTCATGGAGGTCTGGCACCAGCCGGTCGGTCCATCCGAGCTGCACTTCATCGGCACCTCCGCCATCTATTTCGTCTTCGGCTTCCGGGCGACGCTGTTCGGGTTCGGCATCGGCCTTGCGCTGCAGGGACTGCTGTTCGAACCCCAGGATCTTGTGCATCTCGCCGTGAACTCGCTGTCGCTGATGGTGCCGCTGGTCGCCGCTCACGCCATGGGCGGAAAGCGCCTGTTGGACGCCGGCGGGCTAAGCTCAATCCGCTGGTCATCGGTTCTGCGCTTCGATACCGTCTACTACAGCGGTGTGGTCGCCATGGTCGGCTTCTGGCTGATGTTGGGCGAAGAGGCAACGCCATTCGTGGACTGGGTGGTTTTCGCCGCCGCCTATCTGCCCGTCGTGCTGTGTGAGCCGGCGATCAGTTGCGGGCTGCTGCGGGCGCTGGGCCGGTTGGACGCCGGCAATCCGCTGCTTCGCGTCACCACGCTCCGCAGCCCTGCCCTTGCCCGATAATTGGCATGCCGAATACGATCGGGCGGCCGGGACAATTCGGCCGCCCGACTGCAGGACGAGCATTTTTCATGCGAATTGTGCTTCTCGCCCCTCCTGGGGTTCAGGCGCTGGATGTGGTGGGACCGGCGGAGGTGTTCTGGGAGGCGGCGCGCCGTCTCGGCGACCCGAAGGCCTACGAGGTGCAGGTGATGAGCACCGCGGAGGGGCCGGTCTGCGGAACCGGCAGCCTGCGGTTCCTGGCCGATCGTTCCATCCACGATCCGGACCAGCCGATCGACACGTTGCTGATTGCCGGGGACCCGTCGTTCAAGGCCGTCGATCCGGCGGTGATCGACTGGCTCAGGCGTCGCGCGCCGCAAGCCCGCCGCTACGGCTCGATCTGCACGGGGGTGTTCCTGCTGGCGGCGACCGGGCTGCTCGACGGCCGGCGCGTCACCACCCATTGGGAATGCGCCGACAAGCTTCGCACTGATTTTCCAGCCCTGACCGTTGATCCGGACCAGATCTTCATTCGCGACGGCAATGTCTGCACCGCCGCCGGCGTCACGTCTGGCATAGACTTGGCGCTGTCCCTCCTGGAGGAGGATCACGGGCGGGACCTGGCGCTGCTGGTCGCCCGCTACATGGTGATGTTCCTGAAGCGGCCCGGCGGGCAGTCGCAATTCAGCGCCCATCTCGCCGCGCAGGCGTCGAGCCGGACCGGAATCCAGAAGATCCAGGAGTATGTGCTGGACAACCTTTCCGCCGATTTGTCCGTGGACGCCTTGGCAGCCCACGCCGGTATGAGCCCGCGGAATTTTGCCCGGGTGTTCAAGCGCGACGTCGGCCACCCGCCGGCTGAGTTCGTTGAAGCCGCGCGGCTCGACGCGGCACGCCGGATGCTGGTCGATTCCTCCACGCCGCTCCAGCGAATCGCCTACATGTGCGGTTTCGGTGACGCCGGCACCATGAGGCGCGCATTCGTCCGCACGCTCGGCACCAATCCGGCCGACTACCGGAAGCGCTTCCGCACGACGACAGCCTGCTGATCCATGGGATGATCGGGTGCAGGGGGATGGTCCGCATGCCGGGCGGGGCACCGGTTCCTCACTTGAAGCGCCGGATCGTCTCCAGGAGCCGGTCGCAGGATCGCGCAAGATTCCTGGTCGGTGCCGTGGCGACACCCAGCAGAAGCCCGGACTCGGTGTCGTCCGGCGGCGCATACCAGGGCGAAAGCGGTGCCGGAAACATGCCGAACGTCAAGGCTTCGCGCGCGATGGCGACATCCGGCGTTCCCTTCGGCAATCTGAGCAGCACCGCCAAACCGGGAGCGGCAACAAGCTCCGCGCCGACGGAGGCATGAAGACAATCCAGAACCGCCTGCCGCTTGGCCGCATAAGCGCGCTTGGTGCGCCGGAGGTGGCGCATGTAATGCCCCTCGCGGATGAACTCGGCGGTCGCGATCTGCACCGCGGGTCCGGGCGGCGGCGCCAGACATGCCGCCACCTCGGCGAACCGGGAGACCAGCGCGACCGGGACGACCACGAAGCCCAATCGAAGGGTCGGGCTGATCGTCTTGCTGAACGAGCCGATGTGGATGACGCGACCGCCCCGATCGAGCGAGGCGAGCGCCGGTGCGGCCCTTCCCGACAATTGCAGTTCGCTCAGATAATCGTCCTCGATCACCCAGACCCGGTTCGCGTCCGCCCATTCGAGGAGGCGAAGGCGCCGCTCCAGCGACAAGGTCGGCCCGAGCGGCGCCTGCTGTCCGGGGGTCACGACGACGAGCGTCGCGTCGGGATGATGGCGCAGCCCATGATCGATATCGATCCCGTCCGCATCGACGGGAATCGGGGCCACCGCCAGACCTGCGAGTTCAAGCCCTTTCCTCGTCCACGGAAAGCCCGGGTTCTCGAACCAGGCCGACTGCCCGGCCAAGCCGAGCACGCTGAGACCCAGCCCCAGCCCAGCGCCGAACCCCCCGGTGACGATGACCTGCGACGGCGAGCAGTTGATGCCGCGAGCGACGGCCAGATAGGCCGCGATTTCCCGCCTCAACTCATGCTCGCCGCGAGGGTCGGGATATGACGGGGGAACGCTCGCCTCGGCGCGGACCGCATTCGCGCGAATGCGCGCGAACAAGGTTGCCGGGAAGGTCTCGGCGGCCGGCACGCCCATCTGAAAGAACGCAGGCCCCCGCGTCATTTCCAGGTAGGTCTCCAGGAACGACCCTGCGTCCGGCGGCGGTTCGCGCCTTGTGGCGGTGCGCGGGCGTTGGGCGACGCGCGTGCCCATGGCGCGCGAGGCTTCGATCAGCTGGGCGGCGGCGAGATTCTCGTAGGCGGTCCGCACCGTTCCGCGCGCAACGCCGAGCTGGGCCGCAAGATCCTGCCAGGACGGCAGCCGTGCGCCGGGTTCCAGCACGCCGTCTTCGATGGCTTTGGCGACGCCCCTCCGGATCTGCTCCGACAGGGAAGCCTTGGCCGAACGGTCGAGGGTCAGGTCGAGCGGCTTGTTCATGCCGTCATGGTACATGATTTCATCGCATTCTTGGGCCTTTTTCCTGGCTCAGAAAAGCCGCATCTTCAGGGCGTCACAGGAGAAAACCCATGAAGAACCGCATCATTGCCCCAGCTGTCATGGCCGTGCTTGCTGCGACCTTCGCCGGTCCTGCCCCGGCTCACGACACTCAAACCGAAACGGTGACGGCCAAGTTCGATCAGGCCATTGCCAACATTCCGGGCAAGTCGCTCCGCGTGGTCGAAGTGGAGTACGCGCCCGGTGCCGCTTCCCTGCCGCACACCCACGCGAAGTCCGCCTTCATCTACGCCTACGTGCTGTCGGGCGAGATCGAGTCGAGGGTGAACGACGGTGAAACCCGCCTCTACAAGGCGGGCGAGGGCTGGTCCGAAGCGCCGGGCGCGGTCCATTCCGTCAGCCGCAACGCCAGCAAGACCACGCCGGCGAAGCTGCTTGCCGTCTTTGTCGTCGATTCCGGCGAGAACAAGCTCACCTTCCCCGTCAAGTGAAAGAAGGAACCTGACCAATGACCAACAGGCTCGACTACAATCAAATCGCCCCCAACGGCGCCAAGGCGCTGGGCGGTGTCTATGGCTATGTCATGCAGAGCTCTCTGCCCGGAGAGCTGGTGGATCTCGTCTATCTGCGGGTTTCACAGATCAACAACTGTGCCTTCTGTCTCGACATGCACACGCGCGAACTCATCAAAAGAGGCGTGAAGGTTGAGAAGCTTGCGCTGGTGCAGGCATGGAAGGAAGGCGGTCCTCTCTTCAGCCGGACCGAGCGCGCCGCCCTGGTCTGGGCCGAGATCGTGACGCTCGTTGCCGAGACCGGCGTTCCGGACGACGCCTACAACGCTGCACGAGAGGTGTTCGATGAGAAGCAGCTCGTCGACCTCACGATCGCGATCAGCCTGATGAACAGCTACAATCGCATGGCCATCAGCTTCCGGAACACGCCGCAGGCCGTTCTGGAGAGCTGAACGCGCCACGACTCCGATGCAAGGCCCAGCTTGGGAAGGAGTACAGACCATGGTGGCCAATGACATTTCGGATGTGAGAATTCCCGACAGCAAACTGGCCCGTGAGGTGACCCGGTTCATCCGGGACACGGAGAGCGATCTGCTCTTCCATCATTCGGTCCGGGTTTATTTCTGGGGAGCCATAGCGGGAACGCGACGGCGCATGAGCTTCGATCCGGAGCTGCTCTATACGGCCTCCATGTTCCACGACATCGGCCTCACCGCGACCTACAAGAACAGCCAGCTGCGGTTCGAAGTGGACGGCGCCAACGCCGCGCGGGATTTCCTGCGGGCGCAGGGAATTTCGGACGGTGACATCGAAACGGTTTGGAACGCCGTTGCCCTTCACACAACGCCCGGCATCCCGGAATTCATGCGTCCGGAGATCGCGCTGGTGCAGGCGGGCGCCGGTATGGACGTTGCCGGCCGCGGCTACGCCCAGTTTACGGATGACGAACGTGACGCCGTCATCGCAGCCTTCCCCCGCGAAGCCGACTTCAAGCATGGGATCATCGACGCTTTCTATGAGGGCATGAAGCACCGCCCCAACAGCACCTTCGGTACCTTCAACGACGATTTCCTGGCAGCGAAGGATCCGGCGTTCCAGCGGGTGGATATGTGCAGCGTCATCCTCGCATCACCCTGGACGCGCTGACCGAAGCAAGAAGCCGCGGAACGCCGGCGTCCCGGTACAGAACAGAGTCCCGGTCAGGCAACCATCCCAGGGCCACCTGTTGAAGCCCCTGCCGTGACTGCCGCGGACAGGGCATCCACCAACCTGAAAGCACCCTTGGCGGCGAATTCCCGCCCGCTCCCGGGTCACGCCACGGGCCGTGAAGGCGCGCGCCGTGGCGGCACAGCATGAAAGATCGAGCACCATGATTCAGCGGACCTTTCTCGTCACCGGCGCCACCAAGGGCATTGGGCGGGCTCTGGCCACACGCCTTGCCGCCAACGGGCATCGGGTCGTCGGCATCGCCCGCGGCAGCGATCCGAGCTTTCCCGGAACGCTGGTGTCCATCGACCTCAGCGACAGCCAGCACGCGGCCGCGGCGCTCGCCGAACTGGCCGAGCGATTCTCCTTCGACGGCGTGGTCAACAACGTCGGCCTGGTCCGGCTGCACCAGCTCGGCTCCATCGAACTGACCGAAGTGGATGAGATCCTGCGCGTCAACCTGCACCCGACGCTTCTGACCGTGCAGGCGCTGCTGCCGACGCTGCGCGCCAAGGGCTGGGGCCGCATCGTCAACCTGTCCAGCCTGACCGTGCTCGGCGTCGCCCAGCGCACCGCATACACCGCGGCAAAGGCGGCGGTCGGCAGCTTCACCCGCACCTGGGCGCTGGAACTGGCGGAGACCGGCATCACCGTCAACGCAGTGGCGCCCGGCCCGACCGAGACCGAACTCTTCCGCCAGAATACCCCGGCCGGTAGCGAGGCGGAGCGCCGCTTCCTCTCGCTCATTCCCATGAAGCGCCTCGGTCAGCCAGACGAGATCGCCGCGACGATCGCTTTTCTCCTCTCCGAAGAGGCCAGCTACATCACCGGGCAGACGCTGTTTGTCGACGGTGGCGGCTCGATCGGTAAAGCGCTGCCCTGACCCGCGTGCCGGTGTCCAGATCACCCTGATTCCGTCACGTCGGGGGGCGGGAGCCTCCATGGATTGGCCAAGTGTCAGGTCTTGTCCTCGGTAGGGTGAAGCAAGCCCTGCTCTCGGGCTCGGTCGAGCAGGGCTTTGACGCTCGATGGCGCCCAGGTCCGGGCGCCGGTTTTGGTCGTGATGCCCTGACGCTCCAACTGGCGGCCGATGCGGGCGAGCGTCGGCTTCTCCCCATCGGCCGCGTTGTGGATGGTGGCGCCCAATCATCCACGCCGACAACGCGTGGCGGTTCAATGGCCGGCAAGGGCAATGCCCGGCTGACACGTAGCAGGGTGTCCCGGCTGACTGGCAGTCCAAGCCCAAGAGCGAGCCGCCCCCCCCGCAGCGCCCCCCGCCAGCCGCCAAGTGCGTCGGGCGTGGGGCGCTACAGCGCCGGCAAAGCGCTCGGCGAACGTGCGTTGGAGGCAGGTTTCTTGCCGGCAATAGAACCGCCGCACCAGCAAGGCAACGCGGAGTTCTTGCCCGAAGGCTGGGAGGGCGGCCAAGAGATCGCCGGTACTGGCTGTGAACCGCGCGGTTGGCGGCGCCACAGTGCGGGCAACGAGCACGACCTCGGCGACTTTCTGCAAGAATGACACTGGAGCCGCGGCTGCCATGCGCGATCTGAAGCACGCGGCAGCCCGGAAGGAAAGAGAACGTCTGCAGGCTCCTTCCATGTGGACAATACCCGGTCTGCTCGCCACCGAAACCCGGGCCATCCACGCAAAGTGCGCAAGAGCCACCGAAACGGGGCAAGATCATCAGCAACCATACGAAAATGCATGGACACTGTGCATTGTCGTTTATTTTCATGCACTGCTGGCGGGTGGATGCTGTGATCATCAAGCGCGGGGATCACCGTCATGGCAACCGCCCCAAGGGAAGCGATGCGAGCACTGCTGCTCCGCATGTTGAACCCTTCGATGCGTGTGCGCCCATCACCAGCGCGGTGGAGGGCAGAATCAAGTCACCCAAGAAAGCAAGGAGGTAGGGCTGTGCATACCCTCAGGACCTCGAAAGCGGCCGAACTGGGACGACAGGTTCGCACGCAAGCCGGTTATGTGTGTGGCCATCAACGGGACGCACGTGGCGTGCTGGCGTTCAAGGGCATTCCGTACGCCGCACCACCGGTCGGGCCGTTGCGTTGGCGTGCCCCGCAGCCGCTGACGCCTTGGAACGGTGTGCGCAATGCGTTGACCTTTGGCGCAGGATGTCTTTCGGCGCTCGAAAACGATCATCGACCCGGGCCGCGCGACGAGGACTGCCTCTATCTCAATGTCTGGACCGCCGCGACACAGGCCGACGAGGGGCGACCCGTGATGGTTTGGATCCACGGCGGCGGCTTTCAGTTTGGCTCTTCGGCCAATCCCGCCACCGACGGCAGCCACCTGGCAGCCAAGGGTGTCGTCGTCGTCAGCTTCAACTATCGCCTCGGCATCTTTGGTTTTTTCGCCCATTCCGATCTCGATTCGGAAGCGCCGTCGGGAAACTATGGGTTGCAGGATCAACTGGCGGCGTTGCACTGGGTCAAGGCCAACATCGCCGCTTTCGGTGGTGATCCGGACAACGTCACGGTGTTCGGTGAATCCGCCGGCGCCATGGCCGTCGGCATTTTGATGGCTTCACCGCTAGCGCATGGACTGTTCCATAAGGCGATCGGGGAAAGCGGCGCATTCTGGGATGGCAAACACGGGCCACTCCAGGGCTTTGACGAATCCCGAACGCGCGGCCTTGCATTCGTTCGTCAGCACGGCAACGCGTCTGTTGCGGCTTTGCGCGCCGTGCCGGCCGAACGGTTGAATGCAGCAGCTTCCTGGAGCTTCAAGACCGACCCGGTCGTAACGGCGTTCTCACCGAGCATCGACTATTATGTGGTGCCGAACGTGCCAGCTCTGCGCTTCCTGCGGGGCGAGCAGATGCACATACCTTTGTTGGCCGGCTGGAACGCCGCGGAAGAAATCCCTTTTGCATCCCAATCGTTTCCCAATCAATCGGCGCAAGCCTTTCGCGCCGCGGCCGAGGCAATGTTCGGCAAGGAACGCCTGCCAGATTTTCTGGAAGTCTACCCCGCCGACACCGATGCGCAAGCCCGGGCGTCTGCCGCCGCACTCACGGGCGACTGTCTGATCAGCGAACAATGCTGGCAGTGGTTGCGGCTGCATAGGGGAAGCAGCCGCGCGCCCACTTATGGCTACCTGTTCCGTTATACGTCGCCCTATACGCCGATCGCCGCGCATGTCACCGAAATTCCGTTTGTCTTTGGCACTTTGACACCGCAACAGGTGATCGACTGCGTCACGCCACCCGCCAAAGCGGACCGCGCTATGGCGAAGGCAATGATGAGCTATTGGGTTAATTTCGCGACGCACGGAGACCCCAACGGATTTGGTCTGCCATTTTGGCCGACTTATGATGAGGAAGACGTCGTGCAGATCCTTGGTTCGACGATTGAGGCCCGCTCCAATCCTCAAGCCGCCCGGTTCCGTTTCCTCGGCAGCTTCAGACAAAGCGGCATTCTTCCGATGCGCTGGCGTGAAATGCCGTAAACGACAGCGTACCGGCACAGCCAGCTTGTTGCACGGATGAGCCAGGTATCGTGGGCAGCGGCCTCGCCTTCATCTTGGTTGCACTCCATGCCACATAAAGCCAACATTGAGGTGATATGGTGGCTGGCCCTTTCACCTTCTGGGATCGGTGGCAAGCTGATGCCGTTGAAGAAGCTGGCGTTGCCCCGGCTCGGTGGACGGGTTGGGGCTTGTTTCACTCCGTGGGGCTGGGTC
>NZ_CAMLJP010000101.1 GCF_946480385.1 uncultured Azospirillum sp.
GTTGACCTTGCCCGGCATGATCGACGAGCCGGCCTGCCGCGCCGGCAGGTTGATCTCGCCGAAACCGGCGCGCGGGCCGCTGGACAGCAGGCGAAGGTCGTTGCAGGTCTTGGACAGCTTCACCGCCACCCGTTTCAGCACGCCCGACAGCTGGACGAAGCTGCCGCAATCCTGCGTTGCCTCCACCAGATTGGGGGCGGTGACGACGGGGACGCCGCTGATCTCGGCCAGACGGCGGCAGACCAGCGCGGCATAGTCGGGATGGGCGTTGATGCCGGTGCCGATGGCGGTGGCGCCCAGATTGATCTCGCGGATCAGCAGGGCGGCCTCCTTCAGCCGCTCCTCATCCTCGGCCAGCATGACGGCGTAGGTGGAGAACTCCTGGCCCAGCGTCATCGGCACGGCGTCCTGCAGCTGGGTGCGGCCCATCTTCAGGATGTCGCGGAACTCGTCGGCCTTGCGCTGGAAGGCGGCGCGCAGATGGCCCATCGCCTCCACCAGCCGGAAGATGCCGGTGTAGGTCGCCAGCTTCAACGCCGTCGGATAGACGTCGTTGGTCGACTGGCTCATGTTGACATGTTCGTTGGGGTGCAGCTGGGCGTAGTCGCCACGGCCATGGCCCAGGATCTCCAGAGCCCGGTTGGCGATCACCTCGTTGGCGTTCATATTGGTGGAGGTGCCGGCGCCGCCCTGGATCACGTCGACGACGAACTGGTCGTGCAGCCGGCCGGCGCGGATCTCCCGGCAGGCGGCGGCGATGGCGTCGGCCCGCTCGGCGTTCAGCAGCCCAAGCTCGTGATTCGCGCGGGCGGCGGCCATCTTGATCTCGGCGAGCGCGCGGACCAGATCGGGGTAGTGGGAAATCGGCGTGCCGGTGATCGGGAAATTCTCGACAGCGCGCAGGGTGTGGACGCCGTAATAGGCGTCGGCCGGGACCTCGCGGTCGCCCAGCAGGTCATGTTCGGTGCGCGTTGTTGCTGCAGGCATCGGACGTTTCGCTCCCTTGGTTGAGACCGCCCCGTCTTCGCGGGGCGCAACCGGTAAGGAGCAACCGCCATGCCAGCGCGGGCGGGCAGGGTGTCGCGGCCTAAGTCGTTGATCTTTCTGCGTATGATTGCTGGTGAGAGCCGCGGTCGTTCGGATTTCCGAATGCGCCCGCCGTCGGGCGTTCGGAAATCCGAACGGGGCCGGTCACTCGCCGAGGCGGTTGGTCCAATCCTCCACCCGGCCGCTCTCGACCCGCTTCCGGGCAAGCGTGCGCCAGCCGGCCGCCAGCGGCTCCAACTCCGCGATGCCGGCCAGCGTGGGGAGGTCGCGGGTGTCGTGGTAGAAGGCGCGCAGGATGCGGGCCAGCGGCCAGTCGGGCAGGGGGCGGTCGATCAGGGAGATTTCGTCGCCGGCGGCGGCGATGCCCGGCTCCAGCACGCGATAATACCAGCCGGTTCGCCCGGTGGACTGCACCCGGCGCGCCATGTCCTTCACACCGAAGCGGTGGTTCAGCTTCCAGCAGGGCTGGCGCCCCTGGCTGACCTGCAAAACTGCGGTGCCGATGCGGAAGACGTCGCCGACGCAGACCGTCTCCTCCGTCAGGCCGAGGGTCGAGATGTTCTCGCCGAAAGCGCCGACGCTATCCAGCAGCGTGGCGGGTGCGGGCAGGTCGGCGCGCCACGCCGCGTAATGGTCAAAGGGGTAATGGTGGACCGCCTTGTCGGGACCGCCATGGTTGCGGCGGTCGGCCTGCTCGTCGCCCTCCAGCCCGGCCGGGCCGATGGCGACCGCGGCGTCGGTCGGCTGCTTGCCGATGGCGCTGAGCGTGTCCGGGCGGCCGAACGGCACTGCCTTGCCGGTCAGCACCGCATTCAACACCGCCGTCGTCATCAGGGGCTTCGTCATTGGCCGTTCTCTCCGGTCTTTTCGTTTCGCCTGCCGTCCCTTATCAGTTTCGGGCCGCCCGTGCCATGAGGGAGCCCCGCCGCGCGATGCCGACCTTTGCCGCCAACCTGACGATGATGTTCACGGAGTGGCCGTTCCTGGACCGCTTCGACGCCGCCGCCGATGCCGGATTTCGGGCGGTCGAGTATCTGTTCCCCTACGACCATGCGCCGGACGAGGTGGCCCGGCGGCTGCAGCGCAACGGGCTGACCCAGGCGCTGTTCAACATGCCGCCCGGCGACTGGGCCGCCGGGGAACGCGGGCTGGCCGCCCTGCCGGAGCGGTTCGAGGAGTTCCGCGCCGGGGTTGCCAAGGCGCTGGACTATGCGGAGGCGACGGGTTGCCGCCGGCTGCACATGATGGCCGGGCTGGCCGATCCCGCCGATCCGGCGGCGGCCGGGTCGTACCGGCGCGCCGTGGCTTACGCGGGCGAGGCGCTGGCGGCGCGCGGGATCGAACTGCTGCTGGAGCCGATCAACGGCCGCGACATGCCGGGATATTTCCTGAACGATTTCGGCCTTGCCGAGCGGCTGATCGCCGGGGCCGGACTGCACAATGTGCGGCTGCAGTTCGACCTCTACCACCGGCAGATCCTGCATGGCGACGTGACCATGGCGCTGCGCCGGCTGATGCCGCTGACCGGCCATGTCCAGATCGCCTCGGTCCCGTCGCGCAACGAGCCGGACGGTGAGGAACTGAACTGGCCGTTCCTGTTCGGGGAACTGGACCGGCTGGGCTATGGCGGTTTCGTCGGCTGCGAATACCGGCCGAGGGCCGCCACGCTGGCGGGGCTGGACTGGTTCGCCCCCTACCGCGCGGCGGCGGGGAAGTCGCTCTAGCCCAGCGTGTGGACGAAGTGGTGGCAGCCGATCCGATAGCGCTTGCCCATATAGACGCGGTGGGCATCGCTGCGCTCCGGACCGACGCCGGAATCGAGGTGCAGCGCCTTGCAGTCCAGCCTTTCGGCCTCGGCCTTCGCCCAGTCGAGGATGAGCGAGGCATAGCCCCGCCCGCGCTGGTCGGGCAGGGTCGCCATGTCGACGATGTAGAAGGACTTGCCCAGCCAGAGGGAATATTGCAGGCGGAATCCCAGCACGCAGGCGGCCGGGCCGCCCGCTTCGGGGACGATGCCGGCGAGGCGATAGCCGTTCGGCCGCAGCACGGTGTCGATGATGCGGGTCATCTCGGCCGCATCGTATTTCGGCCAAAGCACCTGCAGGGCCGGCACCGCCGACGCCGTATTTCCTTCGGTAATCTCGATGATCTCCGGCTGCACGATTCTTCCTCTTGGTTCCGGTCCGGGCAATCAGGATGGTCCCGATGGGAAGGGGGGTGCAAGGCCGGCTTGGGCTTGGCTGCCGTGCTGAGCGGTCAGGCGGCGGTGAGGACGATCTTGCCCTGGACATGGCCAGCGGCTGCGCGCTCGTGCGCCTTTCGCGCGTCGGCCAGCGGGAACACGCTGTCGATGACAACGCGGATGGTGCCGTCGTCGAGGAGCCTTCCGATTTCCGTCAATTGGGCGCCGTTCGACCGGACCTGCGTGGCCGACACGGTGACGCCCAGTTCCGCCGCTTCCGTGCCGGCATCGAAGCCCAGCGGGAAGATCGGGAACAGCGCGCCGCCGCGCTTCAGCGTCGGCAGGAAACGGCGGGTGGCCGGGCCGCCGACCGCGTCGATGACGAGATCGACCCCACGCACCACGTCCTCGGGCCTGGTCCTGGTGTAGTCGATGACCTCGTCGGCGCCGAGATCGCGCAGCAGCGCCCCGTGCCGGCCGGAAGCCACGGCGATGACGCGCGCACCCTTCCATTTCGCGATCTGCAGAGCCAGATGCCCGACTCCGCCACCGGCGCCGTTCACCAGCACGGTCCTGTCGGCGAGCGGCACCGGCCGATGCTGGTCCGGCTGCAGCGGATTCGGTTCGTCATGGCCGAGATCAACCAGGAACTGCCAGGCGGTCAGCAGCGACATCGGCGCCGCGGCGGCATGCACATGGTCGATGCCCGGTGGTTTGATTCCGAGATCCGATGCCGGGACCGAGACATATTCGGCATAGGCCCGGCTGTCGCCGGCGAGGCCGGCGGGAAAGCGGACCATCGCATAGACCTCGTCGCCGACGGTGACAGTCCCAACATCGTCGCCGACTGCTTCGACCACGCCGGAAATGTCGGTTCCGGGGATGATGGGGAAGGACGCCTGCGGCCGCCATTCGGGCGGAAGCATCCGGTAACCGTCGCGCAGATACCAGTCGGGGGGATTGAGGCCGACCGCGCGGACACGGACGAGAACCTCGCCCGCTTTCGGCCGGGGTTTCGGCGCGTCTTCATAGACCAGGACCTCCGGACCGCCGAAGGCGTGCAACCGCACCGCTTTCATCATTTCGCTCATCTCTGTCTCCTTGGGAGAGGATCGGACCTGGACGAGCATATGATCGGCGGTTCGAGATTGATAATTGGCCCGGATATCTGTTCAATTGTGCCATGAAGGAACAAATAGGCCTGGAGCGGCTGACCGGGCTGATCGCATTCGCGCGCGCCGGTTCGCTGGGCAGCTTCACTGCCGCCGCGCAGTCGCTGTCGATCTCGCCCTCCGCCGTCAGCAAGAGCGTGCAGCGGCTGGAGCAGCGGCTGGGGGTCTCGCTTTTCACCCGCACGACGCGCTCGCTGGCGCTGACGCCGGAGGGGCGCGAACTGCATGAACGCGCGGTGAGGCTGCTGCGCGATGCGGAGGAGATCGAGCAGGCGGCGATGGCGGCGCGATCGGAGCCGTCCGGCATCCTGCGGGTGGCGGCCCCACTGCCGATCGGCATCCACGTGATCGCGCCGGCATTGCCCGCCTTCCGCAGGCTCCACCCCAAGGTGACGGTCGATCTGCGCCTGAACGACCGGATGGTCGACATCGTCGAGGAGAGGATCGACGTCGCCGTGCGCATCGGCGAGCTTGTGGATTCCGGGCTGATGTCGCGCCGGCTGGCGCCGCACCGGCTCTGCTGCTTCGCCTCGCCGGACTATCTGGCGGCGCGCGGCATGCCGATGCACCCCAGCGAGTTGGAGGGGCATGACATCGTCCTTCTGCGCTATCAGAGCACGGGGCAGGCGCTGCGTTGGCCCTTCAGCATCGGCGGACGGCTGGTGGAGGTGGTGCCGCCGGCCGGCATCGTCGTCGACGTCAGCGACGCGCTGGTCGCCGCACTGGCGGCCGGCGGCGGCATCGGGATGGCCGCGTCCTTCGTCGCAGGCCCCTTTGTGGCACGCGGTGAACTGGTCCCGGTCCTGGCGGACTTCGCGGTCGAGCGGAACAACATCACGGCGCTCTGGCCGGAAAGCCGCCACACCAATCCTGCGGTGCGCGCCTTCCTGGCCCTGTTGCACGAGGTGTTTCAGGAGCGGATGACGGCCACCGGCTTTCCGGCCTGAACCTTTCCGTCACTCCAGCGGCTTCAGTTCGCCCAGCAGGGTCGGCAGCAGTTCGGCGACGGTGGGGTGGATGTGGACGGCGCGCTGCAGGATGGGATAGGGCGCCTTGGCGTACATCATGTCGAGCACGCCGTGGATCGCCTCGTCGCCGCCGGGGCCGAGGATGGCGGCGCCGAGGATCTCCTGGCTGTCGGCATCGACGACGATCCGCATGAAGCCGTCGGCCTCGCCCTTCTCGACCGCGCGGCCGACGCGGGTCATCGCCCGCTGGCCGACCAGAGCCCGCCGGCCGGAACGGCGGACCGCCTCGTCGGTCATGCCGACGCGGGCGAGCGGCGGGTCGGTGTAGAGCGCGTAGGCCTGGATGCGGTCGTCGACGCTGCGGGGATCGTCGTCCAGCAGGTTGGCGGCGACGATCTCGAAATCATTGTAGGCGGTGTGGGTGAAGGCGCCACGCCCGTTGCAGTCGCCCATGGCCCAGATGCCCGGCACGTTGGTGCGCAGCCGGTCGTCCACCGTGACGTAGCCGCGGGAATCCGTCGCCACTCCGGCGCGGTCGAGCCCGAGGTCGCCGGTGTTGGGCGTGCGACCGACCGCGAGCAGCACATGGCTTCCCACCACCGACGGCGTGCCGGAGGCGCAGTTCACCCGGACCTCGATGCCGTCGGCATGGGGGGCGAAGCGGATGCAATCGGCGGACAGGCGGACGGTGATCCCCTCCTTCTCCAGCAACTCCCGGATGGCGTATGAGACGTCGGGGTCCTCGCGGGCGATCAGCCGCTCCCCCTTCTCCACCACCGTCACCTCGGCGCCGAAGCGGCGGTACATCTGGGCGAATTCCAGGCCGATGTAGCTGCCGCCGACCACCACCAGATGCCGCGGCACATGGTCGAGGTCGAGGATGGTGCCGCTGGTCAGGATATCGACATCATGGACGCCCGGCATGTCCGGCACCGCGGCGCGGGCGCCGACATTGAGGAAGATGCGTTCCGCCGTCAGAAGCTCGTCGCCGACGCGCACGCTGTTGGCCGATTCGAAACGGGCATGGCCCTGCAGCACGCGGCAGTTCGGCATGCCACGCAGCCAGCGTTCGACATTCTGGCGCGAGCGGCCGGAGACTTCGTCCTTGCGCGCCTTGACCCGCGCCATGTCGATGCGCACCGGGCCGTCCAGCATCACGCCGTACTCGGCGGCGCGCTGAGCCATCCGGGCGACGCGGGCGCTGGCGATCAGCGTCTTGGTCGGAGTGCAGCCGGTGTTGACGCAGGTGCCGCCGAACAGCTTGCGCTCGACCACCGCCACGCTCATGCCGGCGGCGGTGAGGCGTTCGGCGAGCGGCGGTCCGGCCTGGCCGGCTCCGATGATGATGGCGTCGACCATGGCGGGCTCCTGCGGCCTGATGCGTTCGTTGGGGAAGGCGTGGGGAAAGGATGGTAGCGCCGGTGCGGTGGCCTTCTCAACCAACCCTAGGTATGACTGGCTCCACCGCGTCCAGATCGTTCAAGTCATCGGCAGATCGTTCAAGAAGCGGTCGGCACCCGCAGGCAAGCTGCCGGAATCGGATGGGCATCCCGAGGTTGGAGACGGGCGCATGGGCGCGGAGTGGGCGGGGGCGGAGTGGGGCGGTTCGCAGGCGGCGGGCCGGGCGGCCGAGCGCCGGCTCGGCGTGCTGGCGATCCCGCTGGCGCTGACCGTGTTCGTCATCGACACCTTCACCGACATCGAAAGCGCCATCGCGGTCCTGTATGTCCTGGTGCTGCTCCTGGCGGCCACGGCGCTGTCCCGGCGGGGCATCCTGCGGGTGGCGGCCGGCTGCGCGCTGCTGGCGGTGCTGTCCTTCTTTCTGTCGCACTGGCACGACATGGACCTGTCGGCGGTGCTGCGCTGCGGCGTCTCGCTGGCAGCCATCCTGATCACCGGTGCACTGCTGGTGCGGGACCATGAGTCGCGGGCGCTGCTGGTCCGGGCCAACAACGCGCTGGCGCGCAGCGAAAGGCGCTACCGCGGCATGTTCGAGCAGGCGCGCATTTCGCTGTGGGAACAGGATTTCACAGCGGTGACGGCGGCGCTCGACGCGCTGCGGGCGGACGGGGTGACGGACATCGCCGCCCATGCGCGGGCCAATCCCGGCTGGTCGCGGCAGATGGGGGCGTCGGTGGTCACCACCAACGTCAACGATGCCACCCTGGAACTGCTGGGCGCCGCCGGCCGGTCCGAGGTGCTGGGGCCGCTCGGCCGCTTCCTTCCTGCCGAGGATCCGGCGCTACCGCAGATCCTTCTGGCGCTTTGGGACGGGCGTGACCGGTTCGAGGGGCGGGCGCAGCTGATCGCCGCCGACGGGCGCACCCTGACGGTGCTGCTGGGCATCAGCTTCCCGGACGACGGCGTCGGCTTCGACCGGGTCGTGGCCGGCGTCGTCGACATCACCCAGCGCGAACGCACGCAGGAGGCGCTGCTGGCGGCGCAGGCGGAACTCGCCCGCGCGGCGCGCGCGGCCACGCTGGGCGCTTTGTCCGCCTCCATCGCCCACGAGTTGAACCAGCCGCTGGGCGCCATCGTGCTGAACGCTCAGGCCTGCCTGCGCTGGCTGCGCCGCGACCCGCCGGACATCGAGACCGCCGCCAAGGCGGTGGACCGCATGGTCCGAGACGGCAAGCGCGCCGCCGACATCGTGCAGCGGACCCGCGGCATGCTGGTCAAGGACACCCGCTGCGACGAGATCATCGACCTGCGCCAGCTGGTGGAGGAGGTGGCGCTGCTGCTTGAACGCGAACTGTCGGCCGCCGCGACGGTGATGGTCACCGGCTTCGCGCCCGACCTGCCGCCGGTGCGGGGCAGCCGGGTCGGCTTGCAGCAGGTGCTGATCAACCTCGTCACCAACGGCCTGCATGCCATGGCGGAGGCGGGAACCCCGCGCCGCGAGCTGACCGTCACCGTCGAGCGGGCCGGGGCCGGGGATAGGGACGGCACCGAGGTGAGGGTGGCGGTCCGCGACCGCGGCCGGGGCATCGACGAAGCCAGCCGCGCCCGCCTGTTCGACTCCTTCTTCACCACCAAGCCGGACGGCATGGGCATGGGGCTGTCGATCTGCCGGTCCACCGTCGAATCCTGTGGCGGCACGCTGACCGCGCACAATCATACGGAGGGTGGTGCGGTGTTCGAGTTCACCTTACCCGCGGCTTTGCCCCAACCTCCGACTCCTGCCCCAGCATCTACCGGGCCATCGCCCGCGCTTTCCGCATCGCCGGCCGTTCCGCCGGCATCGGCACGAGAGGACTGACCGCCATGCCGCCACCGCCCGTCCCGCAAACACCCAAGGACGATCCGCTGGTTCTCGTCGTCGATGACGATGCCGGGATGCGGGAGGCGGTGGTCGATCTGCTGCGATCGGTCGGCATCGAAAGCCTTGCCTTCGGCAGCACGGCCGAACTGCTGGCGGCAGCGGTTCCCGACCGGCCGGGCTGCCTGATCCTGGACGTGCGGCTTCCCGGCCTGGGCGGACTGGAGTTCCAGACGAGGCTGGACAGCCTGGGCATCGCGCTGCCCATCATCTTCATGACCGGTTTCGCCGACGTGCCGATGTCGGTGCGGGCGATGAAGGCAGGTGCGATGGATTTCCTCATCAAGCCCTTCCGCGACCAGGACATGCTGGACGCGGTGGAGGCTGCGATCGCCCGCGACCGGACTAGGCGGCGCGACCGGGCCGCCGCGATGACGGTGGAATCGCTGGCCGCGACCCTGACCCCACGGGAGCGCGAGGTGATGGCCGAGGTGGTCAAGGGCCGGCTGAACAAGCAGATCGCCGGCGATCTCGGCATCAGCGAGGTGACGGTGAAGCTGCACCGCGGCAAGGTGATGCGGAAGATGCAGGTGCGCTCGGTCGCCGACCTCGTCCGCAAGGCCGAGGTGCTGGACCCGGAGGAGTAGGCCCCTGAAAATTGGACCGCAAAGGAGTAGACCTAGGTGTGGTATCTCCCCGCAGTCCCGTCCGGCTAGGATGCGCGTGGCGCCAGGGAACGGCGCCTCCATCCGGTCGAGGCATCACGAAGTGTCCAACGCACCCCTGATAGCGGTGGTCGATGACGACGAGGCGATCCGCGAGGCGCTGGACGACCTGCTGCGGTCCGTCGGATTCCGCTGCCGGTCGTTCGTCTCCGCCGAGGATTTCCTGGGGAATTTCCTCGCCAGCGCCGACCGCGGCGGCATCGCCTGCATCATCCTGGACGTGCGCATGCCCGGCCTGTCCGGGCTGGAGATGCAGGAGCGGCTGAACGCCGACGGCGGCGGACATCCGCCGATCCTGTTCATGACCTCCTATGCCGACGAGACCACGCTGGCGCGGGCGATCGCCGGCGGCGCCCGCTCCGTGCTGGGCAAGCCGGTGGACGCCCACATCCTGATCGCCTCGCTGAACAGCGCCATCGCGGCGGGGTGACGGCCGGGGCGCCCTGCGTGTGTGCGGGGCACCCCGATCGCTCCCTCTTCTGATCTGTTGTGCTTCGCCGATTTCCCGTCGAACCTGCCGGGCCGCAAATGGCGATCGCATGGCAGCGTTCGGCAATCCCCGACGGTTAAAGGGGTGCGGGGCCGGACGGGAGACGGAGCAATGACGGTCGCAACCCACAGCACCAGGGCAGGAATCGGGGCGCCATGAGCTTCCTGACCCGCCTGCTGCTGCTCGTGTTCCTGGCCCTGGTACCGGTCTGCGCCCTGGAGGTCTGGAACCAGATCGACCTGCGCCGCCAGCGCTCGGAGGAAATCCACGAGCATGCGCGGCAGCTTCTCAGCCTGCTGGGCGGCGAGCAGCAGCGCCTCGTCGAAGGCGTGCGCCAGATGCTGGAACTGCTGGCCGAGACATCGGCCGCGCAGGCTCTCGATGCGTCCGCCTGCCAGACGCTGCTGACGCGCACGGGTTCGCGGATCGCGGACTATCTGTCGATCAACCTCGCCGGCACGGACGGGGTCATCCTCTGCTCCACCAACGCGGCCCTGACCGGACGGAGCATCGCCGACCGGGTGCATGTGCGCGCCGCCCTGGAAAGCGGCGGCTTCACCGTCGGCGAGTTCATCCGGCAGCGGCACAACGGCAAGGCCGCCATGCCGTTCGGCCTGCCGATCCGCCGTGACCACGCCGACGGTCCGCCGATCGGCGTGGTCACGGCGCTGATCGACCTCGGCTGGCTCGAACGTTATCTCTCCGAACACCCGCTCCCCGACAACGCGTCGCTGCTGGTGGCCGACAGCAACGGCATCGTGCTGGCCCACGCACCGGCACGGCCTGTACTCGTCGGCGCGGCGTTGCCGCAACGATTCCGCCCGCTGCTGGATGCCGACGCCGTGGGAACCGCCCGGTTGATGGGGATCGACGGCGTCGAGCGGGTGTTTGCCTATGTTCCGCTGTCGGCCGGGGTCCGGCACATCTTCGTGGCAATCGGTATCGACCATGATGCGGCGATGAGCAGCATCGACGACGCGCTGTGGCGGTCGCTGATCTGGATCGCCGCCACGCTGATGCTCGGCCTGCTGGCGGCGTTCCTGATCGCCAGACGCCATATCCATCAGCCGGTGACAGCGTTGATCGCCGCGACCGAACGCTGGCGTTCCGGTGACCGCTCCGCCCGCGTCGGCGCGGTGGACGGCCCGGAAATGAGCAGACTCGGACTGTCGTTCGATGCGCTGGCCGAAGACCTCGACCGGCAGATGCAGGCCAACGAGGCGGCGTCCGCCGCGCTGCGCGCCAGCGAGGAACGGCTCCGCGCCCTGGTCGAGAACGCGCCGCACATGATGTGGGTGAACCATCCGGACGGTACGCTGGAATTCGTCAACGCCGCCTTCCGCGCCTACACCGGCCGCATGACGACCGAGGCCAACCGGATGGAAGACCTCCATCCGGACGATGTCGAGCATGTCCAGGCGATCCGCGCCCGCGCCATTGCCGTCGGCGCGCCGCACGAATACGAACTGCGCCTGCGCCGGGCCGATGGAACCTACCGGTGGCATCTCAGCCGCACCCATCCGATCCACCAGGGGGGACGGATCGTCGCCTGGTATGGCGGCGCCGTCGACATCCACGACATCCACCACGCCCGTGACGCGGCCGAGGAAGCGGGCCGCAGCAAGAGCCGCTTTCTCGCCGCCGCCAGCCACGACCTGCGCCAGCCGATGCAGTCGATCCTGCTGTTCGCCGAGGTGCTGCGCCCACACCTGACCGACGGCCCCGGCCTGGACGCGCTGGGCCGTCTTCAGCATGGTCTGGACATTCTCAAGGGGCTGCTGGACGGGTTGCTCGACATCTCCCGCCTGGACGCCGGCATCGTGGCGCCGCAGCTGGAGGAGTTCCGCGCGTCGGATCTGCTGAGGAGCCTGGACGACGCCTATGCGCCGCTCGCCCAGGAAAAGGGGCTGGACTGGCGGGTGTCGCCCTGCCACACGGCGATCCGCAGCGACCGTGTCCTGCTCGGCCGCATGCTGCGCAATCTGGTGGAGAACGCCATCCGCTACACCGACCAGGGCGGCGTCACGGTCGAATGCACCCTGCAGGCCGATCATCTGCTGATCGGGGTCCGCGACAGCGGATGCGGCATCCCGGCCGACCAGATCCACCGCGTCTTCGAAGAGCTGTATCAGATCGAGAATCCCGAGCGGGACCGCAACCAGGGGCTCGGGCTGGGGCTGGCGATCGTCCGCCGTCTGTCGGACCTGCTGGATCATCCCGTCACGGTGCATTCGCAGTCCGGGCAGGGGGCGCTGTTCAGCATCGCCGTGCCGCTTGCCACCGAAGACCGCGCCCCCCCGGAGCCCCGGCCCGCCGAGGCGACGCCGGCACCGCTGGAGCGGGGAGAGACGCGGCTGGCGGTGGTCGTGGATGACGACCCCATCGTCCTGGCCGGGATGGAAAGCATCCTTCACGCCTGGAAATTCGACGTGATCGCCGCCGATTCGACCGACCGCGCGGTGGAGAGCCTGGAACGGGACGGGCGGCGGCCGGACATCCTCATCGTCGACTACCGCCTGCGGGACAAGCGCATCGGCACGGAGGCCATCCTGCGCATCCGCGCGATGCACGATCCGGCCATTCCCGGCCTGATCGTCACCGGCGAGATCGGCACCGAGCCGCAGAACGACGCCCTCCGGTACGGCTTCCACCTGCTGCACAAGCCGGTCACCCCGCGCACGCTGGCCGCTGCGCTCTGCCGGCATCTGGCGGGGGCCGATGGAAACGATCTGTCGACGGTCGGCGATGGCGCAGGCCAGCCGCCGGCCGACCGCTGAGTCTATCGACTGCTGAGCCGAAATGGTGTCGGGCTATGCCAACACGCCGCAGCCCGGAGACGCCGTCATTTCGGGGCGTAGAGCTTCATCGCTTCCGGCATCAGGCGATTCAGCTGGCCGATGCGGTCGTCGATGCCGGGGTGGGTGGACAGGAAGACCGGCGGTGACGATCCGGCCTGCCGCATGTTCTCCCACAACGCCACCGCCTCGCGCGGGTCGTAGCCGGCGCGCGCCATCAGCATCAGCCCATCGCGGTCGGCCTCCAGCTCCTGATTGCGCGAATAGGGCAGGATCAGGCCGTACTGCGCACCGGTGCCGAGCGCTGCGGCGATCTGCTGGCTGGCCGGGACGCCGCCGGCGCCCAGTGCCGCGCCGACGATGCCGGCCCCGGCCTCGGTTGCCATCTGGGTGCTGACGCGCTCGGCGGCGTGGGCGTCCAGATTGTGGGCGATCTCGTGGCCGATCACCGCGGCCAGCTGCGCGTCGTTCTTGGCGTAGCGGAACAGCCCTTCATAGACGCCGATCTTCTGGCCGGGGAGGGCGAAGGCGTTGGCCTCCTCGCCCTGGAAGACGCGGACCTCCCATTTCGAGGCGTCGAGGCCGGCGGCACGCAGCAGGCGCGCGGACACCTCCTCGGCCCGGCGCCGGTAGGACTGGTTGTTGGTGGCCGGCGTGGAGGAGACCAGGCGCTGCCAGTCCTGCTTGCCCAGATCGGCGAGCTGTTCCTGCGAGACGAGGTTGAGGCCGAGCCCCGTCGCCTCGCTGCCGCACCCGGCCAGCGCCAGGCATCCGGCCAACATCGCCGCGAGACGCAGCGAACGGGTCGTTTCGTTCGGCATGGATGATCGCTCCCTGCATTTGCTTTCAAGCTTAACCCTGGCACGCCGTAGCGGTTCCAAGAAAGCTGGCCATGCGGGAACCATCAGCGGGCCCCGGCGACAGCGGCGCTGCGCACCCACCAGCTGTCGAAGGCGAGCGAATAGGGCGGAACGGTCGCGGGATGGGCAAGCCGGTTCCAATAGGCGATCCGGAAGCTGCCATTGTACCAGTGCGGGATCACATAGTGGTTCCACAGCAGAACGCGGTCCAGCGCGCCGACCGCCGTGTGAAGCTCCTGCTTCGAACCGGCGGTGACCACCGCGTCGATGAGACGGTCCACCGCCGGATTGCGGATGCCGGCGAGGTTGCGGCTGCCGGGCCGGTCGGCGCTGTCGGATCCGAAGGCGTCGCGCAGCTCGTTGCCGGGCGACAGCGATTCCGGCCAGAGGGCGACGACCATGTCGAAGTCGAAATCGCGGACGCGGTTTTCATACTGCGCGCTGTCCACGGTGCGCACGGTGGCCCGGATGCCGAGCCGCTTCAGATTCTCGATGAAGGGCAGGGTGATGCGCTCGAAGCTGGGGGAATCCAGCAGGATTTCGAAGGAGACCGGCCGGCCGCTCTGCGGGTCGATGCGCAGGCCATTCCTGACCGTCCAGCCTTTGGCATCCAGGATGCGCTTGGCCTCCAGCAGATTGTCGCGGATGGTGCGCGGTCCAACGGTGCTGGGCGGCTCGTAGCGTTGGGTGAAGACCTCTGGCGGAACCTGATCGCGCAGCGGGGTGAGAAGCGCCAGTTCATCGGGGCCGGGAAGCCCCTCCGCCTGCAGGTCGGAATTCTCGAAATAGCTGTCGGTCCGCTTGTAGGCCGAATAGAACAGCGCCTCGTTGGTCCATTCGAAATCGAAGGCCTGGGCGATCGCCCAGCGCACCTGCGGGTCGGCGAAAACGGCGCGGCGGGTGTTGAAGGCGAAGCCCTGCATGCCGGCGGGCAGGCTGTTGGGAATCTCCTCGCGCTTGACCTTGCCCTCCCGCATGGCGGGAAAGTCGTAGCCGGTGGCCCAGGTCTTGGCGATATTCTCCTGCCGGAAATCGACCAACCCGGCCCGGAACGCCTGCAGCGCGACCGAGCTGTCGCGGTAATAGTCGTAGACGAGCGTCCCCAAATTGTAGCGGCCCCGGTTCACCGGCAGATCCTTGCCCCAATAATCCCCGAACCCTTCAAGGGTGATGGAGCGGCCGGGATCGACCGCGGCGATCCGGTAGGGTCCGCTGCCGAGTGGCGGCTCCAGCGTCGTCTGCGAGAAGGTTTTGTCCTTCCAGTAATGCTCCGGCAGCACCGGCAGCTGCCCGACGATCAGCGCCAGTTCGCGGTTATCGCCCGGCTTGAAGACGAAACGCACGCGCCGCTGGTCCACAGCCTCCACCCGGTCCACCCCGGCATAATAGCTGCGGTAGAAGGGATGGGTTTCCGTCAGGATCTTGAAGGAGAAGACCACGTCCTGCGCGGTCACCGGCTTGCCGTCGTGCCAGCGCGCCTCCTTTCGCAACACGAACAGGACGGACGAGCGATCCTTCGCCGGCTCCACGCTTTCGGCCAGCAGTCCATATTCGCTGAACGGTTCGTCGGCGGAGCCGGTCATCAGCGTGTCGTAGGTCAGGCTGAGCCCCGCCGCTGCGCTGCCCTTCAGCGTGTAGGGGTTGAGCGTGTCGAAGGAGCCGATCACCGCCAGCGCCACCCGGCCGCCCTTGGGCGCATCGGGGTTCACATAGTCGAAGTGGTTGAAATCAGGGCCGTATTTCGGTTCGCCATACATGGATATGGCATGCTGCTGCGCCAGCGCGGGAGGGGCGACCGCCGCCGCCCACAGCACCAGCAGCAAGAGTGCGGACCGGAATCGCGGCATTGCGGGCTCCTTCGACAAGCGAGATCGGGCGATTGCGGGAAGACCTGCCCGGCTTTCCCTCCGCACCGTCAACTCCCCGGCCGCCGTCCTGGTTTCACCGCAGCGACAGCGAACCCCCATCTCCGGACTTGATGAAGTCGAGGAAGGCCCTGAGCGGCGCCGGCACCAGACGACGCCCCGCATAATAAAGGAAGGGACCGGAGAAGCTTTGCCACCAGGGTTCGAGAACGGGCTCCAGAGCGCCGCTGTCCAGATGCGGGCGCAGCCACTGCTCGAACAGATGGATCACCCCGACGCCGGACACCGCCGCGTCGATCGCCAGTTCCATGGCGCCTCCCGGCCCGACAACAAGCGGTCCGGACGGGTCGAGCCGGATCACCTCCCCGTCGCGCTCGAACTCCCACAGCGGAGCGGCGCCGCTGGCAAAGCGTCCGCGCAGACAGGAATGGTTCATCAGGTCGCGCGGATGCTCCGGCCGTCCATGCGCGCGGAGGTAGGAGGGTGAGGCCGCGGTGGCGAAGCGCTGGCGGCGGGGGCCGATGGGAACCGCGATCATGTCCTGCTCCAGCCGCTCGTCATAGCGGATGCCGGCGTCGCAGCCAGCCTCCAGCACGTCGACGAAGCTGTCCTCCGCCATCACCTCCACCTTGATTTCGGGATAGGCGGCGAGGAAGCGCGGCAGGATCGCAGGAAGCACCAGCCTTGCCACGCTGACCGGCACATTCAGCCGGAGGGTTCCCGCCACCCGGTCGCGGAAGCCGTTCACCACGTCGAGCGCGGCGTCGACCTCGCGCAGCGCGGGGGCGAGCCGGGCCAGCAGACGCTCCCCCGCCTCCGTCAGCACCACGCTGCGCGTGGTCCGGTTGAGCAGCCTCACGCCCAACTGTGCCTCCAACCGCCGCACGGCTTCGCTGAGGGCCGAGGCGCTGGCATTGGTGGCGCGGGCGGCTTCGCGGAAACCGCGGGCGCGGGCCACCGCAACGAAGGCGTTCAGGTCCCCCAGGTCATGCTGCATTGTTCGCCGATCCGCACAGGCTGTCCCGACTGTGCAGACTAATCGAACAGGCCGTCGGCGACTAGATTTGGCGAGACCAAAACGGAGGCCATCATGTCCAATCTCGACAAATCCGGCAGTTTCGCCCTCGGCGGCAAGACCGTGCGGCGGCTCGGCTACGGCGCCATGCAGCTTGCCGGTCCCGGCGTGTTCGGCCCGCCGAAGGACCATGACGCGGCGATCGCCGTGCTTCGCCATGCGATAGAAGCAGGCGTGAACCACATCGACACCAGCGACTTCTATGGTCCGCATGTCACCAATCGGCTGATCCGCGAGGCGCTGGCGCCCTATCCGGACGATCTGCTGATCGTCACCAAGATCGGCGGACGGCGCGGCGACGATGCGTCCTGGCTCCAAGCGTCCTCGCCCGACGAATTGCGGCAGGCCGTGCACGACAATCTGCGCAATCTCGGCCTGGATGTGCTCGACGTCGTCAATCTGCGGCTGTGGGGCGACCACGGCCACGCGCCCGCCGAGGGGCCGATCGAGCGGGAACTGAGCGTGCTGGCCGACCTGCAGCGGCAGGGGCTGGTCCGGCACATCGGCCTCAGCAACGTTACCGCCGCCCAAGTCGAGGAAGGCCGCCGCATCTGCGAGATCGTCTGCGTTCAGAACCACTACAATCTCGTGCACCGGGCGGACGATGCGCTGATCGACGACCTTGCCGACAAGGGGGCCGGCAAGGGGATCGCCTATGTGCCGTTCTTCCCGCTCGGCGGCTTCTCGCCGCTGCAGTCGGACCAGCTGTCGGACGTCGCCCGCCGGCTCGGCGCGACGCCGATGCAGGTGGCGCTCGCCTGGTTGCTGAAGCGGGCGCCCAATGTGCTGCTGATTCCCGGGACCTCGTCGGTCGGTCACCTGCGCGAGAATCTGGCGGCGGCAGAGCTGGATTTGCCCGCCGATGCCCTGGAGCAGTTGAACCGCTTGGCGCCATAGACCCAGGGCACCGGGGCTGTCATGGGAGCCGGTCGATCAGGGGGGCTGCCCGAGCCGGTTGTCATATCCTACAATCGGCTGCACGAGCGGATCAGCCGTAAAAGGAACAGCCCCGGTGAATCTCTTCTCCCTTCTCGATCATGCGGCAACCCGGTTCCCCGACCGCGGGGCGGTGTTCCGCGGCACCGAGCCGGTCCACAGCTTCGCGGAGCTGCGCTCGCGTGCGCTGCGAATCGCCGCCGGGCTGCGGGCGTCGGGGCAGCCAGGCGACCGCATCGCCATCGCGACGGAGAATGTGCCGGAATATGTCGAGCTGTTCTTCGCCATCTGGGCGGCCGGCATGGCGGCGACGCCGGTGAACGCCAAGCTGCATCCGCGCGAGCTGGTGCAGATCCTTGAGGATTCTGGCGCCACCACCGTCTTCGTCTCGCCCAAGCTGGCCGGTGGATTGGAACAGGCGCTCGACGGATCGCCGGCGGCCTCCTGCCGCCGGATCGTCATCGGCGGGAGCGATTACGCGGCACTGGCGGCGGGGGAGGAATGGGCCGGCCCGGTCGATCCCGATCCGCAGGCGCTGGGCTGGCTGTTCTACACCAGCGGCACCACCGGCCGGTCGAAGGGGGCGATGCTGTCGCACCGCAACCTGCTGGCCATGACCATCGCCCATCTCGCCGATGTCGAGGCGGTGGACGAGGAGTGCAGCCTGCTGCACGCGGCGCCGATGTCGCACGGCTCCGGCCTCTACATGGCGGCCTATGTCGCCCGTGGCGCCCGGCAGGTGGTTCCGGCCTCTTCGGCCTTCGAGCCGGCGGAATTCCTCGACCTCTGCGACCATCATCCCGGCTGCGGAGCCTTTTTGGCGCCGACCATGGTGCAGAGGCTGCGGCTGGAGGCGGAACGCGGCGGGCGCCGGCCGGCCAATCTGCGCTCCATCGTCTATGGCGGCGGGCCGATGTATGTGGAGGAGCTGCGGCGGTCGCTGGCGGTCTTCGGCCCGGTCTTCGTCCAGATCTACGGCCAAGGCGAGGCGCCGATGACCATCACGTCCTTGCGCCGCCGCGACCATGCCGTGGACGACGACGCGGTGCTGGGATCGGTCGGCTTCGCCCGCAGCGGCGTCGAGGTGGCGGTGGTGGATGCCGAGGGCCGGCCGCTGCCGCCCGGCGAGGTGGGCGAGATTGTCTGCCGCGGCGACGTGGTGATGGCCGGCTACTGGAACAACGCGAAGGCGACGGCCGAGGCGCTGCGCGACGGCTGGCTCTACACCGGCGACATGGGATCGTTCGACCGGCGCGGCTACCTGACCCTGCGCGACCGCTCCAAGGACGTGATCATCAGCGGCGGCACCAACATCTACCCGCGCGAGGTGGAGGAGGTGCTGCTGCGCCATCCGGACGTTGCCGAGGTCTGCGTCACCGGCCAGCAGGACCCGGAATGGGGCGAGATCGTCGTCGCCTTCATCGTCGCCGAGGCCGGCCACGACATTTCCCCCGACAGCCTCGACGCCCATTGCAACGCCAGCATCGCCCGCTTCAAGCGGCCCAAGCGTTACCTGTTCGTCGAGGCGCTGCCGAAAAACAACTACGGCAAGGTGGTGAAGCGCGAGCTGCGGGCACGTCTGGCCGGCGGCGCGTAGGGCAGGGGAAGGCCCGTCAGCGACCCGCCGCCTGACGGCGCAGGGCCTTCAACTCCTCGAAGCGGGCGGAGACGTCGCGCATGACGGCGGCCATTCCCAGCATCGCGCCGTCCGCGTCCTTCAGCGGCACGATGGTGAACTCCACCGAGATGCGGCTGCCGTCCTTGCGGGTCGCCGGAACCGACAGCAGGTCGCCGCTGCCATAGCGGCTGACCCCCGACTTCATCACCTCGTCATAGCCGTCCCAATGGCGCTGACGCTGACGTTCAGGGATGATGATGTCCAGCGACTGGCCCAACGCCTCTTCGGCGGTGAAGCCGAACACCCGCTCGGCGCCGGCATTCCAGAAGCGGATGATGCCCTCCCGGTCGGAATAGGCGATGGCCTCCGCCGGGCTGTTCAGCAGCGCCAGCCCCAGCCGTTGCAGGTCGTCCTCGGTCATGCGTCCTCCCCCCGTCATCGGTGAAATGTCATCGTTGAGTCGTCCCGACTCATACGTCCAACACCAATCTTGCGCTGCGGGCACGCGACACGCACAGCATCATCGTCTTGCCGGCGGCGCGTTCGGCGTCGGACAGCACGCTGTCACGGTGGTCGGGTTCGCCCTCCAGCACCGTCGTCTCGCAGGTGCCGCAGATGCCCTGTTCGCAGGAGGAGTCGACCGCGACGCCGGCTGCGTCGAGCGCCTCCAGCACGCTGGTCCCCGGCGGCACCGTGACCGTCACGCCCGACCGGGCGCAGACCACCTCGAAACTGTCGTCAGACGCAGCCTGACGCTCCGGTTCCACCCGCGGCGTGAACCATTCGAAGCGGACATCCTGCACCGGGCGGGCGGATGCTGCAACCGCCTCCATCAGGCGCTGCGGACCACAGCAGTAGATCGGGACATCGACAGGGGTGGCGGCGAGCAGCGCGTCCACCGTCAGCTTCCGGCCCTCGTCGGCGGCATGGAGCTCGACATGGCCATGGGGCAGGGCGCGGAGCTCGCCGAGGAACGGCGCCGCCTCGGCGCTGCGCACGCAATAATGCAGGGTCCAGTCGGCTCCCCGGCCGGCCGCCGCGCGGATCATCGGCAGCAATGGCGTGATGCCGATGCCGCCGGCGATGAACAGATAGCGCGGCGCCTCGTCGAAGCGGAAATTGTTGCGGGGCAGGCCGATGGCGACGGTGGCGCCGGGTTCCAGTTCACCATGGACGAAGTGCGATCCCCGTCCGCCGGGGACGTTCAGAACGGCGATGCTGTAGGCCTGCCGGTCCGCCGGATCGCCGCACAGCGAATAGGACCGCACGGACGCACCGTCGTCGGGCAGATGGACGTCAATGTGCGCACCCGGCTCGGCCGGCGGCAAGGGCTGGCCGTCGGGATCGCGCAGTTCCACCAGCATGACCTGCGGTGCGACCCGCTCCAGACGATGCACACGCAGCGTCCGTGTGGGCGGGGGCTGGCGCCGCGTGGTCTCCGGCTGAAGGGCGTTCATCATCATACCTGCCTGAAAAGTTCGTCGGTAGGAAAGGCTTCTGGCGTTTGGTATGCCAGATCCAATGCCGCCAGTATAAAACCTCAACTGGACTTGAGGTCAAGCGGAAATGCCGGACTGCCGCCGCGAATTCCGCGGTTCACGGACGTCACCGGCGAGCGGCTGATGGATCATCCGCGCCTTGCCGGGTGTTGTTCGCGAAACGGTGCGTACCGGCACCACAGCGGGAGGAACGGTCATGTCACGGAAGACGATCATGGTCCTGGTTGCTGCACTCGGACTGGCGGGAACACCGGCGCTTGCCGCATCCGGCGATATCCATTCCGTCGTGGGGGAGAAGGTGAACCTGCGCGCCGGCCCATCCGACGATGCGGCGGTACGGTCCACCGTTGCGCGCGGCGACGAGGTGGTCGAGTTGCGGCGGGAGGGCAACTGGCTGGGCGTCCGGGTGCTGCGCACCGGAGAGGAAGGCTGGCTGTTCTCCGACCTCGTCAAGCGGCAGACCGCCAGCACGCTGGGCGGCGGGGAGGCGGCACCGGCGCAGGCCGGATTCGAGCGGCTGTCACCCGGCTTCGACGGGCTGGTCGCCACCATCGGTGAGCGTCTCGGCTACCGCTTCGCCGACAAGGTGGACCAGACCGGCAACGGCGCCCTGCGCGTCGTGCCGACTCCGGAATGGACCTACAACACTGGCCGCGACGCCAAGATGTACGCGGCGCTGGCCCTGTACCAGATGTGGAAGAACTACAACAACGGCCGCCCGGTGACGGTGACGCTGGGATCGCAGGGGCCGTCCGCCATCACGATTGCCGATGCCGCGAAGGGGCCGGAACTGACCATGCCGACGCCCAGCCCATCGCGCTGACGGTCATCGCGAGGCGTCGCGGCGGATTTTGCGGATTGTGGAGAGGGCAGGGCCGAGCCTGCGACGGGACCGCCGGATCAGGAACGTTTCAGGCATGTCTAATGTTCTGTTCTGACGGTCCCTGGGGCCGCCGCCAACCGATTCCGACAGAGGAGGGAACCTTGCTGCCCGCCACCGCATCCCGCGTGGAAAACGCCACGTCCGACGACCTCAACCGCCGTTTCGCCGCCGAAATCGAGGAGAGTCTGCGGCACCATGCCGAACACCCGGAGCGGATCGACCGCCGTCTCGACGAACTCGACAACGAATGGGACATCGAACGGATGCTCGAGACGAACGCGGCGACGCTGGCACTGACAGGCACGCTGCTGGGCGCCTTCCTCGACCGGCGCTTCCTGGCCCTGCCAGCAGTCGTGACCGGGTTCCTTCTCCAGCACGCCCTTCAGGGCTGGTGCCCTCCGGTTCCGGTGTTCCGCCGCATGGGCATCCGCACATCGGCGGAGATCGACCGCGAGCGCTACGCGTTGAAGGCCCTGCGCGGCGATTTCGGGCGGCTTGAAGCCATCTCCGGCGATGCCGCCCCGCGCCGACGGGCTCAGTCCGCGCTGAAGGCCGCCGCGACATGACAGCGCGCCTGTCACCCAGGAGAGCGGCAGGCGGCATGATGTGGGTTGGGAGCAGGAGCGTCGACAAACGATTGACCGTGGCCTCGGCCCGAAGCGTATCGGTTGTACTGGCGTGGATTTCCTAAAATACCGCCATATGTAAACCGACCCGCAATATTTGGATCCAACACTGGCATCAGAGTGCGTGTCCGCACGGCAATCGTCTGGTTGATCGAGTTCGAAAAGGTGCACCCCATGTCCGCTTCGCCCACCCGCACGCGCCTCGTCACCAAGATCATGGGGCCGTCGCTGTTGCTGGCCGTCATCGCCATCGGGATCGCGGTGTATGGCCTGGTGTCGCTGTCCTCCCTGCATGACCGGAACGTCCAGCTGGTCGAACGCGACGCGGCACGTCTGGAGATGGCGCTGCGCCTGAACAGCGAGTTGAACGTCACGGCGATCGCTACCTCGAACGCCGTGCTCGCCACCAAGGCGGAGGACGTGAAGACGATCCGCGGACGCTATCAGCAGCGTCTGGCCGCCGTGCTGGATTATTCGAAGCGGATCCTGGAGACCAACCCGGCACCGGCCATCGCGACGCCGGCGAAGGACATCCAGTCCCTGTCGGGCGACTATGACCGGCTGGCCCAGCGGGCCATCGCCCTATCGGCCGAAGGCAAGAAGGACGAGGCCTTCCAGGTGATCTTCGGCGAGATGCGCGACGTGCGCTTCAAGATCAACGGCGAGGCGGACAAGCTGGTCGCCGCCGCCAAGGAGGAGATGCAGGCCGCCCAACGGAGCGGCGATGCGGTCTATGACGCTGCCCTCTTCTGGCAGTCGCTGGGATCGGTGCTCGGCATCGCGCTGTCGCTGGGCCTGCTGGTCTGGATCGTCCAGCGTCAGGTCTCCCGCCCGCTGACCCGCCTGACCTCGGCGACCGAACGGCTGTCGCGCGGCGATCTGGATGTGGAGCTGGAGGCCCTTGGCGAGGGGCGCGGTGACGAGGTCGGCACGCTGGCCCACGCGCTCCACATCTTCCGCGACAACGCGCGCGAGATGCGCCGTCTGGAGGCGCAGCAACATGAGGAGGAGGCGCTGAAGGATCGGCGCCGGCAGGCCGTCGACGGGCTGATCGCCAATTTCGAGAACGGCATCACCGGGCAGCTCACGGTGCTGACCAATGCCGCCGACCAGATGCAGCAGACCGCCCAGCTGATGAACCGCACCGCGGAATCGACGCACGAGCGCACCGCCGCGGTGGCCAACGCCTCCGAGGTGGCGTCCGGCAACGTGCAGACAGTCGCCGCCGCCGCCGACGAGCTGACCGCGTCGATCGCCGAGATCAGCCGCCAGATCGAGCAGGCCAACGGCGTCGCCGGCGAGGCGGTGCAGCAGGTGATGCAGACCAACACGACCGTCGAGGGGCTGTCGTCCGCCGCCGCCCGGATCGGCGAGGTCGCCCACCTGATCACCGA
>NZ_CAMLJP010000102.1 GCF_946480385.1 uncultured Azospirillum sp.
TCCATGATCTTCAGCAGGGCCTGCTGCACGCCCTCGCCCGACACGTCGCGGGTGATCGACGGGTTGTCGGACTTGCGGCTGATCTTGTCGACCTCGTCGATGTAGACGATGCCGCGCTGCGCCCGCTCGACATTGTAGTCGGCGGCCTGGAGCAGCTTGAGGATGATGTTCTCGACGTCCTCGCCGACGTAACCGGCTTCGGTCAGCGTCGTGGCGTCGGCCATGGTGAAGGGAACGTCGATGATGCGGGCCAGCGTCTGGGCCAGCAGCGTCTTGCCGCAGCCGGTCGGGCCGATCAGCAGGATGTTCGACTTCGCCAGTTCGACGTCGTTGTGCTTCGTCCCGTGGGCGAGGCGCTTGTAATGGTTGTGGACCGCCACCGACAGCACGCGCTTGGCGTAGGACTGTCCGATGACGTAATCGTCGAGCACCGCATGAATGTCGCGCGGAGTCGGGACCCCGTCGCGGGACTTCACGAGGGTCGTCTTGTTCTCCTCGCGAATGATGTCCATGCACAGTTCGACGCATTCATCGCAGATGAACACCGTCGGACCGGCAATCAGCTTGCGGACCTCGTGCTGGCTCTTGCCGCAGAAGGAGCAGTAGAGCGTATTCTTCGAATCGCCGCTGCTGGACTTGCTCATCGGTACTCCGTCATCTCGCGGGAGGCGTGGACCCCTAGGACCATGCCCGTTCGCGGCGCCCCCCGACGCCGGTCCTACTCAGGTTATCGCGGACGGCGTCCGCGACAAGGTCATGCGCCGTTTTGCCGACGCATCACAATCCGCATACCGGACATGCCACAAGGGGCTTCCCCTATGACCGGCCCCTATGACCGGATCGTGTCACTGCCATTCAACAACAGCGTCACGACCCGATCAACCCTTTGTTGGGAGGGCTCAGGACCAGCGGCTTACGAATGGTGATCGACGCCCGGGCGCTTCTCCACCACCTCGTCGATCAGACCGAAGGCCTTCGCCTCTTCCGGCGACATGAACTTGTCGCGCTCCATGGCGGTCTCGATGGTGTCGAGATCCTGCCCGGTGTGCTTGACGTAGATGTCGTTCAGGCGCGAGCGCAGCTTCAGGATTTCCTGGGCCTGGATTTCGATGTCCGAGGCCTGGCCCTGGGCGCCGCCCGACGGCTGATGGATCATGATGCGGCTGTTGGGCAGCGAGAAGCGCTTGCCCGGCGCGCCGGCGGCCAGCAGAAGCGAGCCCATCGAGGCCGCCTGCCCCATGCACACCGTCGACACCTGCGGACGGATGTACTGCATGGTGTCGTAGATGGCGAGGCCGGCCGAGACGTAGCCGCCCGGCGAATTGATGTAGAGCGCGATGTCCTTGTTCGGGTTCTCCGACTCAAGGAACAGCAGCTGCGAGCAGATCAGGCTGGCGACGGCGTCGTTCACTCCGCCGATCAGGAAGATGATCCGCTCCTTCAGCAGGCGCGAATAGATGTCGTACGCGCGCTCGCCCCGGTTGGTCTGTTCGATGACCATCGGGACCAGAGCATTCATCTTCGGCTCGAAGTCGTACATGTGTTCTTCCCTGCCCCCGCAGTTGGCTGAACCGGTGATCGTTGCCGGCACGGAACCACATATAGGAACCTTTGGGGGCGGATGGTAGTCCGCCCCCACTCCTTTCGGGGAGTTAGGCCGCCGCAGACTCGCTGCCTGCCTCGTCCTCGTCCTTGCTCAGCTCTTCGACGCTGACGGTCTTCTCGGTCACCTTGGCCTGATCCAGGATGTGGTCGACGACCTTATCCTCGAAGATCGGGGCGCGGAGGTTCTCGAGCGCCTGCTGGTTCTGCTTGAAGAACTCGAACACCTGACGCTCCTGACCGGGGAAGCGGCGGGCTTCGTTGATCAGGGCGCGGTTCACCTCGTCCTGGGTGACCTGGATGTTGTTGCGGCGGCCGACTTCCGACAGCAGCAGGCCCAGGCGGACGCGGCGCTCGGCGATCGAGCGGTACTCGGCCTTCAGCTCGTCCTCGGACTTGTTGGCGTCCTCGCCGGCGGTGCCGTTCTTCAGCTCTTCCTGCAGGCGGGCCCAGATGCCCTCGAACTCGATGTCGACCATGCCGGCCGGCACCTCGAACGAATGGGCCTCGGCCAGCTTGTCGAGCAGCTGGCGCTTCACGCGCAGACGCGACAGGCCGTCATACTCGCCCTTGATGCGGTCGCGGATGGCTTCGCGCATCTTCTCCAGGCTCTCCATGCCGAACTCCTTGGCGAGTTCGTCATTGACCTCGGCCGGGACATTCTTGCGCAGCTCCTTCACGTCGACCTCGAAGACCGTCGCGGCGCCCTTCAGGCGCTCATGCGGGTAGTCTTCCGGGAAGGTGACGTTGACGGTGCGGTGCTCGCCGACCTTGGCGCCGACCAGCTGCTCCTCGAAGCCCGGCACGAAGCGGCCGGCGCCCAGCTCCAGCGGGTAGTCCTTGCCGTCCATGCCCGGCAGGGCCTCGCCATCGACGGAACCAGCGAAGTCGATCACGGCGATGTCGCCGGTCTCGGCGGCGCGGTCCTCGGTGACCGGGGCCTGCGTGGAGTGGGCCGAGGCCAGACGGGTCAGCGCCTCTTCCACCGACTCGTCGGTGACCTCGGCGACCGGCTTCTCCAGCTCGATGCCCGAGAAGTCGCCCGGCTCGACGTCCGGCAGCAGCTCGACCGCCATCTTGTAGGTGAGGTCGCCGCCGTCCTCGTACTTCTCGACTTCGATCTTCGGCTGCAGGGCGATGCGCAGGCCGCGCTCGCTCAGCGCCTGGCGCGAGCTGTCGGAGATGGCGTCCTCCAGCACCTCGGACAGCACGCCGCCGAAATAGCGCTGCTTGATCACGGTGACCGGCACCTTGCCCGGACGGAAGCCCGGCAGCTGGACCGTGCGGCGCAGCTCTTCCAGCTTGCCGTTCACCTTCTCTTCGATGTCCTTGGCGGAAATGACGACCTGAAATTCGCGCTTGAGGCCGTCGGTGCTGGTCTCGGTGATGTTCATCGGAACGAAAGCCTATCTCGTTGTTCCGGCCCGGCGGCGCCCGTCCGGGCGGCCCGAATCCGTGTTGTCCATGCGGTCCAAGGTGTTGCCATGGTGCGGGCGAAGGGACTTGAACCCATACGACCGAAGTCACTGGAACCTAAATCCAGCGCGTCTACCAATTCCGCCACGCCCGCGTTCATGGCAAAGGCAGCCGCGACGGGTGCCGAAACACCCGCCGGACCGCCGGCGAAGTCCGGTCTATAGCACAGCGCGCCGGAAGCAAACAGGCAAAATGGCCCCACTCAAGAGAGTGAGGCCCGCTCTGTTCGCGTCAGCCACCGGCCTTTCCCAGCGACCGCACCGCGGACGAGGTGATGATGCGCCCCTCACCGGTGTAGGCCTCGTGATTGGCGTCGATCTCGCCCAGCCGGTAACGGTAGTTGATCATCATTCCCAGCGACTGTTTCAGCCCCTTGGCCGAGCGGTCTGCCAACCAGTTCAGCCGCTCCATGCGAGCGCCGTTGGTCAGGTGGAAGTGCGCCACCGGGTCCAGTGCGCGGGGGCGGCCATGGCCCTTCGCCTCCTGCACGCCGGTCAGGTAATGCATGCACAGCCGCATCAGCGGGCCGCGCAGGCGCTTCTGCAGTTCATCATCCTCCGCCCAGCCGGGACGGGAGAGAGCGCGGGCAAGCAGAGGCGATTCGTCGGTGCCGACGCCGCCTTCGGTGGGGGACTCGACATCGTCGGCCTGCTCCAGTTCGGTCAACCGTTCGGCGATCCGCTCGGCCTCCGTGTTGGTCAGCAGGGCGTCGCCGTCACGGTCGAGTGTCCGGTCGAACCAGCGGCGGAAACCGGGGATCGGCGACAGGGTGGCGTAGCACTTGATGTTGGGGAACTCGGTCGCCAGCCCGTCGACCACCCGCTTGATCAGGAAATTGCCGAAACTGATGCCGGCCAGCCCGGTCTGGGCGTTGGAAATCGAATAGAAGATGGCGCTGTCGGCGCTCTTGGGGTCGCAGACCGGCGCGGTGGGGTCGAGCAGGGCCTGCACGTTGTCGGACATGCCCTGGACCAGTGCCACCTCGACGAAGATCAGCGGCTCGTGCGGCATGCGCGGGTGGAAGAAGGCGAAGCAGCGGCGGTCCGAATCGAGCCGGTCCTTCAGGTCCTGCCAGCCGCTGATCTCGTGCACAGCCTCGTACTTGATCAGTTTTTCCAGCAGCGAGGCCGGGCTGTCCCAGGTGATGCGGTGCATCTCCAGGAAGCCGACATCGAACCATGCCCGCAGCAGGTTCTTCAGATCGTCTTCCAGCGCCTGCAGCAGCGGTTCGCCGCGCGCCATCTCCATCAACTCGGCACGGAGGTCGACCAGGAACTTCACCCCTTCCGGCAGGGCGTTGAACTGGGTCAGCAGCCGCAGGCGCGGCGGTTCCAACGCCCGGCGCAGCGCCCGTTCGGCATGGCCGCGAGCCACGGGGTCGGCGGCGGCCTGGAAGGTCGCCATCGCGTCCATCACCGCATCGCGGTCGACGTCGAAGTCGCGCGCGAGCATTACAAGGAAGTTGCGCCGCCCCTGCGGATCCAGCGCCAGATAGGTGCGGCCAAGCTGTGCAGCACGGGCACGGGCCGAAACCTCACCGCCCCGCGATTCCAGGCAGGCCTCGATCTGCTCCTTGAGGCGCTCGGCGTCCTCCTTCGGCAGATGTGTGCGCGGCGCCGCGCCGACGGCGCCGCGGGCCGATGCCGCGATCTCGCGCCAGCGGGTACGCAGGTTGTCCAGCGCGCGGTCGAAGAAATTGGGCTGCGCGGCCGGAGATGGCGGCACAGGCTCCAGAGTGGTGGTGTCGGGTGCGTCGCTCATGCCCCGGAGTCTGGCCCGACCGGAGCGCCGCCGCAAGGGCGCGCGCGAACGCCGTCGTCAGGGGTACCGCCGACGCCGCTCTAGGCAGGTCTCAGCCCTGAGCCTTCAGCGCCTTCAGCACGCCGGGCAGCGCCCCCGCCAGATCGTCGGAGATCAGGCCGGTGCCGAGCGCACGTCCCGCCTCGCCATGCAGCCAGACGGCGGTGCAGGCGGCCTCGAACCCGTCCATTCCCTGCGCCAGCAGGCCCAGAACGATGCCGGCCAGCACGTCGCCGGTACCGGCGGTCGCCAGATCGGGCGGCGCGTTGATGTTGACCACGGCCCGGCCGTCGGGAGCGGCGACCACGGTATCCGCGCCCTTCAGCACGACCACCGCACCGGATCTTGCGGCGGCGGCCCGCACCCGCGACAGCTTGTCGCCGTCCATACCGACCGAATCGCCGAACAGCCGGGCGAACTCCCCCTCATGCGGGGTGAGGACGCAACGCTTGTCGAGCCGGTCGAGAAGCTCATCGGCCGACTCGGCAAAGCTGGTCAGCGCGTCGGCATCCAAGACACAGGCGCGGCGGGCGTCCAGCGCCGCCATCACAGCGGCGCGGGTCTGCGCACCCCTGCCCGCCCCCGGTCCGATCAGCACCGCGTTCCTGCGCGGGTCCTGCAGCAGCCGGGCGAAGGCACCGGCATCCTCCAGCGGATCGACGATCACGCTGGCGCAGCCGGCGGCATAGATCGGGAAGGCCTCCGGCGGGCAGGCGATGGTGACCAGCCCGGCACCGGCGCGCAGGGCCGCGACCGACGCCAGCCGTGCCGCGCCGGTCATCCGCGCACCGCCCAGCACCACGGCGTGACCACGCGCATATTTGTGACCGTCCAGCGCCGGCCAGGGGAAGCGGTGGTGCCACAGCGACGGCTCGTTCACCGCGGTCTGCGGGGCGATGCTGTCCAGCACCCGGTCCGGAATGCCGATGTCGGCCACCACCACCTCGCCGCACAGGGTGCGGCCGGGCAGCAGCACATGGCCGGGCTTGCGGCGGAAGAAGGTCACGGTCAGCGCCGCTTGCGGAGCGGCGCCCAGCACCCGGCCGCTGTCGCCGTGCAGGCCGCTCGGCACATCCACGGCGACGACGGTGCGCCCCTCCATCGCCTCGACGACGGCGCGGGCGAGCCCGTCGAGCGGCCGGGACAGGCCGGCGCCGAACAGGGCGTCGATGACCAGGGGATTGCCCTTGAGGATGTAGGGATCGGCCGCCTCGATCGGGCCGGGCCAGCGCTCCGCAGCCACCGCGGCATCGCCGGTCAGGGAGGATCGCGTGCCGAGCAGCGCCAGCCGAACCGGCCAGCCGGCCTCTAGCAGGAGTCGGGCGATGACGAAGCCGTCGCCGCCGTTGTTGCCTGGACCGCAGAGCACAGCAGTGGGGTGCGGCGCCCAGCGCTCGCACACGGCGCGGACCACGGCGGCGCCGGCGGCCTCCATCAGGGCCGAACCGGGCACCCCGGCGGCGATGGCCAGCTGGTCGGCCCGATACATCTCCGCGACGGACAGAAGCTCATCCATCCCCCACTCTCCCCAACCTTGGCCGACCCTGGCTTGCCTTGCCGTTCCTTGGAAGGGCGAAGTTGCGCACGCCCACTCTACCCGTAGGCAGTGTCTTCACCCGGAACGAACCATGCGGACAAGCATAAACGCCCGCGAAACGGCGGGCCAGCCGTGCGGACGTTTATAAAACCGGAATTTTCCAAGACGCGAAGAAGAAGATGGGGCGATGGATGGGACTCGAACCCACGACCGCTCGGACCACAACCGAGAGCTCTACCAACTGAGCTACCACCGCCGCCGTCAGCGTTTCCGCCGTCGGGAGCCGCGTTATGCTCCACCACGGCTGCCCGGTCAAGCGCCTTTTTCACGAAAAGCAAAAATACTTCTTTCGGATTGGGCCGCCCCCCCTTTCGCCCGCCCTGAGCGGCCGTCGCACGCCCGCCAGCGCGGAGCGCTTGCGCCAGTTGCACAAATATTGTTCACTCCGCCGAATCCTTCGGCAGCACCCTGCCCCATTGGACGGCACCCGGCCGTCTTATGACCAGCGTCGATGCCGCCGGATCGGATCGGCCGAATGTGGCACGCTCCATGCTTATCGTCGTCGCTGTCGGCAGTGCCGTGGACGGTGCCTGCCGGCGTTGGCACCTCGTACACGAGAGACCCATGAAGAAGATCGAAGCCATCATCAAGCCGTTCAAGCTCGACGAGGTGAAGGAAGCCCTTCACGAAGTCGGGATCAAGGGGATCACCGTCACCGAAGCCAAGGGCTTCGGCCGCCAGAAGGGCCACACGGAGCTTTACCGCGGCGCGGAATACGTCGTGGACTTCCTGCCGAAGGTGAAGATCGAGGTGGTGATGGAGGATTCCCTGGTGGAGCGGGCGATCGAGGCGATCCAGCAGGCCGCCCACACCGGCCGCATCGGCGACGGCAAGATCTTCGTCACGCCCGTGGAGGAGGTTGTCCGCATCCGCACCGGGGAGAAGGGCGCCGACGCGATCTGATCGCGCCCGGATCGCATCGTCCACCGGCTCCTTCCTTCAAACCGGCACCCTCCCGACCAGCATCCGCCAACATGCGCCGCTTTCCCCAACACCTCATGCCGGCCCCGGCCGCACACCTCGCCGAACGGCCGATGGCCGCCTATGGCGAACGTGCGACTTTTTGGGTTGGCGCGTTGTGCGGGGAAGAAAGGCGTGAGATAACGTCCGCCGCGAGCGCCGCCCTCCGCCGCCAAGACCCCGACGGGGCTTGGGCGACGGCTTGACGCAGCGGGATCCAACCCTCTTAAAGCGTGGAAAAAGAGACATGTCCGACATCAGCAAGGTCTTCGACCTGATCAAGGAACACGACGTCAAGTACGTGGACCTGCGCTTCACCGACCCGCGCGGCAAGCTGCACCACACGGCCCAGCACGTCTCGACCATCGACGAAGACGTGTTCGAAGACGGCATCATGTTCGACGGTTCCTCGATCGCCGGCTGGAAGGGCATCGAAGAGTCGGACATGATCCTGAAGCTGGACCCGACGACGGCCGTCATGGATCCGTTCGCCGCCCAGCCGACGCTGAACATCCTCTGCGACGTCTACGATCCGGGCACCGGCGGTTCCTACGCCCGCTGCCCGCGCGGCATCGCCAAGGCCGCCGAGAAGTACACCGCTTCGGCCGGCATCGGCGACACCGTCTTCTTCGGTCCGGAAGCCGAGTTCTTCGTGTTCGACGACGTGAAGTACTCCGTCGACATGAACAAGGTGTCGTACGAGTTCGCTTCGGACGAGGGTTCCTACTCGTCGGGCAAGGACTATGAGGACGGCAACCTGGGCCATCGCCCGGGCACCAAGGGCGGCTACTTCCCGGTCGCCCCGGTCGACAGCTGCAACGACCTGCGCGCCGAGATGCTGAGCGTCCTGGCCGAGATGGGCGTTCCGGTCGAGAAGCACCACCACGAGGTGGCCGCCGCCCAGCACGAGCTGGGCATCAAGTTCGACACGCTGGTCCGCACCGGCGACAACATGCAGTACTACAAGTACGTGGTGCACAACGTCGCCCACGCCTACGGCAAGACTGCGACCTTCATGCCGAAGCCGGTCTTCGGCGACAACGGCTCGGGCATGCACTGCCACCAGTCGATCTGGAAGGATGGACAGCCGCTGTTCGCCGGCAACCAGTACGCCGACCTGTCGGAGCTGGCGCTGTACTACATCGGCGGCATCATCAAGCACGCCAAGGCGCTGAACGCCTTCACCAACCCGTCGACCAACAGCTACAAGCGTCTGGTCCCGGGCTATGAGGCTCCGGTTCTGCTGGCCTACTCGGCCCGCAACCGTTCGGCGTCCTGCCGCATCCCGTACGTCGCCTCGCCGAAGGGCAAGCGCGTCGAGGTCCGCTTCCCGGATCCGTCGGCCAACCCGTACCTGGCCTTCGCCGCCATGCTGATGGCCGGCCTGGACGGCATCCAGAACAAGATCCATCCTGGCGACGCGATGGACAAGAACCTGTACGACCTGCCGCCGGAAGAGCTGGCCAAGGTCCCGACCGTCTGCGGCTCGCTGCGCGAAGCTCTGAACTCCCTGCGCGAGGACAACGAGTTCCTGCGCAAGGGCGACGTCTTCTCGCAGGACATGATCGACGGCTACATCGACCTCCGTACGGAAGAGATGATGGCCTTCGAGACCATGCCGCACCCGATCGAGTACAAGATGTACTACTCGGTCTGATTTGGTCCTTGGAAACACCGGGCCTTTCATCACTTCGGAAACGGAGGGTGTACCGGCCCGGTGCACCCGCAGAAAAGGCTCCCCAAGGCGACTTGGGGAGCTTTTTTTACCTGCACTCCATGCGGCTCATTACGCGGAAGCGGTGCGCAGCACTCGATCCGTGTACGAAGAATTCTTTTAAAGCACATTCTCCTCGGTGATGGATATTTGTGCTTTAACACTCCGGCAGATTGGAAAAATCTCTATCAAAGCATACGCAGGCACCTTGTTAACTTAGATTTTCTCTTTAATGAGCCTCGTTGCTCGGATTGAATCATCCTCCGGTTTACTGCTCACCGATTTTATATGGGCGAGGAGGGTTGGCCTTGAAGACTCATCCCGATACCGATTGGATCACGCTTGCAAAAGACTTGAAGTCATCCACAGAGGATGCCGGCGGAAGTGATCCGGCGATTTCGAGCTGCTCCGGCCTCGATCCGAACGACGTCCGCTGGCTCCGCCGCTTCACCTTGCGTGGCAACTTGTTGATGATTATCCGGTGCCCGCCAGTCAGCGCACTTTCCTGGCACGGAAAGCTCCCGCCCAAGAGCTATGGCGCCAGCAAGGACAAGGCCAAGTCGAACGAACGGACCGGAATAGCGGTCGACTCCAAAGGGCGCTCTTACGTCTCCGATTATGACCTGATGTCTATCCACCGGGCGACCGGCGATGGCAGGTTTACCGCCTTGCCTGCCACAGGCGTCAACCCTGACAAGGCCAGCGGAATGTCCGCAGAGGCCACGCTCCTGCTCCGCGCCGTGAACATGGGAATGATCAGCCGCTTTCAACACGGTTGCCAAGACGATTGGGACAACGCCGACAACAGAGGCGTGAAAGCGGACGACCGATTTGCCGTCTTCAACTGTGGAATAGCTTCCTATATGCCCAACCCCAATGAAATGGAAATGTTTTACCGCCGCAATGGGATAAGCTGGCCATACAACAGAAACGGCCATTACCAGCTGAGCTGGGGTGTAATCGGTCTGGCCTGATCCAGCCTTACTGGGGATTGGGGCCGTTCCACACACCGATGTCCGGCGAAGTGCATGCCGTCCGCTCCGCGCAGTCCGCTTTCGCGCAACTGCAGGCGGGGAACTGGCAGCCGTCTCCGTTCAGGTCGGTCGCCCGCACTGCAAGGTCGTAGCGGACGCCGCGCATGATGGCGGGGCCGGCCGTGCTGTGGCGCTCGTAATGCTCCACGACATGGCGGACGCGGGTGAGCAGTTCGCGCCGTTGATCGTGTCCCGGGTCCATGCCTTCGCCCCCAATCGCCAGTGATTGCCGCCATGAACAGGGACGCCGGAGAGCCGCGTCCTGTTCCGGCATCCATGCGCAGTACGGCGCAAGGGGAACTCAACGCACAGGAATGATGCGGCGGCCCGGCTGTTGCCACAGCAGTGATCAAGATGGGTGACCAAGACGGGAGGGCAAGATGGATCGCGACAGGCTGCACCGCGTCGCCAAGGCGCTGGGCGATGTCCGCCTTTACGAGAAACACCACACCGGGGAGTTCATCACCATGCGCCTGCGCGACTCCCTGGCCGACAGCCCCGGCTATGACGAGGCGGAGGTGGACAGGAAGCTGTTGGAACTGGCCCGTGTGGCGCTCGAGGCCGCCGAATAGTGGGGGCGCAGGGTGACGAAGCGGCGGGCGGCCTGTTGGTGAAGGTGAAGCGAGCCAACAGAGGGAGACTGCCGCCATGGCCGAAGACAAGAGGTCCGATCTGCCGCAAGGTGACCGCCCCGGCAGTGATCGCCCGGCGACCATGCCCATTCCGGTGAAGCCGGCGGCCGAGCCGATGAGCGACAAGGACGAAGCGCCGCCGGGTACGCCGGGGACGGGTGAAAACATCGATCCGAAGACCGGCGAGACCTATGTGCAGGGGATCGGCGGGGCCTGACCTGATGGCCAGGTGTCGGCTAACGACACTCCAAACGAAAAGGGCCGGCTCCTGCGAGCCGGCCCTTCCGCTGTCACGTCACCCGCGTCACGCCACGAAGGGCGGTACGGCGGTGACGTTGGCGGCCTTTTCGACGACCTGGCCGACGCGCAGCAGCGTCTCCTCGTCGAAGGGACGGCCGATCAGCTGGAGGCCGAGCGGCAGGCCGTCGGCGCCCAGACCGGCCGGGACCGACATGGCCGGCAGGCCGGCGAGGTTGATCGGAACGGTGAAGACGTCGTTCAGGTACATCTGCACCGGATCGTCCATCTTCTCGCCGATGGCGAACGGCGTGCTGGGGGCGGTCGGCGTCAGGATGACGTCGCAGCTCTTGAACGCCTCGTCGAAGTCCCACTTGATGCGCGTGCGCACCTGACGGGCCTTGTTGTAATAGGCGTCGTAATAGCCGGCCGACAGCACATAGGTGCCGATCAGGATGCGGCGCTGCACTTCCTTGCCGAAACCGGCGCCGCGGGTGTTCTCGTACATTTCCTTGAGGTTGCCGCCCTCGACCCGCAGGCCGTAGCGCACGCCGTCATAGCGCGCGAGGTTGGACGACGCCTCGGCCGGCGCGATGATGTAGTAGGCGGCCAGCGCGTATTTGGTGTGCGGCAGGCTGACCTCGACCGGCTCGGCGCCGGCCTCCTTCAGCCAAGCGATGCCCTGGTCCCACAGCGCGGCGATCTCGGCCGACAGGCCCTCGACCCGGTATTCCTTCGGAATGCCGACGCGCAGGCCGCGGATGTCGCCGGTCAGCGCGGCGCGGAAATCCGGCACCGGCATGTCGACCGAGGTCGAGTCCTTCGGGTCGAAGCCGCACATGGAGCGCAGCATGATCGCCGCATCCTCGACCGTCCGGGTCATCGGCCCGGCCTGATCCAGCGAGGAGGCGTAGGCGACGATGCCCCAGCGCGAGCAGCGGCCGTAGGTCGGCTTGATGCCGACGGTGCCGGTATAACCGGCCGGCTGGCGGATCGAGCCGCCGGTGTCGGTGCCGGTGGCGCCCAGCGCGGCGCGCGCGGCGATCACCGCGGCCGAACCGCCCGACGAACCGCCGGCGACGATCTTCTTCTCCCAGGCGCCGGGCGCGCCGGGGCTCCAGGGGCTGACCGTCTCGCCCTGGTGGGCGGTGATGGTGGCGGAGCCCATGGCGAACTCGTCCAGGTTCACCTTGCCCAGCATGACGGCGCCGTCGCGCCACAGCTGGGAGGTCACCGTGGACTCGTACTCCGGCTTGAAGCCGTTAAGGATGTGGCTGCCGGCGGTGGTCGAAACGCCCTTGGTGCAGAACAGGTCCTTCACCGCAATGGGCAGGCCGTCCATCGGCCCGGCCGAACCCTGCGCGCGGCGCTCGTCGCTGGCCTTGGCCATCGACAGGGCGGCGTCGGGGGTCTCGGTGATGAAGATGTTGAAGGGACGCACGGCCTCGACTGCGCGCACGTGCGCCTCGGTCAGTTCGACCGCGGTGAACTCCTTCTTGGCGAGGCCATCGAGGGCCTCCGCCATCGTCAGATGCGTGAGCGCCGTCATCACTCGACCACCTTGGGCACGACGTAGAAGCCTTCGGCCGTCTCCGGACCGTTCGACAGGACCTGCGCGGCGTAGCCGCCGTCGGTGACCTCGTCCTTACGCCGGCGCAGCTTCTGCGCGGCCACGCTGGTCATCGGCGGCACGTCCTTCGTGTCGACCTCGTTGAGTTGTTCCACGAAGGTCAGAATCTGGCTCAGTTCCCCGGCCAGGGATTCCAGTTCCTCGTCCGGCACCTTGATGCGGGCCAGATGCGCGATCTTGGCCACCGTGGCCTTGTCGAGCGACATGCCTCTACTCTCTTCCAAAACATTGGAAATCGGCCGCGAAGCTATCACCCGCCGGCCTCATCCGCAACGATTGCGGCCAAAGGCGAGGCAAGAGGCTGTCCGGTCAGGCGGCGATGGGGGCCGCAGAGCGCCAGCTGGCGCGGTCCATGCGCAGTTTGAACAGTGCGATCGGCTCGCCCCAAGGCGTCACCCGCGTCTCCAGTGCGATCGGCATCATGCCGAGCTTGGCATAGAGCAGGAGGCCCGGCGTGTTGGTGTTGAAGCAGTAGAGCGTCAGTTCGGGCAGGTGATGGTGATCGAAGGCGCGGTCGATCATCGTCCGCACCAGATATTCGGCGATGCCGCGGCGGCGCAGGGTCGGATCGACGCTGACATTGCCGATGCTGGCGGTACAGCCATCCTCGAAGGTGGCATAATTGGCATAGCCGACCACGCGCTCCCGCCCGTTCTCGGCCAGGGTGACCACGGTCGGGTCACGACGCAGGCCCAGCGTCGCCCGGACCTGATCCGGGGTCAGCGGCCAGACCGCGCGCGGAAACAGAAAATACAACTCCTCCGCGGTGCGTGGGAACCCGCAGATGGTGGGGATGTCGGCGTCGGCAAGCGGCCGGTGCGACAGGGCGGTAAGGGAGAGTGCGCTGCTCATACTTAGAAGAATAAGTATCTTTTACAACAACTCAAGCGATCTTGCAGTGACAAGGCTGCGGCCTTATGGTCGGGCCATGATCCATACCCTCTCCGAACTCGCGGCCCGGCTGGGCAAAAACCAACGTTTGCTTGGCCTTGACGTCGGCACCAAGACCGTCGGGCTGGCGGTCGCCGATCCGGGACTGATCGTCGCATCCCCCATCGGCACGCTGAAGCGCACCAAATTCACCCAGGACGCGCGCGAGTTGGGCAAGACCATCCGCGATTACGGCATCGGCGGGCTGGTGGTCGGGCTGCCGCTGAACATGGACGGGACGGAGGGGCCGCGCGCCGAGTCGGTGCGCGCCTTCGCCAAGAACCTGCTGGAGCGTTCCGACCTGCTTGGCTGGGAGGCCGAGATCGCCTTCTGGGACGAGCGGCTGTCCACCTCGGCCGTCGAGCGCTTCATGATCGGCGAGGCCGACATGACCCGCAAGCGGCGCGACGAGGTGGTGGACAAGATGGCCGCCGCCTACATCCTGCAGGGCGCGCTCGACATGCTGGCCAACCAGCGCCGCCTCGCCGCGGAAGCGGATGAGGAAGAGCGGGACGACGATTACGACCGCGGCTGAGGCGGTCGGTCACCGCGCCCTCAGTCGAAGTTCAGCGCGAAGGACGCTTGCCCCTGCCCTGCCACGGCGCGCTGCCACATGGCGCCGACGGCGGCCTCCAGCGCGCGGGTGAAGCGCACGCCGTCCAGCGCCGGCGAGGCGGCGAGGCGGTCACGCAGACGGCTGCGGATGCTCGCCAGCCCGTCCGGATCGGACACCAGCGCCGCGGCCATGGCGATGTAGGCCTCCTCCCCCTCGACCGCCAGCGCCGGAAGCCCGGCAGAGGTCAGGTGGGTCAAAGTATGGCGGGCGCAGAACCGGTCACCGCCGAGCGTCACCACCGGAACGCCCATCCACAGCGCCTCCAGCGTCGTCAGCCCGCCCGAATAGGGGAAGGGGTCGAGCGCGACGTCGATCTCGCCATAGGTTGCCAGGAATTCGGCGTGAGGCGCGGCACCGCGCAGTTCGATGCGGGCCGCATCGGCGCCGGCGGCGGTGAACAACGCCAGCGTCCGCGCCCGCAACTCCGCATCGTCCAGGCCGGGCGTGCGCAGAAGCAGCCGCGACCCAGGCACCGCTGCAAGCAGGCGCGTCCACAAGGAGGCGACCTGCGCGTTCAGCTTGGGCAGGGCGTTCAGCGATCCGAAGGTCGGGGCGCCGCGCGCGATCATCGGCAACGGCGCCACGGCGGGTGCGGCGGCCGGCGGCGACCAGGGCACATAGGCATCCGGCATGCGGACGATGCCCTCGATGGCCCAGCCGTCCGCCCCCTCCGGGCTCTGCCGCGGGTCGGAGATCAGATAATCCATCGCCGGCAGGCCGGTGGTGCCGACATAGCCGGCCCAGGTGACCTGCACCGGCGCCGCCCGCCGGGCGAAAACGCCCAACCGGTTGCCCAGCGTATGGCCGGCCAGATCGACAAGGATATGGATGCCGTCGGCGCGGATGCGCTCCAGCAGGGCCGCGTCGTCCATCGCCGCAGTCTCGACCCAGCCGTCGGCCAGACCGCGCAGCCGCGCCGTCACGGCGTCCGGGTTGGCAGTATTGGAATAGCAGATCGCCTCGACCACGCCACGGTCATGGGCGGCCAGCACCGGCTCAAGAAACGTGCCGACGGGGTGGGCGCGGAAATCGGCGGAGACGTAGCCGACACGCAGCCTCGGTGCCGGGGCCGCCACCGCGGCGGCCGCCCGGTCGGGATAGCGGGCGCCCCAATCGGCATGGGCCTGCGCGATCTGCGGCATCGTCCGCGCTGGGTCGTACTGCATCAGGAACAGCCGGGCGCTGTGCAGCGAATCGGCGCCGGGCGCCAGCCGCAGCGCACGGTCAAGCGCGGCCAAGGCCTCGCCGATGCGGGCCTGGGGGGCGAGCGACCGACTAGCCCGATTGGCCCACAATTCCACCCGCGACGGCTCCAGGCATAGCCCGGCACGATAGGCGCGGTCCGCCTCGCCCGGCCGGTTCATCTCGGCCAGGGCGTTGCCGATGTTGTAGGGCGGGATCCAGCTGTCGGGTTCGAGGATCGCCGCACGCCGGTGCAGCGCTGCCGACTCAGGCCTGCGGGCCTGCGCCCGCAGCAGATTGCCGGCATTGACCAGCGCGGCCAGCGTGACCGGGTTGAGCGCGATGGCGCGGCGGTAGCAGCCCTCCGCCAGATCGGCGCGCCCGGCCTTGGCCAGCGTCTCCGCCATCACCAGCAGGCCGTCCATCGCCATGGCGAGACCGCCGTCGAGGTTCAGCGCCCCGGCATAGGCCTGCGCTGCACCCGGAACGTCGCCCTGACTTTCCAGAACCAGCCCGTAGTTGGCCCACCAGACGGCGACACCGGGGCGGGCGGTGATGGCCTGGGCGAGAAGGTCCTGCGCCTCGGCCCAGCGGCCGGCCTGCGCAGCGATCAGGCCTTGGCGGTAGATGCTTTCGGCCTGATCCGGCGTCATCGTCTTCAGTTCCGTCTTAAGCTTCGGTACGGCCGAGCTGATCCATCAACTCGCGCCATTCGCGCTTGGACAGGCCGCTGGCCTCCTGCGTCACCGGCTCGCCGGCCAGCAGGCGCTTCACCACGTCCAGACCGGTGCGCGACAGGTGGGCGCCGCCCATGCGGTATTCGGTGAAGGACTCGAAAACCGCCGGGACCCAGCGCTTCACCACGTCCAGCATGGCGTCGGCATAGACGCGGATCTCGTACTGGGCGTGGCTGTCGGCGCGTAGCGACAGGAAGTGCAGAAGATTATGAAGGTCGACCTTCCAGTACCACTGCGTGTAGTAGTTCAGCGACAGGTTCATCCGCGCCAGTTCGCGCGCCAGACCTTGGCGGGTCGGGTCGATGACGCTGCCGTCCTCGCGGTGGTTCAGCATCTCTTCATAATGGCTGTAGGCGCGTTCGGAATCCTCGCGCAGCAGCCGCATGACGTTGGCCGCCTCCTCGCCCTCCAGCACGTCGCCGCGGCCCTGGCGGTTCACCACGGCCTGGGCGCCCAGCTGTTCCGGGGCTGGCACGTAGAATTCCCGGTCGAGGATGGAGTAACGGGCCGAATACTCGTTCACGTTCGCGGTGCGGTGGCGAATCCACTGGCGGGCGACGAAGATCGGCAGCTTCACATGGAACTTGATCTCGCACATCTCGAACGGGGTCGAGTGGCGATGGCGCATCAGATACTTGATGAGGCCGGAATCCTCGCTGACCTTCTTGGTGCCCTTGCCATAGGAAACGCGCGCCGCCTGAACGACCGCCGAATCGTCGCCCATATAGTCGATGACGCGGACGAAGCCGTGGTCCAGCACCTCCAGCGGCTGATAGAGGATCTCTTCCAGCGCCGGGACGGTGGCGCGGCGGGTGGTGGCGGTGACGGCGCGCAGGCGATCGATTTCGTCGCGCTGCTCGGGCGTGATCGGCATGGTGACTCCGGGGTTACGGTGCCGGTTGTCTTATCAGACCACGTGGCTGTCGGGAAAGGTGAACGAACGGTTCCGCCCGCGTCATCGCAACGCATTCGGCGATCATGCACACACCCCCTTCCCTTGCCGGGCGGGAGTGCCTATATTCGCGTCGTCGGTTCGCCGACTATGGCGATAAACGCCTTGTGGAATAAGCGTTGTGGACCCGGGGGCGGTACCCGGCGCCTCCACCAACCATACACCGGACTCGTTGACCGGGGTCGTTGGGGGCGAAATAGGATCGACACGCGTGGTAAAGGCATGGTTTTCGCTCGGCATGGTTCCGCCGTTATCGGGCCGTTGCAATAGTTGCCAACGACAACGTTGCTCAGGCTCGCCTCGCTGCCTAACGGCGGCTGGTAGCCTAAACCTAATCCCCGAGGGTTAGCGCCTAAGGGTGGGGCCGTGGGCCGCCTAGCAACAGAAGGCCCACACCTCTTTTTCCAGCGTTTCGTGCCGGCCCTCGGCCAAGGCGGGACGCCGGACCGATCGCGTTATCAGGGACCCGCCCAAGCATGCCGAAAGAGCAGCTCCGCTATGACCGCATGGTCGAGACCGCGTTGCGCGGCGTTGTCCGCGACGCGCTGACCGAGGTTGCCGAGCGCGGCTTGCCGGGCAATCACCATTTCTACCTGACCTTCCGCACCGGTTTTCCCGGCGTGGAGATCCCGGATTACCTGGCCTCCCAGTATCCGAACGAAATGACCATCGTCCTGCAGTTCCAGTATTACGGTCTGGACGTGACGGACGACCATTTCGAGGTCACGCTGAGCTTCAACAACGTGCATGAGCGGCTGGTGATTCCGTTCGCCGCCATCACGACCTTCGCCGACCCGTCGGTGAATTTCGCGCTGCAGTTCCAGCCGCTGGCCGCCGCCGAATCGGCGGAAGTCTCGACCATGCCGCCCCGCCCCGCCGCCGAGCGCGTCGAGGAAAAGGCGGAGGAAGCCGCCCCGGCCGAGGAGCCGAAGCGCGGCGAGGTCGTGGCCCTGGACGCCTTCCGCAAGAAGTAACCGTTTCCCAAAATGCCCGCCCAGCCGGTCAGCGAGTATGTCACCACGCTCTGCGAGATGATGGCGCCGCTGGGCGATCTGCGTGTGCGCCGCATGTTCGGCGGCTATGGCCTGTCCATTGACGGGCTGACCTTCGCGCTGGTCGCAGACGAAATCCTGTATTTCAAGGCCGACGACGTGAACCGCGCGTCCTTCGCGGAACTGGGGCTGGAGCCCTTCCGGCCGATGCCGGACAAGCCGACCACCCTGTCCTACTACCCGCCACCCGACTCGGCGCTGGATGAGCGCGACGAACTGCTGCCCTGGGCCCGGTCCGGGTTCGAGGCGGCCTTGCGCGCGGCGGCGAAGAAGGCCGCGAAGGCGAAGCGGAAAAAGCCCGCCGTCGCGGAATAGGCCCCCTCCCGAGATGGGAGAGGGCGATCCCCCTCAGATATTGTCCGCCATGTGGATCGTCGCGTTGCTCGCCTGGGCGCCGGCGGTGCGTTGGCGCATCTGGCGGGCGAAGCGCAGGGGGTTGGGGAGGAAGTTCAGCATCGAGCCGAGCTTGCCGACCGACGAGGTCGCCTTGCCCACCGCCATCACGTCGGCCAGCCGGCGGTCGATGAAGGCGCGGGTCTCCGCATGGTCGTCCGACTTGTCGTCCAGCCAATAGAAGGTGGAGGAGCTGACCACCGCCGACAGCAGCGCCCGCTTGGTGTAGTGGTTGTAGTCGGTGGAGGTGTCGCCGGCGGCGAACCACATGGCGTCCACCGTGCGGTAGAGCAGCCGCAGGCCGAGCGCCACGTTCTGCGGCATCGCCAGATAGGACAGTTGCCGCCGCTTGGCTTCGCGATAGGGCTCCAGAACCTCGAAATAGGTGCGGACGGCGAGAGAGATGCGCTCGCGCACCTTCATCTCGGCCAGCGGCCGGGCTTCCAGGCGGTCCAGCATCTGGCGGTCTGCCCAGTCGGCGAAATGCTCCACCGCGTCGGTGACGCCGCCGGGGAAGGCGCGCAGCAGCGCCGACGGCTCGTGCCCCGCCATCTCGGTGCCGTCGCGCAGAGCCTGCAGGCTCCAGCCGTCGAAGACGACATTGGGCAGGCTGGCCACCAGGATTTCGTCGCGAAGCGTGTCGATGCTCATCGCCAAATCTCCCTGCGCTTACCCTCAGGCGGGGGTCGGCGCGTCCTTTGCCGCGGCCAGCGCGGCGTTGAGGTGATGCATTTCCTCGGTGCAGACGAGGAGCCGCAGATCGTCCATGCGATCAAGATAGAGCACGCCATCCAGGTGGTCGACCTCGTGCTGGACCACGCGGGCATGGAATCCCGACGCTTCCCGCTCGATCCGGGCGCCGTCCAGCCCATAGCCACGGTAGCGGATGCGGGCATAGCGCGGCACCAGCCCCCGCAGGCCGGGGATCGACAGGCAACCTTCCCAGCCCATGACCATGTCGTCAGTCAGCGGTTCGATCACAGGATTGACCAGGACGGTGTTCGCCACCTCCTCCCCCTCGCCCCGGTCGGCGGGGACGCGGAAGACGATGATCCGGCGCGACTCCGCGATCTGCGGGGCGGCCAGCCCAACTCCGGGGGCGTCCAGCATGGTGGCGATCATGTCGGCCGCCAGCCGGCATACTGCCGGATCGGTCGGGTCGGCGATGGGCTCCGCGATCTTGCGGAGTACGGGATTGCCCATCCGGGCGATTGGAAGCACTGGCATGCCGCTATATCTGGAGTGTGAATGCGGCCGGAGCAACCGATTCATGTGGCTCCGGCCGGGCTTATGCTTGCGGGCCGAAGACTCCCCTTCACAAAGGCGGTGGGGCATGCTACACACTGCGCCCACACAAGGGGTGCGCCCGCCGCGCATACCTATTTGTTGCCTTTGCGCAACACGGCACACTTGGAAGGGTGACGGTAAACGTGCAAGTTCTGGTCCGAGATAACAACGTCGATCAGGCCCTCCGCGCGCTGAAGAAGAAGATGCAGCGCGAGGGCATTTTCCGTGAAATGAAGCTGCGTCGCAACTACGAGAAGCCCTCGGAGAAGCGTGCGCGTGAGAAGGCTGAAGCGGTGCGTCGCACCCGCAAGCTGCTCCGCAAGCGGATGGAACGCGAGGGCTATTAATCGTCGGTCGCACGTAGCGACTGCGAAGGGCGCGTGTGATGCGCGCCCAAGACCCCTTGTGTCTTGCACCCGACCGTCCCGCGATCCTCGCGTGGGCGGTTTTGGTGTATCTGCGCCATTTCGTTTGCCTCACCCCTCCGCCGGTCAAGCGTATTGCCAGACCAGCGTATTGAACGATCAGCAAGCGAACAGCCGGCCCTCGGAAAGACCCGATCATGAGCGCTTCCAACCTCACCGCCCGCCACTCGGTCCCGGCGCTGCGCGCCCGCAAGGGGGGCGAGCCGATCGTCTGCCTGACCGCCTACACCGCTCCGGTGGCCCGGTTGCTCGATCCGCATGTCGATATCCTGCTGGTCGGCGATTCGCTGGGCATGGTGGTCTATGGGTTGGACAGCACGCTGCCGGTGACGCTGGACATGATGATTGCCCATGGCGCCGCCGTGGTCCGCGCGTCGGAACGCGCCTGCGTCGTCGTCGATCTGCCCTTCGGCAGCTATCAGGAGAGCAAGGAGGCCGCTTTCCGCGCCTCGGCCCGCGTGATGGCGGAAACCGGCGCCCAGGCGGTCAAGCTGGAAGGCGGGCAGGAGATGGCGGAGACGGTTGCCTTTCTGACCGCCCGTGGCATTCCGGTGATGGGGCATGTCGGGCTGACGCCGCAATCCGTCAACACGCTTGGCGGCTACAAGGCGGTCGGTCGCGATGCCGAAGCCGCCGAACGGATCGCCGCCGACGCCCGCGCCATTGCCGAGGCCGGCGCTTTCACGCTGGTGATCGAAGGCACGATGGAGGCGTTGGCCCGCCGCATCACCGAAGAGGTGGCGATCCCCACCATCGGCATCGGCGGCTCGCCGGCCTGCGACGGACAGGTGCTGGTCACCGACGATATGCTCGGCCTGTTCGGCGCCTTCCGGCCGAAATTCGTCAAGCGCTACGCCAATCTGGGCGAAACGGTCGGCGAAGCCGCTGCGACCTACGCCGCCGAGGTGCGCAGCCGCGCCTTCCCGGGGCCGGAGCATTGCTTTGGGGTGAAGAAGGCGACCGATTAGCATGCCCTTCATTAGACTTGCTGCGTTGGAGAAATAACCTCGACGCTGAACAAAGCGATTCAGCACAGTTCATAATGGTTGCATACCAAAGGTTATCCCCTGCCTAATCGTGGCATGCGTCACTAAGCAATAGGGGATGTCATGACCTATGTCTACCGCTGGACGGATGCCAATTCGCCTGACATCCCGAATTACAAAAGTAAGAAGCTGACATATTCCTATGGCGGCCGTTCATCGGATAAGGCGTTCTGGGTCTTTGACAAGGACAGTGCTTATCGGCCCGGCAAGGGAATTATGAAAGACAGAATTTTGCTCGCTTTTGATTTCGGAGAGCATTACACGACGGTCGTCGCCAACCCTGACAATTTCATCAATTTCGAATCGGAAGATTTCAAGGGCGAAACCCGTCATCCGACGCAGGTGATCGTCAAGTCCAACGAGGCCGGTGCGTACGGGATTGGCGCAATGATCCGGGGTTTCCTGATGGTCAGGGACATCCGGCTGGCCACCCGAAAGGAAATGGCCGCCGCTCTGGGATTGAAGGAAATCGAGGTGCCCGCGGGTCAGCGCTGGTGACCTGCCAAGCCGCCGGCGGTGACCCTCACATTTCAGCGACCATGCAGCAGGCTGCCCGCTCCAATTCGTTCTTCCTCCGTTCCAGGCGTTCCGTTACAGTCCGACCGCCATGGATGCACCCTCCCCCGCCCTGATTCCGCCCAACGTCGCCGCGTGGTTCCGGTCGCGCGGCTGGACGCCGCACCCGCATCAGGTCGCGATGGTGGAGGCGGCGGAACGGGGTGAAAGCGCCCTGCTGATCGCGCCCACCGGCGGCGGCAAGACGCTGGCCGGCTTTCTGCCGTCGCTGATCGAACTGGCCGAACGCCCGCGCGAGGGGCTGCATACCCTCTACATCTCGCCGCTGAAGGCGCTGGCGGTCGATATCCAGCGCAACCTCGAACAGCCCATCGCCGAGATGCGGCTGCCGATCCGGGCGGAAACCCGCACCGGCGACACGCCGGAGGCCAAGCGCAAGCGACAGCGCACCCATCCGCCGCACATGCTGATGACGACGCCGGAGAGTCTGGCGCTGCTGCTGTCCTACACCGACGCCGACCGGCTGTTCCGCACTCTCCGCTGCGTCATCATCGACGAACTGCATGCGCTGGCCGGCACCAAGCGCGGCGACCTGCTGGCGCTGGGTCTGGCCCGGCTGTCGCGCCTCGCCCCCGCCGCCCGCCGGGTCGGACTGTCGGCCACGGTGGCGGAGCCGGAACGGCTGCTGGCCTGGCTGTCGCGCCATGGCCGGTATGACGGAAGCGACTCCGACGACGTTCGGCTTGTGATGGGTCGCAGCGGCGCGCAGGCGGAGGTGGAGATCCTGACCTCGCAGGAGCGGGTGCCCTGGGCCGGCCACATGGCGATGCACGCCATGAAGGAGATTTACGAGCGCATCCGCCGCCAGCGCACCACCCTGCTGTTCGTCAACACCCGCGCCCAGGCCGAACTGGTGTTCCAGGCGCTGTGGCGGGTCAATGACGACAATCTGCCGATCGCGCTGCACCACGGCTCGCTGGCGGTGGAACAGCGCCGCAAGGTCGAGGGTGCAATGGCGCGCGGAGAGTTGCGGGCGGTGGTGGCAACCTCGTCGCTCGATCTCGGCATCGACTGGGCGGCGGTGGACCTCGTGGTGCAGATCGGCGCGCCCAAGGGGTCGAGCCGGCTGGTCCAGCGCATCGGCCGCGCCAACCACAGGCTGGACGAGCCCAGCCGTGCCCTGCTGGTCCCCGCCAACCGCTTCGAGGTGCTGGAATGCCGCGCCGCGCTGGAGGCGGTGCAGGACCACACGCTGGACGGCGAGGCACCGCGGCCGGGTGGGCTGGACGTGCTGGCCCAGCATCTGCTCGGCATGGCCTGCGCCGCGCCTTTCCTGCCGGACGAGCTGTATGAGGAGGTGGTCTCCGCCGCCCCCTATGCCGCGATGACGCGCGACGAGTTCGACGACGTGCTGGATTTCGTCGCCACCGGCGGCTACGCGCTCGGTGCCTATGACCGGTTCCAGCG